>JAGNNV010000252.1 GCA_017990495.1 Vicinamibacteria bacterium
GAGTTTCGCGACCGCCCTTCTCCTGGCCGCGAAACTGCAATTCGTGGCCCCCGACGCCAATTTCTCCGTGCGCGAAGGGTTGCCCGCGGTTCAGGTGCTGAGCCTCTATCAGGACAAACACGGAGGGCTCTGGGCGGGGACCACCGCGGGGGTGGCTCAACTCGGCGGACCGGTGATCCGGACTTTCGGAGCGCCGCAGGGGCTCTCTCGTTCGGAAGTTTCGGCCATCGCCGAAGAGCCTTCGGGCTCCCTCGTCGTAGGCACCGCCGGCGGGATCTTTCGGCTGGTGGGCGATCACTTCGAGGCGGTGGCGCTTCCTCCGGCCGCGGTCCAGGCCGGAGTCAAGCGCTTTGTGCAGGCGAGCGACGGCACCTTGTGGGCCCTTGCCGGCGAACGCATTCTCCTCCGCCACATGGGCGGGGCCTGGCAGGAGGTGGGGATCGACGGCGCCCTCGCCTTCGAAGCCAACGATTTCGCGGTTGATGAGGCCGGGGCCATGTGGCTCGCCACCCGCAACCACGGTCTGCTGCGGCTCTCCCGCGCGGGGACCCGATTCAGAAAGTCGGCCGAGTTTCATCCCGCACCCGGCGTCGTTGTCCCCATCGATCACGTGTCCGCGCGCCGAGGAAAGGTCTACTTCACTTCTTCGCGAGGCGTCTCCTCGTTGATGGCGGGGTCGCCGGATGCGGTTCTGACCCGTCCCTTTCCCGAGGGGGCCTCGGTGGGGGAGCGGGCGCTCGCCGTGACCCCGTCCGGCCGCGTCTTCGTGGCCACCAACACCGGCGTCTTCACCATCGCCGACGAAGCCCTCACTCCCGTGGAGTCGCGCAACGATCGCGCCCGGTCCGGCGCCTTGTGCCTGCTGTTCGATCGCGAGGGACAACTCTGGATGGGCACCATCGAAAGCGGACTCAACGTCTTGCTGACCGGCCGCGGCGTGCGATTTCTCCGCGCCGACAAGGAGGGCTTCCGCTCGATCGAGATCGATCGGAATGGCGTGCACTGGGTGTCCAACGAGCGTCGCGTGCTGACCTTCCGCACCGACGGCGAGGGCGCTCCGGTCTCGGTGGCCGAGGCCCGGTTCGAAGGTTTCGACGCCCTGATGATCTACGGGATCGCCGAAGACCCGGGCGGCGCGCTTCTCTTCGCCATGAATGGAGGGGTGGGCATTCTGTCCGCCGAGGCGAGGGCCTCAGGTGACTTCGTGGTCCGTCCTGATCCACGCTTCGCCGTTCTGAGCGATCGCCCCGTGTCCTCCCTTCATCGCGATGCCGCCGGCGCCATCTGGGCGGTGTCGCCGCTCGGCGTCTATCGACTGCCCCAGGGACGCCGCGAGCCCGAGGATGTTCCTATTCCGGCGGGCAACCCTTCGCAGGCCGCCCTCGACGATCAGGGCTTCCTGTGGGTGGCGACACGGCAGGGGACGATGACCGTGATCGACACTCAGGCCACGCGCGCCGCCGAGGTCACTCTTCCCGCGGGAAGGCATGTGGAGTTCGTGGGCGCGTCGCCGGACGGGGGCGCGGTGGTCACGTTCGAGAACGGTCGATCCGCGTTCTTCTCCGCGGGGAGACCGAGCGGGGACGTGACTGCAACCGACGGCCCGGACGGAATCTCGTGGCTTTCCGTTCGATCCCTGCAAAAGATGGGGGAGATCTACCTCGCGGCCCACGAGGGCGATCGCCTCTCGCAGATCCGCCTCAACCCGGCCCGCGTGGGACAGACCATACTGACTTCCGCCGATCTGGAGGATGCGGACTTTCGCTATCTCGGTCTGCGCGAGGGACGAGCCGGCCAGGTCTGGTTCACGCTGCTGAACGGCGTTGGCCTGCTCGATCCGCCCAACGCGCCGCCGGAGCCAAGCCCCCTGCGTCTGACTCCCGGGGTCGACTCCCTCACGCTTTCTCCGCGACCGAACCACATCGACCTCTACGCCGAACTCTCCGATCCCGTGGCCTCCCGCAAGGCCCGCTACCGCTTTCGCTTGATCGGCCAGACCGAGTTGTGGTCGGAGTGGACGGGCGACCCTCACATCCCTCTCGCGAACGTGCCCCCCGGCGAGTATCGGCTGGAGATCGAAGCCGAGGATCGTTATGGGCGTCGCAGCCAGCCCCTTGCCGTGGAGGTGCGTGCGCGCGCGCACTTCTGGGAGTCGTGGTCGTTCCGCATCACCTCGTTGTTGCTGTCGCTGGGTGGTGCGTACCTGCTCTACGGCCGCCGCATGCGCGCGATCGAGCGCGACCGACTCGATCTTGCCGCCGCCGTGGGCGCGGGCCGCGCCGATCTCGAGATCGCGAATCAGCGCCTGCAGGAGCTTTCGCTCACCGACATGCTCACCGGCCTGCGCAACCGGCGCTATTTCTCCGAGGTGGTCGAGGACGAACTGCGGCTGCTCAAGCGGCGCTACGATGAGCGGCATTCGGGCGGCGATCCCAACCGCGACGCCGTGTTCTTCCTGCTCGACCTTGATCGTTTCAAAACGGTCAACGACCTCTTCGGCCACGCCGGGGGCGATCTGGTCCTCAAGGAAACCGCTCGCCGCTTGAACGCTCTGCTCCGCAAGACCGACCGCTTCATCCGGTGGGGCGGTGAGGAGTTCCTGGTTCTCTCTCTCGACTGCCAGAGGGCCGAGGCCCCGGAAATGGCGGCCCGGATGATGTCGGCGATCTCGCTCGAGCCCTTTCCCGTCGGCCCCCCCCCGGGCATCCACATCACCACGTCTCTGGGCTGGGCCGCCTACCCGTTCCTGGTCGACGGCGCCGAACCCCATCCCGAAGATGTGGTGCGCCTCGCCGACCGGGCGCTCTACCGCGCCAAGCGCGCCGGACGCAATTGTGCGGTGGGAGCGATTCCGGCACTCGCCCAGGTGGATGCCACCGGGACCTCGCCCGCCACCGTCGAATTGCTCAGGGACCTCGGGATATCGGTAACCTTCACCATGGTCCGGGGCGAAACCCGGTCGTCCGACCGCGGACTCGACTCATTGCGCGAGAGCGGTCCGGTGCGTCGTCCCTTCTAGAAGAACCATGCCCGAACCTGTTCTCGGTTTTCCCAACCAGCTCACCATTCTCCGGATGATCTGCGCCCCCGTGGTGGTGGCGCTCACCCTCGACGGGCAGCTGCGGGCCGCGGTGGGTGTGTTTGTCTTCGGCGCCATCACCGATGCCTTCGACGGACTGATCGCGCGCTTCTACAAGCAGCGCACGGCGCTGGGGGCCATCCTCGATCCTCTGGCCGACAAGATGCTTCTCGGCTCGGCCTTCGTGGCCCTCTCCTTCGCCAACGCCGTGCCCGTGCATATCCCGAAGTGGCTGACCGTGGTGGTGCTCTCCCGTGACGCCATCATCGTGGTGAGTTCGCTTGCCATAGCCTTCACCCTGAACAAGCGCGGCTTTGCGCCCAGCAACCTCGGCAAGGTGAGCACCGCGGCCCAGATGCTCTGCGCGGCCCTCGCCTTCGTCGCGAACATGGTGGCTTTGCCCCCGGTCCTGCTCAACGTGGTCTTCATCGCCACCGGCGTCCTCACCGTGGGCTCGGGTCTTCACTATCTCTATCGGGCTTCCTCGCGCCGGTTCGTCGAGGTGAAGAGTGATTCGTAAAGAAACCCCGGCCTGGCTGCGCACCGTTCTCGTCCTGCTCGCTGTCCTCGCCGTCCTCTATGGCCTCTCCCGGATGTTGTCGGGGCTCACTCCGTTTCTCGCCGCCTTCGCCATCGCCTACTTCCTGAACCCTTCCCTCAACCGGTTCGAGGCGAGAATCGCGCCCGGGCTCTCCCGCGTGGCCTTTGTCGGAAAGAAGCTCGACGCGCGAGCCATCGCCGTCCTGCTCACCCTGATGAGCGTGGGCGCTATCGTGGTGGCGACCGTGCTCCTCGCCGTCCCCGCGCTGCTCGGCCAGGTCGAGGAGGCGGTCCGCGGCCTGCCCCGCATGGTGCAGAACGTGCGCACCCGCGTGGAACCGCTGCTCGACAAGGTGAACCTCCGTTATCCCGACGAGACCACGCAGGTGCGCGCGGTGATCGAGGAGAAGGTGAAGGAGAAGCTGCCGGAGCTGCTGGCCCCGGTGACCAACGTCTTGAAATTCGCGCTTTCAAGCACCTACAGCTTCATCGCCCTCTTCATCCATCTCTTCGTCGTGCCGGTGTTCGCGGGCTACCTGCTCTACGACATGAACCGCATCCGTGCCGGTCTCGTGGGTTACATCCCTCCCCGTATCCGGCCCTGGCTGGTGGGGCGCCTGAAGGAAGTCGATGTGCTCCTCGCCGCCTTCGTGCGCGGGCAGATCACGGTGTGCTTCATCCTCGCCCTTTTCTACGGAATCGCCCTGTCCATTCTCGGCGTGCCCCTCGGCCTCGTGGTCGGCTTCGTCATCGGCTTCTTCAACCTTGTTCCCTTCATGGCCTTCGTCGCCGGGCTCCCCCTGGCCCTCGCCATCGCCTGGGCCGGGGACGCGGATTCGGGCACACTCTTCTGGATCACGGTCATCTTCCTCATCGGGAAGTTCGGCGATATCTATGTGCTGTCGCCCAAGATCGTGGGAGAGAGCCTCGGCCTGCATTCCATCGTGGTGATTCTGGTGCTGCTGCTGGGTGGGGAATATTTTGGCTTTGCCGGCTTGCTGCTCGCCGTTCCCGCCACCGCCGCGGCCTCGGTGTTCTGGGGCGATCTCACCGCCGCCTACAAGCGCAGCCGCTTCTACGGCCCGCCGGAGGTTTCTCCCGCACCGTTCCTCGGGGAGTAACCTCGCCCCGGTACGTCGCCATGACCAGTTCCACCGCACCGCGGTATCGGACCGAAGGCGGCAAGACCTGCATCGACATCCGGCTGAAGACCGCGCACCAGCTCTTCGATGGTCGCGATCCCGCGCCCTTTCGCGAGCGGGATCTTGACGAGGACGCGGTGGATTACATCGTGGGGGCCTTCGAGGAACTTCCTGCCAAGGCCGAGGTCAAGATCGTCTTCTGGCTGGCCGAGGCGCCGGGCGCCCCCATTCCCACCGATACCATTCAGGAGGCGGTGAAGGCCTTCTTCGAAGGAGAGATCGGAAAACGGAAGCGGCGCATGCGCCAGCACCTGCGCACCGGCCAGGTCGCCCTTGGCGGCGGACTGGCCATCCTCATCGTGTTCCTCACCCTGGCGCAGATGACGCGTCTGCTTCCCGAGGGAACCCTGCGCGAGATCCTTCGCGAGGGCCTCGTCATCATCGGCTGGGTGGCCATGTGGCGCCCCCTCGACGTCCTCCTCTACGACTGGCTCCCGCTTTCCCGCGAACGAAAGCTCTTCGAACGCATCGCCGCGACGGAGATCGCCGTAGTTGC
>JAGNNV010000253.1 GCA_017990495.1 Vicinamibacteria bacterium
CGGCGGTCCATGGCGATGAACCACTGGGCGGTGGCCCGGAAGATGACCGCGTTTTTGCAGCGCCAGCAGATCGGGTAGGAGTGGCTGTACGGCACGGTCGAAACGAGGATGCCGCGTTCGCGCATGAACTCGGTGATCTTCGGATTCGCGTCCCAGATCTTCTGGCCGGCGAAGTGTTCGACATCGGTGGTGAAGAAGCCGCGATCGGTGACCGGGCAGTCGACTTCGAGGCCGTACTTGATGCCGGTGTCGTAGTCGTCGGCCCCGTGGCCGGGCGCGGTGTGCACGATGCCGGTGCCGGCATCGAGGGTGACGTAGTCGGCGAGAACGCCCGGGGAGGGCCGATCGATCCAGGGGTGCCGGAAGTCGAGGCCCTCGAACACGTCGCCCTTCACGACGGCGAGGGGTTCTCCGAGGGTCAAGGCCGCGACCGTGCGCGCCCGAGAGACGGTGGCGTCTTTGAGGCCGGTGGCGATGATGGCGACAGCGCCCCCGGGGGTCTCTTCGTACAGGCCGTACTCAAGCTCCGGATTGAAGGCGAGGCCGCGGTTGGCGGGGAGGGTCCAGGGTGTGGTGGTCCAGGTGATGACGTGGACTTTGCGCCCGGCCACCGCGGGGACGCTGGCCGCGAGAGCCGCCACCCCAGCCGAGCTGAGCGGGAAGCGCACGTCGACGGACGGGGAGATGTGGTCTTCCTCGTACTCGATCTCCGCCTCGGCGAGGGCGGTCTTGCATGAAAGACACCAGTGCACCGACTTGCGCGCCTTATAAACGAGATCACGTTCGACGAACTTCGCGAGGCAGCGGACGATGGTGGCCTGGTACGACGGCGCCATGGTGAAGTACGGGTGATCCCATTCCGCGGAAACACCGAGGCGCTCGAACTCTTCGCCCTGGATGCCCACGAACTTCTGGGCATGGGCCTGGCAGGCCTCCCGGAAGGCCACCGGCGAGAGTTCCTTCTTTTTCGAGCCGAGGCTCTTGTCGACCTGCAGTTCGATGGGAAGACCGTGGCAATCCCAAACCGGGGTGAACGGGGCGTCGAAGCCGAGCATGGAACTGCGCTTCAAGGCCAGGTCCTTGAGGGTCTTGTTGACCACATGGCCGAGGTGGATGTGGCCGTTCGCGTAGGGCGGGCCGTCATGGAGAATCCACCGGGGTTTACCCTTGCGGGCCTCGCGCACGCGGGCGTAGAGCTTTCGCGACTTCCACTCGGAGAGGCGCTTGGGCTCTGAATCAGGCAGGTTCGCTTTCATGGGGAAAGCGGTCTGCGGCAGGTTCAAGGTGGTCTTCCAGTCGTTGGCTTCGCTCATTACAATCCGGCAATTCTCTCAGATCATGAACTCCTGCCAGAATCTCCGGCCATGAAGTCCTCATTCACCACCCCTTCCGGCAGGTTTCTGGCCCTGGCCGCCGCCCTCCTGATCGGCAGCCTTTCCTCCTGCGCCTCCACCGAGGAGTGCGGCACGTGCGCGAGTGATGACGAGTGCCGCGCCGGCTTCCTCTGCTCCACCTTCTCGGACGGCACCAGACGTTGCGCCTCGGGAATGGGCGACACCACCTGCGGCAAGAAGTAGGCGACCCGCGGGCCCCTTCCGCGTCGGACGCGGGGCGTGTGCTCGTGGCGCAGTCGTATTTCCTGGCCTTCGATCCAAAACTCCAGGAAGCCGGGCAGCCCGTGCCGCCCCTCGGCGCGCTCATCTTCGCGGCCCTTCTCCGCGAGCGGGGTTTCGAGGTCCGGATCTTCGACGCGATGCTGGCGGCCTCCGAGGAGGAGTGTGGGGAAGCGATGGATCGATTCGCCCCCGACACTCTTGTGATCTTCGAGGACAACTTCAACTACCTGTCGAAGATGTCCCTCGAGCGGATGCGCCGGGCCGCGGCGCGGATGATCGATCTGGCGCGGGAGCGGGGGATCGAAGTCGCGGTATCGGGATCGGATGCCAGCGAGGATACGCTCTTCTACTTGCGCGCCGGGGCGACGGTGGTGGCAAAGGGGGAGGGGGATCTTTCGATCGCCGAGTGGCTGCGCGCACCCTCTCGCGGTCTAGCGCGAATTCCCGGAATCGTCTCGCTCGACACACTTGGGGGGGGCGACGCGGGCGCACCTCGGGAGGCGATGACCGATCTCGACGCCCTTCCCGCCCCGGCCTGGGACCTCATCGATCTTGACGCTTATCGGCGGATCTGGATGACCCGCCATGGCTCTTTCTCACTGCCCCTCGCCACCAGCCGCGGCTGCCCGTTTCACTGCAACTGGTGCGCGAAGCCCATCTGGGGCCGGCGTTACCACGCGGTTTCGCCGGCGCGCGCCGCGGTTGAGTTTGAAACCCTCGAGCGCCTGGGCGCGAGCCACGTGAATGTCCTTGACGATATCTTCGGACTGAAGCCGGGCTGGCTTTCGGCCTTCGCGGACGAATTGGCCGCGCGCGGAACCCGTCTGCCCTTCAAGTGCCTGTCGCGAGCTGATCTGCTCGATGAGGTCGCGGTCCAGGCCCTGCGTCGGGCGGGCTGCTCCATGGTCTGGATCGGCGCGGAGTCGGGCGCGCAGAAGGTTCTCGACCTGATGGAGAAAGGGACGACGGTGGCCGAGATTCGCGCTGCGGCCCTACGGTTGCGCGCCGCGGGCATCAAGGTGGGGTTCTTCCTGCAGTTCGGCTATCCCGGCGAAACTCCGGACGACATCGAGGCCACGCTTGCGCTCGTCGAAGAGGTGCTGCCCGACGACATCGGGGTCTCCGTCTCGTATCCACTGCCGGGCACGCCGTTTCACGCTCGAGTGGAGCATGAACTGGGCCGCGCGACACGTTGGCAGGATTCGAACGATCTCGCCATGTTGTTCCGCGGCCTTCACGGAACGACCTACTACCGGCGCCTTCACTCGTACACCCACGCGCGTTTCCGCCTGGCACGCGCGCTTCGTGGGTCTGACCGCGCTCTGTCCCGACGGCTCTTGCGCGTGCTTCGGTATGGCCTCGCCCGGGGTGTGATGGCGGTGGCGCTGGCCCTGGCCGCCCGCGAGCGCCCGCGGATGACGCTGCCGCCGCCCGCTCCCTCGGGCGCAGCGAGTTCGTGATGGGTGCGGACATTCTCCTGTCGCACGGCTATTTCCTCGACCTCGATCCGGTCGAGAGCCAGGTGATGCGTCCTTACCCGCCCCTCGGTCTGCTCTATCTCTCGGCCTGGCTCAAGCGCGCCGGGCTTTCGGTCGAGGTGTTCGATTCGACTTTCTCGAGCCCGGAGAGCCTCCTTGCCCGCATCCGTGAGGCTCGTCCGTCGCGGCTTGGCCTGTACGCGAACCTCATGACCCGGGCCCGCGTGGTGACGCTCATCACGAGCGCACGGGAGCTGGGCGTCCCGGTGATCGTGGGCGGGCCCGATGCTTCGGGGAACGCGGCCGAGTATCTGCAGCACGGGGCGAGTGTCGTGGTGCGTGGTGAAGGGGAAGTCACACTCGCCGAGTTGCTCTCGGAGTGGCGCGATGGGGACCCGCCGCTGGGCGTGCCCGGGACGAGCGTGCGGCGGGGCGAGGAAATCTCGCATGCCATCGATCGGCCGCTCATTCCATCGCTCGCCGGTCATCCCTGGCCGGACCGCGAAGCCATCGCCCTCGAACCGTATCTCGAGATCTGGCGGCGCCACCACGGCTACGGCTCGGTCTCCCTGATCACGGCTCGAGGGTGTCCCTTCACCTGTCGCTGGTGTTCTCGCGCGGTTTATGGCGAGAGTCACCGACGCCGGCCGGTGGAGGACGTGGTCGAGGAGATTGCCTTCATCCAGAAGCGCTACGCGCCGGAGCGGATCTGGTTCGTCGACGATGTCTTCACCATTCACCGCGGCTGGACCCTCGACTTCGCGGCGAAGATGCGGGCCCGCGGCCTGCGGGTTCCCTTCGAGTGCATCACGCGCGCGGAGCGGGTGGACGAGGCAGTGGCGGAAGCCCTGCGCGACCTGGGGTGCTTCCGGGTCTGGATCGGATCGGAGAGTGGGTCTTCGCGGATCCTCGACGCCATGGACCGGCGGGTCACAGCCGAGCAGGTGCAGGCGGCCACGCGTCTCCTGAAGGCCAAAGGCATCGAGGTGGGGTTCTTCATCATGGTCGGTTACGAAGGGGAGGAGGACCGGGATCTTGTGGCCACGGTGGAGCACATCCGACGCAGCGCCCCCGACGTGGTTCTCACCACGACCTCGTATCCGATCCGCGGGACCGACTATGCGGCTGACCTGGGCGATCGCGCGGTGAATGAGCGGCCCTGGGCCGTGGCTTCAGATCGCGAGACCGTGGTCCGCGGTCGGCCTTCACGCCGCTACTACGACGCGGCGCGGGCCTGGATCGAGAACGATGCCGAGGCCCATCGGCGGCTCCGGATGGGCGAGCCCGTGCTCGCGGCACGCAAGGCGATACGCGCGGCGTGGGCGAGGGTGGTGATGCGACTTCGGTCGGGCGAGCGTGTGGCGTGAGCGCGGACTCCGCGTCGACGGAGACGGGGCCCGACGCCGAGCGGACATCGCGAGCGACGTCGGCTCGCGAGGCGTCGGTGGGCAGCGCCGTACGACTGGGCGCTGAGATCGTGGTTCGCGTGTCGTCGATCATCGCGACTCTCTGGCTCACGCGGTCGATGGGGGTCGAGACCTTCGGCACGTTCGTCCTCGCCCTGTCGATCGGCCTGATCGTGGCGGAGTTGTGCGACCTCGGTCTGAACGCCATCGTGGTGCCGCTTCTGGTGCGCGGGCCCCGCAATCTCCGGACCATCTATGTGATGAAGGCGGCCATGACAGGTGGGGTGATCGCCGCGTCCGCGGTCCTGATTCCCTTCGCGGCCTGGGCCTCGGGGCTGCCGACCTCGGTGCTCGCGCTGTGCACCCTCCACTTCCTGGGCGGCACCTGGATCGAAATGTCGGGCACGGCCCTGCGCGGCCTGGGGCGGCGCGGGCAGGAGGCGGCACTCCTCCTGGTGTTTCGTTTTGCTCTGGTGGCCCTCGTCATCGGCGCTCCGTTCGGGATGACTCTTCTGGGGGCCTCGCTCGCCTACGCGGCGGCGGTGGCTCCGGCGTCCGTACTGGCCTTGCTGCTGATCGCCGCGCGCTGGCGATCTGTTGAGGAGAAGGGAACTCCGGTCTCCGTTCGCGCCATCGTGCGCCAGGCGGCGCCCATGGGGGTGAACAGCTACCTCGCGATCTTCTCCACCCGGGTCGAGCTTTTTCTTCTTCAGACTTTCGCCGGCGCCCACGTGGTCGGTCTGTTCGGCGGCGCCTTGCGCATCGTGGAGTCGCTGTTGACCTTGCCGACCGCCATCGCCGC
>JAGNNV010000254.1 GCA_017990495.1 Vicinamibacteria bacterium
CTCCTCGAAGGCGGGATCCGTGTCCCGGCGATCCTCAGCTATCCGACAGCCTTACCCCAGGGCGTCGTCCGCGACCAGGCGATCACCGCCATGGATTGGTATCCCACGATCCTGGAGCTTTGTGGCATCGCGCCGCCCAAGGGCGTCAAGCTGGACGGCCACAGCGTCGTTCCCCTGGCGAAAGACGCCGCTGCGCCGGGCCGCTATGACACGATGTTCTGGCAGTGGGAGGAAGGCTGGGCGGTTCGCGAAGGAAACTGGAAGCTGATCGTCGGCAACCCTAAAGGGCTCGAGCATGCAAAGGCCGACGGTCCTTACCTGGCGAATCTGGCCGACGAACGACCTGAAGCGAAAAACCACGCGGCCGAGCACCCGGATGTCGTGGCACGACTGACGCGACTGCACCAGGAGTGGGCGAAGGAAGTGTCTCCGGCAAAGTCACCCGACGCGCCGAAGGCGCCGCGGTAAAAGGCCGCGCAACCGTCACGGCGGCCGGCGTTGCCGGCCCGGTTACAGGGCGGAATCCGTTCGGAGGACCGGGTACAGATGGCGCCGATGGTCGTAAGACGCATGTCGGCGACAGAAGAAGTCGAGCCGGGCACTTGGATCTGCGGCAAACGCCGGGTCGTCCTTCAACTTGAGCGCGAACTCCGCCTGCAGGCTCGGATCCGCATCGAACATGGCTTTGGCGATCTGCTCCGCCACATAGGGCTCGAGCTGCTCCTTCTGCTCGAAAGAGGCGTTGAAGAATCCCCAGGCGACGAGGGAGTCCGGAGCCTGGGGCTCGAAAAGGGCCACGATGAGCCTCGAAAGCGGCTGGGCAATGGGCACGAACAGCGCACCCGCGGGCACGTCCCGCTGCGTCCTCCCCCACTCTCCGCTCAACGCGACCCGCTGGCGTCCTTCAAAGGGCTCGGGTGAGAACTGCGCATGAGCGATACGGAACTCCTCGACCTGCGCGTTTTCAAGCGGCTGGCGCATGGGTTCAAAAGCGATGCCGTGCAGGGTCAACTTGGTTCCGACGGTTTCCGCGTGTTCCGCGGGCACGATGTACCCGCCGCGCGGCGCGCGCACCACCAACGATGGCTCCACCCGGTCACGGAAGGGAACCCGCCAGATCTGGGGCGTTTTCGGATCGTAGACCGTCATCAGATCGCCGGAGATTGGCGAAAGGTCCCGGGTGTAGGCATAGCCGCGGAATTCGATGATCCGGGCATGGGCGTCGTCGGATTGACTCTCGGCCTGGCCGTACCTGGTGTGCTCACGCCACGAGGAGCGGTAATCGAGCGTCATCTCGACACCGCCGAGTTGGGCCGCGGCGCTATCGGCCTCATGCGCTTGACGCAGCCATTGCTCCCCGTGCAGACCGACGAGTTCAACCATGCCGATGATGGTGTTCCGCGTAACTCGAACCCGAGTGGCGTAGTCTTTCCATGAGTGCGTTTCGACCAGCACGGTGAAACGATTGCGTTGCGGGAAATAGCCGGTTGAGAACCGCGGCGAATAGACGGTGAGCACGAAGCCGGAGGCCGGGTCGTCCGTCCGCGCGAGATCGGGATAGAACGGCAGGGGCAGCGATCCCTGCGCGGCCAGCTTGCCAATGAGCCCATCGCGTAGTTGAGTGCCGCTCGCCCGCAACTGCGCGTCGCCCTGATTGACGGGTTCGACCTGGAGCGAGATGTCGGGCTCGAAGTCGGCCCCGTCGGTCACGTGGAGATCGGCGGATACGAGCGGATCCCACTGGTTGATCAGCCGCAGCAGGGCCTGCATCTCCGGAGCATCCGCCTTCACGTAGTCGCGATTGAGATTCAGATTGTGCGCGGTGGCGCGCCAGCCGGTTTCCTCGGGTCCGTTCTGATTGGGGCGATTCGCGCGGCCCATGCGCTCGTGCCCATCGGTGTTGAAGGCCGGCACGAAGAGCACGGCCACGCGTTCGAGGAGGCCCCTCGCCGCTTCCCCGCTGAGCAGTTCGCGCAGCGCGATGAAGCCCGCGTCCTTGCCGTCACTCTCACCGGGGTGAATGCCCCCCTGAAGCATCAGCAAGGGCACGCCGAGACGTCGCAACTCCGCAGGGTCGAGGCTCCCCGCCCGCGAAACCACCAGGGCCCTGAGCGGCCGTCCCTGCGCCGAACGCCCGTATTCAAAGGCGCGCACGGCCTCTGGCCACTTCTCACCAAACGCTGCGCAGAGCCGCTCGACTTCATCGATGCGACCGGTCCTTCGAAAGTCGGATGTTTCCGCGAGGGTCAGCAGGCTCGGCATATCAGTATCTTTCATATTCCGCTATCGCCGAGGACTTTCGCATGCGCGATGAGGATCGGCAAGAGCTGAAGGAGGCCCCGTCGCGCGCCTTGGGAACAAGCCCTGTACTGGCTGGCAAACCACGCTCGTTTCACTTACGCTTCACGTCGTGACGCGGCGATGCGCGGCCTGCAGCAGGCGCGAGCTTCCCGGGGATTCGTAGCAGACCCGATGAACCTGCTGCGATTCATAACCGGCGACTCGGCCAACATCTACGCGACCTTCATCCAGGCCGTGGGGCTCTGGATGTTTGGCCTGCTGCTGGTGATCCTGGCCCGTTCGGTCAACCGGGACTGGTTCGAGCACTTCGCGCGGGGCTTCATCTTTCTGGCCCTCGCCATCAGCGCTCTTCGTGTGGCCTTCGCCCTTGGCCCCCACTACGGCCGCGCCTTCTTCTTCATTTACTTCCTGGGCGAATACCTGTTCCTCTATTTCCTCATCGCCGGGGTGAGACGGCTGGCGGGGCGGGCCGCGACAGGACGAGGCGGGTCTATGGCCGGCCTCGGGATTCTGGCCGCCGCGGTCTTGTCTTACGTGCCCGATTTCTCGACCGCCTTCGTTGTTCAGGCGGCGATCATGGCTTTGGGCCTGTTCGCGGCCCTCGGCGCCGCGCTGCGCGCTCCCCTGGCCGTGATCCCGGGCTTTGGCCTGCACCTGTTGCGTCTATCCCTGTTCGTGCTGGGGGTGGGCTTCGCCCAGTATGTGCCAGTGTTGCTGGCGGTTCTCATGGTGGGGCGCGAACTCCCGGAGCTTTACGCGGCGTTCCTTCCGGTGTTCGATCTGCTGTTCGAAGCGGCGCTGGCCTTCGCGATGATCGTGACCGGGATGGAATCGGTTCAAGGCCAGCTCAAGGCCACGAACGCAAGCCTCGAACAGGCCCGGTCGAAGCTCGACGTGCTGGCTCGAACGGATCCCCTCACGGACCTGATGAACCGACACGCCTTCGCCGCGGTGATCGATGGCCCCGCGCCGAATGGCATCGCCTCCGGGTCGATCGCGGTGATCGACCTCGACGGTTTGAAGGCCATCAACGATACCCACGGTCACGCCGTCGGCGACCAGGCCATCCGGGCCTTCGCTTCGGCCTTGCGCGCCAGACTCCGCGCGGACGATCTCATCTTCAGGTGGGGTGGCGACGAGTTCCTGGTGATTGTGTTCGGGCTCTCTCCCGCCGAGACTTGCGAACGTCTGAATGAGGTGGGTTCGGTCGCTTTCCCGGCCGACGGCATCGCGGATCTGTCCGTGCGCGGTTCGTTTGGAGTGGCGCCGTTCGCGTCGATTGATGAGCTTCGCGCCGCCGCGGCCACGGCGGACGCCGCCATGTACGAGGCGAAGCGCGGCCGGGGCCGAACCCTCGAGCGCCCCGACCCCGATGGTCAGGCAGTGATTGGGCGGCGAGCGCCTCCGCTACGCCTCGAATGACCCGTCGTGAAGGCGGACCCGCCGACTGAGTCGACCATCACAGAGGCCAGTATGATCCTTGGACCTACCATGACTCTGCACCCTGTTCTCATCGCCGGGCAGTGGCGCCCGGCCCGATCCGGAGCCTCTTTCAGCGCCGAGAATCCAGCACTCGGCGAGCGGTTGCCGGACGAGTATCCGATCAGCGACTGGGCCGACTGCGAGGACGCCCTGGCCGCGGCCGACGCCGCCGCCGCCGAGTTGCGCGCGCAGTCCCCCGAGAAGCGGGCGGTGTTCCTCGAGGCCTTCGCGGCCCGCATCGAAGCACGGAAGGACGAGCTCGTTGAGATGGCCCACGCCGAGACCGGTCTGCCGAAAGCGCCGCGTCTCGCCGATGTGGAGTTGCCCCGCACGACCGGGCAGCTGCGGCAGGGGGCTCTCGCCGCGCGCGAGGGCTCGTGGGCGCTCCCGACCATCGACACCAAACTCAACATCCGCTCCGTCCTCGCCCCGATCGGACCCGTGTGGGTGTTTGGTCCCAACAACTTCCCGTTCGCCTTCAACAGCGCGGCCGGCGGCGACTTCGTGGCGGCAATGGCGGCCGGAAACCCGGTGATCGCCAAGGCCAACAGCTCCCATCCCGGCACCACGCGCCTGCTGGCCGAGGAGGCGTTCAAATCACTGGGCGAAGCGGGGTTGCCGGCCGCAAGCGTGCAGCTTATCTACCGCACCGGTCACGCGGATGGCGAGCGGCTGGTTGCCGACCCCCGCACCGGGGCCACAGGCTACACGGGCAGCCGGCACGCCGGCCTGAAACTCAAGGCCGCGGCCGACGCCGCGGGCAAGCCGATCTACCTCGAGCTCTCCGCGGTCAACCCGGTGTTGATGCTGCCGGGCGCGCTCGCCGAACGGGGGGCGGCCCTCGCAGACGAGTTCGTTGCCAGCAGCCTGATGGGGACGGGCCAGTTCTGCACCAGTCCGAGCCTGGTTCTGCTCCTGGCCTCGGATGCGAGCGATCAGTTCGTGGCCGCGGTCAAGGCGCGCTTCGAGGCCGCGACGCCGGCTCCACTCCTGTCATCGGCCGTCGCGCGGTCGCTGGCGTCAAGCGTCGCCACGCTGCAGGACGCGGGCGCTCGGGTGGTCACGGGCGGGACCGCCGTCGCGGAGCCGGGCTATCGCTTTCGCAACACTCTGTTGCTCGCGTCGGGTGAGCAGTTCCTCGCATCGCCGGAGCGGCTGCAGACCGAGGCCTTTGGCAACGCGGCGCTCTGCGTGGTCGCGCGCGACTCCGACGAGCTCAGCGCGATCGTCGAGCGACTCGAGGGCAGTCTGACCGGCAGCCTGTACACGGACACACGCGGCTCGGACGACGCGCTCCACGACCGTATCGAGCCCTTGCTGCGCCGGCGCGTCGGTCGCCTGCTGAACGACAAGATGCCCACCGGCGTCGCGGTCACGGCAGCGATGAACCACGGCGGTCCGTATCCCTCGACCGGCCACCCCGGCTTCACCGCCGTGGGCATCCCCGCCTCGCTGCGCCGCTTCGCCATGCTCCAGTGCTACGACCAGGTCCGCCCCGACCGCCT
>JAGNNV010000044.1:0-2864 GCA_017990495.1 Vicinamibacteria bacterium
GGGGGCGCCTCACTACGATGGCGCCTGGCCGTGCTGTCAAAGCGACGAAACAACGAAAAGGAACCTGCGCGCATGATCGGCTCTTCTCTTCTCCTGATGGCGAGCCTTGCGACCCCACAGTCGCAAGCCCCTTCCCCGAGCCCGGCGCCGGCGACACCGCCCGCCCGGCCCTGCACCGCGCCGATGTACCGCCACTTCGACTTCTGGGTCGGACGCTGGGACGTGGTCAGCCCCACGGGGCAGTTCGCCGGTACGAACCGCATCACCCGAATCGACTCCGGCTGCGCTCTTCACGAGAGCTGGAGTTCCGCGGCCGGCGGCTACACGGGGCAAAGCCTCAACTCCGTGGGCCTCGATCGGAAGTGGCATCAGACCTGGGTGGACAGCTCCGGCCTGCGCCTTGAACTCACCGGCGGCCTTGTGGGCCCAAACATGGTCCTCGAAGGCGAAACGCCTTCCCGCGACCCCAAGCTTCCCGCCACGAAGAACCGGATCACCTGGACGCCCGAGAACCCGGACCTCGTCCGTCAGCACTGGGAAACCTCGACCGATCTCGGAAAGACCTGGACCACCTCTTTCGACGGGCGCTATCACCGGGTCGCCGATGGAAAGGAGCCGGCAGACTCGTTTCTGACCCGACTTCAAGGAGGCTGGATTGGCACCGGTCAGCTCATGAAGGGCGACTCGCACGCCGAAATGCATGTCGACCCGGGCATTCATCCCACCCTGTTCAACTTGAGCTGGCGCAATGTCGTGGCCGGCGATCCTCGCAGCCTCTTCGAGGGCGCCGCCGTCTACACGGATCGCGGCAAGGGCGAACTCACCGCGCAGTGGTGGGACTCGCGAGGGACGGCCTATTCCATCGAGGCTTCGGTCACGGGCGACACCATGACCGCGCACTGGGGCGAAAGCGGCCGAACCGTCTACTCGCTTCTGGCCTCAGGCGAACTCGAGGTCATCGACAGCGTCAAGGGACAAGGGGGCGTGTGGAGCGAGTTCGGTCGGGCCACCCTCAAGAGGAAACACCCTCACTCCCGGTGAGTCACTACGCTCGCTCGGGGCCGCGTGGGAGCGGAGGGCCCTGAGGTCTCCTAACCAGGATG
The DNA here is from genome assembly GCA_017990495.1 of Vicinamibacteria bacterium. Classification (GTDB taxonomy): domain Bacteria; phylum Acidobacteriota; class Vicinamibacteria; order Fen-336; family JAGNNV01; genus JAGNNV01. The sequence goes on from JAGNNV010000044.1 coordinate 1,104, forward strand.
AACCACCGAGATTGAGTAAGTGATGAGATCGGTGGGGGTCTCGTCCGGACCACCACAGCGTTCAGGGTACAAGACGACGGATTGCGAGCGGCCTCCCTTCACCGTGGCCGTCACGCTCTGCCCGACGGGGAGCACAGCAAATGGTGGAACAGTGCAGTTTCGATGATCAAGCTCGGTCGTGGCGCACACCTGGAGTTTCATGCGCGGCTCACCAGCCTGGGTCAGTGTGACGGTGAGCGTGCCCGGGCCGGCCTCGACCCTGTGCGCGGGAGCGCTCGAAGAACAGACTCCGTTGGGGGCAATGCGCGCGCTTCCCGTGAAGGTAGCCATCTTTGGGCCGGTGTCGGTGGTTGTGGGTCCGCTACCACCTCCACCGCAGGCAGAAAGCGAGAGCATGAACACGGCCGCCGAGAATTGATTGGGGTGTTTCATGCGCACGAACATAAGGTTCATGAACAGGGCGCGCTATCAGAAACCTGCGCGGGCCGCCTCCGCGCTGCCCCTCTACCAGTCGGCCGCCGGGCCCTTGAGGATCTTGCCCGGCCGGGCTGCGGTCATGGTTTCGCCGTTGAAGACGACCTCGCCGTTCACCAGCACCCACTTCACTCCCACCGCGTACTGGTGGGGCGCTTCGAAGGTCGAGCGGTCGCCGATCTCGCGATCGTCGAAGAGGACGAGATCCGCCTTCAGCCCCGGTCGCACCAGGCCGCGATCGAACAGGCCCAGCCTCTGCGCCGGGAAAGACGTCATCTTTCGAACCGCTTCCTGCAGGGTGATGATCTTCAGTTCGCGGACGTAGCGCCCGAGGACCCGCACGAAGGTGCCGTAGCCGCGCGGATGAGGCGCGGCCGCGCCGAAGCGGATCACCTCGCCGTCTGAGGCGACCATCGAGTTCGGATCGCGCAGGACGCGCACCATGTCTTCTTCGCTGATGGCGTGGAAGATCGCGGACGCTCCACCCTTCTCGATGATTTCGAGGGCGGTGTCGGCGGCGTTGTCGATGGTGACCTCGACTCCTTTCGCGGCCGTGATCTGGGCCAGGTTCTTTCCCGCGAGGGACGCATCGAAGCTCGCGGACGCGATCTGGACGTTCCGCGGATCGCCGCCGCCCCGATCGAACTTGATGTTCTCCACCACCACCGCCTTGATCTTCGCGCGCGTCTCCGGGTCGGCGAGACGTTTGAGCAGGGCCGAACGCCCACCGTCTTGCGCCCACGACGGGAGGAGCGCGTTCAATCCGGTGGAAGACGCGGTGTAGGGGTAATGATCGATGGTGGCGTCGACTCCCCGCGCGCGCGCCGCCGCCACCGCGGCCAGGGTCTCGGTCGAGGCGCCCCAGTTGCCCTTGCCGATGACCTTGTGGTGGGTCACTTGAGTGGGCAGCGAGCCGTTCTCGCCGATGGCGATGGTCTCGTTCACGCTCTTCAGCACATCCTTCGCCTCGTTGCGCATGTGCGAGATGTGGATTCCGCCCATCTCGCCCGCCACCTTGGCGAGGGCCGTGACTTCCTCGGTGGGCGTGAACGTGCCGGGCACGTAGAAGAGGCCGGTGGACAGACCAAAGGCGCCGTCGCGCATGCCCTGGCGGACCATCTCGAGCATCCGCGTGATTTCTTCGGGGCCCGCCTTGCGGTCGTTCGGTCCGATCACGCTTTCGCGGATGGAGCCCTGGCCGATGAAGGCGCCGAAGTTGACGCTGGTCTTCACCGCGCCCACCTGCTCGAGGTACGCGCGCAGAGGAATGGGCGAGCTGCCGTCGGG
>JAGNNV010000044.1:2964-19906 GCA_017990495.1 Vicinamibacteria bacterium
CGTTCGGTCCGATCACGCTTTCGCGGATGGAGCCCTGGCCGATGAAGGCGCCGAAGTTGACGCTGGTCTTCACCGCGCCCACCTGCTCGAGGTACGCGCGCAGAGGAATGGGCGAGCTGCCGTCGGGGCCCTCGATCAGCGTGGTCACGCCCTGCCGCGCGTAGTTCTCGGCCGTGGGAATGGTAATGATGGCCCGCCGCGCGTGGGTGTGGATGTCGATGAAGCCGGGGGCGAGCACCAGACCCTGGCCGTCAATCGTGTATTTCGAGGGGAAGTTGTGCCGCCCGGTGTCGATCCGGGCGATGGTGTCGCCGCGCAGGTAGACATCGCCGCGGTACCAGGGATTGCCGGAGCCGTCGATGATCCGGGCGCCCGCGATGGCGAGGTCGTAGGGTGCGGTGGGAGGTTCGGTGGGAGGTTCGGTGGCGGCGCTGGCCAGGGTGGCGAGGGCCAGCACGACGAGTGCGATCGCCCTCATGTCAGCGCGAAGCCTGGGTGATCTGTTTCGCATAGGTCTCCGGGTCGATGTTGGCGCCGCAGACCACCAGGCCCACCGTCCGGCCCTCCAGTCGTGCGCGCAGTGGATACATGAGTGCGGCCAGAGCGGCGGCGCCCGCCGGCTCGACCACGAGCTTCGCCGCCCGGAATAGAAGCCGCATGGCGTCGCGGATCTGATCGTCGCTCACCAGCACCACCTCGTCGGCAAAGCGGCGGTTGAGTTCGAAGGAGTAAGGCTCGCAGCGCGGTGCGCCCAAAGAGTCGGCGATGGTGCGCACGGCCTCGATGGACTGGGGTGATCCCGCCTTGAAGCTCCGGCTGAGACTGTCGGCTCCCTCGGGTTCCACCACGTACACCGCGGTTTTCGGGCTCATCTGTTTCACCGCGCAGGCCACACCTCCGGTGAGTCCGCCTCCCCCCGCAGCCACGATCACCGCGTCGAGTTCTTCCTTGGCGTCGCGGACCTGGTCGATGAACTCCATTCCCACCGATGCGGTGCCCAGCGCCGTCTTGGGACCCTCGAAGGGGTGCACGAACGTCCGCCCCTCGTTCGCCTCGATTTCCCTCACTCGCGCGAACGCCTCATGGACGTTCTCCACGAGTTCGATTTCGGCCCCCAGTTCACGGCAGACCTGGACCCTAAAGGGGTTCGCGTTCTTCGGCATCACCACCTTCGCCGTGGTGCCGAGCCGCCTCGCCGAGTAGCCGAGGGAGATGGCGTGGTTTCCGGCGGAGACTCCGGTGACGCCGCGACGCAGAGCCTCGGCGTCGAGATCCAGCATCACCGAGAGCGCGCCCCGGGGCTTGAAGCTGCCGGTGCGCTGGAACAGCTCCTCCTTGAGCCAGACCCGCGTCGAGGCCCCCACCGCGGCTGCGAGGGCATCGTCGCTCAGCAGGCGGACCGGGGTGGTGATGACGAGATCCCCGAGACGCGCGCGATTCGCGCGGATGGCCTCGATGGTGGGTACAGCGAAATCCGGTGGCGTGGTCAAGCGTCTCCTTCCTCCAGCGTGGCCTTGAGGGGATGTCCCTCGGCCCGCGCGCGTTCGTGGACTTCCTCCACTTTGGTCTCCGCGATCTCGAAGGGATAGACACCGGCCAGGCCGGCGCCTTCCACGTGCACCTTGAGCATGATGTGCACGGCTTCCTGCTCGCCCTTCCCGAAGATGTCCATCAACACGTCGACCACGAACTCCATGGGGGTGTAGTCGTCGTTCATCAGCAGGATGCGGTAGGGAGGGGTCTTCTTCTCCTTCTTGACCGTATCCGTGCGCTCGAGGACATCGTTTTCCGGGCTGGACTTGCTCATCGTGGACCCCTCAAGACTACTTCGTATGGGAGACCGGGCCATTTCGAGCGTATCCTCCGCCCCGTCTCCAGGGAATCAGGAACCTCCGAAGCTTCATGCTCATCAATTGCGCCGCCTACAAGCGGGGGAAAAAGCTCGCCGACATCGCGCTGGCCGACATCCGCCAGTACACGGTGCAGCCCGACTGCTTCGTGTGGGTGGCGTTCAAGGACCCCGAGGCCGAGGAACTTGCCGCCATCCAGGACGAGTTCGATCTCCACGAACTCGCGGTGGAGGACGCCCAGCACGGGCATCAGCGGCCCAAGATCGACGAGTATGGCGCCGCTCTCTTCGTGGTTCTTCAGATGGTCGAGACCGTGGACAAGGAGTTGGTCACGGGCGAAGTGGCGATCTTCGTGGGCCACAACTACGTGGTCTCGGTGCGCCGTGACGCGACCCTGGGCTTCGCCGATGTCCGCCATCGCTCAGAGCAGGAGCCGGAGCTTCTGCAGCGCGGGCCCGCCTACGTTCTCTATGCCCTGATGGACGCCGTGGTCGACCGGTATTTCCCGGTTCTCGATGCTCTCACCGAGGAGATCGACGAGATCGAGGAGCGGATCTTCTCCGGCCAGAGCACGCGCGAGAACATCGAGGCCCTCTACGGGTTGAAGCGGAAACTGATGGTGCTCGATCGCGCCACCGGTCCGCTTCTCGAAGTGGCGGGGAAGCTGCACGGTGGGCGCGTGCCACCGATCTGCGCCGGACTCGACGAATACTTCCGCGACGTCTACGACCACCTTCTCCGCTTGAAGCAAAGCATCGACAGCCTGCGCGACATGGTGGCCACCGCCATCTCCGTCAACTTGTCCCTCATCACCATGCACGAGACGGAGATCACGAAACGGCTCGCCGCCTATGCGGCGCTTGCCGCCGTGCCCACCATGATCGCCGGCGTCTACGGCATGAACTTCCAGTTCATGCCTGAACTGGGCTGGATCTGGGGTTATCCCTTCGCCCTCTCCCTGATGGTGGGCATCGATCTCTATCTCGTTTACCGCTTCAGGCAGGCGAAGTGGATGTGACGCGGGCCACGCTCATGTCATCACACGTGCAATCCCGGGAAAGCCATCGAACCCGGTGTCAAAGGTCAGGATCCGGCTGACCCCCTGGTGCTCCATCACCGCCAGGTGAATAGCGTCCCTTGCGGAGAGTGTTGTATGACCGAGGAGCACAGTGCGCGCGCGGTTGACGGCCTCAAGACTGACGGGAAACACCTCATCGACCAGGCCGAGGAGCGCATCGAAGGCGGGTTGTATGGCGTCCCGCCGTTCGATCGCCGTGTATCGGTGCAGGATCTCCTGCAGCACCTCAGCGTCCGTCACGAGGCGCTCCTGATCGGAGATGCAACGCTCGAGAATCCTCTGGGCGTCGCGCTTGTGCGGATGCATGGCCCCCACGAGGTACATCGGAATGTTGGAGTCGACGAAAATCACTCCTGACGACCTCCCGTGTATCCGCCTTCGATTTCGTGGAGCATCGTGGCAATGTCCGCCGTGGGGTAGGCGTACCTGCTGGCGGCGCGGACGACGTCGAGCTTCTTCCCGGTGGCTGCGCTGGGCGTTTGCCGACGGGCCTGGCGCAGGGCTTGTCGAACCCACTCCGCCACGGTCATGCGCTGCGCTCGCGCGACGCGTTGAATCTCTCGCAGTTCCGAATCCTCCACCAGGACCTGTAGTCGTGTACTCATTTGGTGAGTATCAACGACTCATCATCATGAGTCAATCCGAGGTTTCAGGGAGCGACGCCACTTCGGAGCGCGACGGGCCGACCACGATCAATGAACTGGGAACGCGGGTGCTCAGCTCTTCCAGGCCTGCTCGCGGTCGCGGCGAACCGGTACCCGCTTCCCTTTGATGGTGGTGGCGCGCAGGGTTTCGATGATGCTGTCGGCGATGTCCGCGGGGACTTCCACCAGCGAGAAGCGATCGGTGATCTGAATCGCGCCGATGGCGCGCGCGTCCACACCGGCCTCGTTGACGATGGCGCCCACCAGATCCCCGGCCCGGACGTTGGCGGCGCGGCCCGCTCCGATGTAGAGCCGGGCCACATCCCATTCCGGTGTGATGCGCTTCTTGCTGAAGGTCTTGCCGCCGGCCTTGCTGATGCCCTTGCCCGCGGGGGCGTCTCCGGCTCCAGCTCCGGCTGGGCCCACTCTTGGAGCGGGAACTTTTTCGAACCGTGACGGCGGTCGCTCGGGCCGGTCCGGTCGGATGGTGACCGAGGGGATCTCCTCCGCCTCAGCGCCGTCCCGGGAATCCGCCATCTTCACCGCGGCCGCGGCCACGTCCATGATGTCGAACTCCTGGGCCAGGGAATCGACCACGGCGCGGAAGTGATCGAGTTCGCCGGCCACGATGGTCTCGCGCAGCGACGCCTTCGTCATCTCGATCCGGCGGGCGCGCAGATCGGCCACCGTGGGCACCGCGGCGATCTGGATCTTCTGCTTGGTGAGGAACTCGATGTTTCGCAGCAGGCGGTGTTCGCGGGGTTCGGCGAGGGTGATGGCCACACCGTCTCGACCAGCTCGTCCCGTTCGCCCGATGCGATGGACGTAGGCCTCGGCCGAGGTGGGGACGTCGTAGTTCACGACGTGCGACACGTGCTCGACGTCGAGACCGCGCGCGGCCACGTCGGTGGCGATGAGCAGGTCGGCGGTGTTGGCGCGGAACTTCTTCATCACCCGGTCGCGCTGCTCCTGCGACAGACCGCCGTGCAGCGCCTCGGCCCGATAGCCGCGGCCGTTGAGCGACTCGGTGAGTTCGTCGACCTCGGTGCGGGTGCGGCAGAAGACGATGGCCGAAGTGGGGTTCTCGACATCGAGAACGCGGCCGAGTGTCGCCATCTTGTGGGCGCGCCCGACCACATAGGCCACCTGACGCACGCGCGGGGCGGAACCCGCGGGCACCACTTCGCGATCGATGCGGACGCGGACCGGATTCTTGAGATGTCGGTTCGCGATCTCGGCGATGCGCGGGGGAAGGGTGGCGGAGAAGAGCGCCGTCTGTCGCGTGGCCGGCGTCTCGTTGAGGATGGCCTCGAGGTCTTCGGCGAAGCCCATGTCGAGCATCTCGTCGGCTTCGTCCAGGATGACGACCTTGATACCGGCAAGCCGCAGGCTCTTGCGCCGGATGTGATCGAGGGCGCGGCCGGGGGTGGCCACCACCACATCGACACCACGCTTCAGCTGACGCAGCTGGGTCTCCATGGGGGAGCCGCCGTAGATGGGCACCGCGATCACGCCCATGGCCTTGCCGTACTTGTGCACCGCCTCGGCCACCTGCATGGCGAGTTCGCGCGTGGGCACCAGGATGAGCGCGCCCAGACGGTCCGGCGCTGCGGCGGTTGGGGTCAGGATGTGCAGCAGGGGCAGCGCGAAAGCCGCGGTCTTGCCCGTGCCCGTGGCTGCCTGGCCAAGCACGTCGCGGCCGGCCAGCAGGGGCGGGATGGCCTCGCGCTGGACCGGAGTGGGCTCTTCGTAGCCGAGTGCGGCCAGGGCGGCGACGATGCGGGGATCAAGGCCGAGTCCGGCGAATCCCTGGGAGGGGTCGACGGCGATGGGAGGTTCTGAGCGCGATGGCATGGGTGGACGATACGCCCCCGAGGGTGGCGGGCTTTCCACTGAACTGCTGGCCCCGGTCTTGAAACGTTGAACGGCGAGTCTTTGCACCCCGCCAGGAGGCCGCACGCACGCGAGGTTCAAGTGGCGTTGATGGAGCGGGGGCGGGCGCGGAGGCGGGTCGCAGACGAACGGGCCGTCTAGCGCGAGTCGCCATGGGCCGTTGACCAACATTCGCGCTAGTCGAGGCGAGCAAGGAGGCACACGAATCCGAAGTCCTCTAGACGCAGTGCCGACGCGGGAGCCGTGCCCGTCGTCGCGAGCCCGCCTCCGTGTTCGACCCCGCGGGTTGCCACGAGGACGCCCGCATCCGCGTCCGCCGAAGTGGGACGATCCATTTAGGGCATGCGCGCTAGTGCGCGGGGCCGAGCAGGACTGCGTTCATGAAGAGGAGTTCCGAGGCCTGGGAGTAGGCGCGGAAGTTCGGCTCTTCGGCGAAGGCGACCACGTGGCCCGCGCCCAGGGGCTCGTGAATGAGGAAGGCCTTGCGCGCGAACGACTCCTTGTTCTCCTTCCAGAGGATCCCGCTCACCCCAAGCCGATCGGCGGCCGCGTAAACGCCCACGTTCGTGCCCTTGTCGAGCTTGATCGGGGTGAACACGCGCTGGCCCTCGACCATCACCTGGAAGTCCCGGTCGAGACCGGCCGAGAGCCAGTGTTCGGTGTCGAGTTCGCCGCGCAGAATGGCGCCCGCGATCACGTCGGGCCGGGCCCGCTCGGGAGTGATGGCGCGGTTGTAGTCGAAAGGCTTCTTTTCGGCCGCCGCGTCGGGCTTCTTCGCGTCGGCCGGTTCATCGCTGCGTCCGTCCTTCAGTTCGGTGTCGGTCGACAGCAGAGCCACCTTGTCGCGGGAGGCCCAGCGCGAGGCTTCGCCGATGGTGATCAGCGTGCCGCCCATGCGGACGAAGTCCTTGAGCCGCGCGATGTCGGCCTCGGTGAAAGCGGCGTCGTAGTTTCCCTGGGGCATGACCACGACGTCGAACTTGCGCAGATCGACGCGGCGGAGGGTCGACACGCGGATGGCGCTCACCGGCTGCGCGAAGCGGCGTTCGAGGACGTAACGAGCCCAGCCCGCGGAGAGCGAGGAGGTGGGCGCATCCCACATCAGCAGCACGCGCGGCGACTTCAGATGAAGGACCTCGTTGCTGCCGAGGGAAATGCCGCCCGGATCCACGAAGGCGCTGTCCGCGGCCACGATCTCGATGCCCCACTTCGCGGCGACCGCCTGCAGCGTGGATCGCAGCGTCGCGTCGTTCTCGGCCACCCGCACGATGGCGGTGCCGATGCCGTACTTGCGGCCGGCCAGGGAGAAGGTATCGCCGGCAACCCGGACTCGCACACCCCCGCGCGCGATCTCGGCCGTGGCGGCGGCGGCGGCCGAGCCCCAGGGGATGAGATAGGCCACGGTCGCGGGCTTCACCTCGGGAGCTTCGATGCGGTCGGCGTCGAAACGCGACCTCTTCCCGGCGAGCTTCACGTCGGAGAGCACGCAGTCGACGTCGAACAGCGCAGGCAGACTCCAGGTGGTGATGTCGTAGAACTGATCCGGGAGCAGGCGCGCTCGACGCTCCTCCTGCTTCTTCAGGAACTCCGGTTCGACCGGAACCTCGCGGTCGAGCAGATTGCGGATCAGGCGCGAGGTGGGCTGGCCGAGGGGGATCAGATATGCGCCTTTGGGGTAGGTCGCGGCCGCGCCGCCGGTCGAAGCACCCTTGCGCGCCGCGGGCGTGGTGGCGGCCTCGTCGGCCTGGAAAACCTCGACGCCCTGCGCAGCCAGAAGACTCGCGAGCCGCCGCGCGCGTGACGGATCGCTCCCCGGAACCAGGACGTATTCGCGAGCGCCGCCCTCGTCAGCCGCCGACTTGCGGAAGGCGACGAAGTCGTTGAGCATGGCCTTGCGGTTCTCGGCCGCGGTGAGAGCGGTGCGCATGGCCGCGGTGAAGTGCTGGACCACGCCGGTCTTGAAGGTGAGGTCGGTGTCGTCGCGTCGTCGGTAGATGAGACCGCGTGACGAAGCCTGTTCGAAGGTCTTGGCGATCGAGCCCTGGGCCATGGGCCACGACGCGCCGTAGCCGGGGTAGAAGGAGTCGAAGGTCTCGCGGATGAAGTAGGCGAAGCCGCGTTCGTCGAACTTCGCCGCGTTGTTGCGGCCGAACTTCTCGAGCCACGCCGTCTGGGTGGCGGTGCGGAAGGGATTGCCCGGAGCGGCCGCGGGCGGGAAGAAGTAGGTCGAGTCGCCGCCCATCTCGTGCAGGTCCACCGTCACCTGAGGAAAGAACTCGAGAAAAAGACGAATGCGCCCAGCACTCTCGGGCTGGGTCATGGCCAGCCAGTCGCGGTTCAGGTCGAAGAGGTAGTGATTGCTGCGACCGCCCGGCCAGGGTTCGTCGTGTTCGGCGGAAAGCGGTTCGGAATCGGGCACGGCGGCGCGACCCTGTAGGTTCTGGAAGTTGAAACGCGCGCGGCCGTCAGGGTTTTGCATGGGATCGATGAGCACCAGCGACTCGCGCAGGATGGTGTCGACCCCGGGGTCGTTCTTCGCCGCGAGCAGGTGATACGCCTCAGCCAGGGCCGCGTCGCCAGACGAGATCTCGTTGCCGTGCACGCCGTGGACCAGCCAGGTGATGACGGGGGAGCGGTTGACGATGGTCTCGAGGTCGACCGCGGACTGCCCGCGCGGGTCGGCCAGCTTCTTCATGTCGGCCTTGATCGCGTCGAGAGCAGCCAGGCGTTCCGCGCTGCCCACGATCATCACCACCAGCGGCCGCCCCTCCCACGAGCGGGCGTATTCGATCACCTTCGCGCGGCCGGACGACGCGGCCTCGAGGGATTTGAGGTACGTCACGAAACCTTCGCCTGTCGAGATCTCTTCGCCATGCTCGTAGCCGAGCACCGTCTTGATGGTAGGGATCTTCGGATCGTAGACGGCTCCGGGGGCCAGATCGGGCGAGCCGGCGGTGAGCATTGCGAAGAGGGCGATGGACAACATGGGAGGCTCCTGATTTGAGGGATGGATCGGGCGCGAGCGGCGGCATCATAGGCCCGCGCGCGAAGTTCACTTTCTTGAATCGCTCGCGTTTCCGCCTCTTCGTTTAGTCTCGCGAGGCATGGGGTTTTCACGATGATGCGCGAGATTGCGGTGGCCGCGCGGATGCTGCTCAATCGGCCCGGCCTGTTGCTGGTCGCGGTGCTGAGTCTGGCCATGGGCATCGGCATCAACGTGGCCGTGTTCAGCGTGATCCACGGCGCCCTCTTGCGGCCTCTGCCGTATCGCGACGCCTCGCGCATCGCAGTGGTGTGGCACACCTTCGGCAAGGGGCAGTCCCTTCCCGCGGTGCACCCACAGGACTACCGGGACTACAAAGACCGCAACCGGCTCTTCGAAGACTTCACTCTCATCGGGGGTTTCGAGACACTCTTCAAGGCCAAGGGGGATCCTGAGCTGGTGCGCGTGGGCACGGTCAGTCACAATTTCTTCCCCTTCCTCGGAGTGCAGCCCGCCCTCGGCCGTCATTTCACCCCGGCCGAGGATCTGCCCGAGAGCCCACGCGTGATCTGGATCGATCACGATCTGTGGCAGCGCCACTTTGGCGGCGATCCAGGCGTTCTCGGCCGCACCGTGAATCTCGATGGCATGCCCAGCGAGATCGTGGGCGTGTTGCCCCGCGGTTTCGAGATGCTTCTCCCCGCCGAGGCCTTCTTCGTCAAACGCCCCCAACTCTGGCGGCCCGCCCGCATCGACTACGCCCGTCTGCCCCCGCGGAACTGGACGGCGTGGACCACGCTTGGGCGCCTCCGCGAAGGCGTGACTCTCGCGGAAGCTCAGGAGGAGATGAAGGCGATGGGCGCGCAGTTGCGCCGTGAGGTGAAGGAGTTCTCCGCCGGCGACCTGCAGGTGAGCCTCGTGCCGCTCGACCGAGACGTCCTGAAGGGCATCAGCGGCAGCCTGTGGTCGATCATGGGCGCCGTGGGCTTCGTGCTGCTCATCGCTTGCGCCAACGTGGCTCGCCTGCTGCTCGCGCGTGGATTCAGCCGCGAGCCGGAGTTCCGCATGCGGGCCGCTCTCGGCGCGGGGCGCATGCAACTCGCGCGCTCGGTGCTGGCCGAGGGTCTCGTGATCTCCATCACGGGAACCCTCGTCGGCGTCCTCATCGCCCGCGCCAGCCTTGAGGTGATTCGAGGCATGGAGGCCGCGGCGATACCGCGTCTGGATACCGTCACCCTCGACGCTCCCGTTCTCGCCTTCGCAGCTTTCGCAGCACTCGTGGCCACCCTCCTCTCCGCGGTGGTGCCCGGCCTGCGCGCCGCGGGCGCGGTTTCGTTCCCCGGTTCCGCCTCGGAACTCCGCTCGTCCGGCTCGCACCGCCGCAGACTTCAGGATCGTCTGGTGATCGGCCAGGTGTCGCTTGCGGTGGTGGTGGTGGTGGGCACGGGCCTGATGGTCCAGAGTTTCCGTGCTCTTGCCGACGTGCGCCCCGGTTTCGAGCCGGGCGGCCTTCTGACCCTGCGCCTGGCCCTGTCGCGTGGTCCCTTCCCCGACTCCGCGGCGGTTCGGGAGTTTTACCGTCAGCTCGAAGAACGCGTCACCGGACTGCCCGGCGTCACCTCGATGGGAGCGATGAGCCTTCTGCCGCTGGCGGGGGCCGGTCCATTGCAGACCTACGCCTACGATGAGGAGACGGCGCGGAACTGGGAATCAGCTACCGCGGACTATCGGCGCGTCTCGCCCGGCTTCTTTCGCACCATGGGCGCCGCGCTCGTCGCGGGCCGCGAGTTCGACGCATTCGACATTGACTCACCGAAAGCACCGAGGCGAGTCATCATCGATACCGCGCTTGCGCGCCGCGCCTTCCCCGGCCGCTCCGCTCTTGGCCAACGTCTGCAGCTCGAGCCCGAGGGACCGAGTGCGTTCGCGGAGGTCGTCGGCGTGGTCGAGCCCCTCGGTCTGCAGGGAATCAAGGGTTCGCCCATGCCCCAGATCTACGAACCCGACATCTATTCACGTCTGCGCGTGAGCCTCCTGGTCCGCGCGACCACACCACCCGAAGATCTAGCTTCCGCGCTGCGCCTTGAGCTGCACGCGCTGAGTCCGGACATCGCCATTCAAGACGTCCGTTCCATGGACGACCTCATGGCCGAGGCTCAGGCGCCCACCCGCCTCGCCGCCACCTTGATGTCGGTGTTCGGGATGGTGTCGGTGGCTCTGGCCGCCCTCGGGCTCCACGCCGCCCTCGCCTATTCGGTGAGCCAGCGCACGCGTGAACTGGGCATTCGCATCGCCCTTGGCGAGACCCCGTGGAGCCTGAAGGCTAGCGTCCTGTCGCAGGGACTGCGCCTGGTGGCCATCAGTCTCGTGTTGGGCGCCATGTCATCCGTGGTCCTCACCGCCTCCGCCCGGGCCACTTTCTACGGCGTTCACTTCGCCGATCCCGCGGCCTACCTCGCCACCGCTTTGCTCCTGTTCATGGTTGCCGTCGTGGCCTGCTGGATCCCCGCCTCCCGGGCCGCGCGCATCGACCCGCACCGCGCGCTGCGGCACGATTAGCCGTTCACCGCTCGCCGGGGCGACGGCAGAGGAACACCTGGTCGGTTTCACCCTCGCCGATCGGCCGCTCGAGCATCTCCACCTCGTATCCTGCTTCCGACAGGATCCGCAACCAGGTCGCCCGCGCGAAGAGGCCTTCGAAATGGCGGTCGTGCACAGATGTCATCTCCCTGCCTTCGCGGAGGAGGAACGCGTATTCGGCCACGCACTGATCGTCGGATGGGTCGGGGTCCCAGCTCCACTCGAGGCAACGCAACGACCGGTCTCCGTCGTCGCCCTCATGAAGTCCGGCGCCTTCGCGGAAGGTCTCGCGCACGCAGTCCGGAGCGAAGATCGCGGCGCCTCCGGGGCGGGTGTGGATGTATGCGGTGCGGATGGCGGCGGCCAGGTCCGCCTCGGTGGTCATGTAGACCACCGCGTCGTGAACCAGTACCGCGTCGAAAGTCCGATCCAGCCGGAGTGTGCGCATGTCCCCGAGCACGTGCTCACACGTCGGGTTCAGCTCGCGGCTCAGGCCCAGCATGGCGGCTGAAGGATCGGCCAGCGTGCAATGGAACCGGCTCTTGAGGTGACACGCGTTGTTGCCGGCGCCGGCGCCGAGTTCGAGCAGGGCGCCGCACTCCCCGGACACCGCGCGTTCGAAGCCGCCGATGAAGACCTCGACCTCGTCCTGGTGGTCCTCGGTGGGATCGAGGAGCCGATACCAGGGGACAAGTTCGTCGTAGAGCACGGGTTTCATGATCGGCTCCAGCGAAACGCGACCACTCCCACCATCAGGCTCACGAGGGCCACGATGTCGGCGGTGACGACCCGACCCACCAGATCGTTGTAACCGCCGGTCGACCACGCGAGCCCGAGGAAGGACACGACGCTCACGAAACCCGCGACGAAGGCGGCTCCCTGAAGGGCCCGCCGGAACGCGGCCACGGCCAGAAACACCCCGAGCAGACCGAAGAGCACGGCGCGGTGACGCATGAGAATCGCGAGGTTCGGGTCGGTCACGGGCAGGCCGTAGAGCGCCTCCAGACGCGCCGCCCCGAGCACGCCCACGAGGGGCAGGAGGTGGATGACCGCGGCTACGAGGAGCGCGGCCGTCACGACGACAGGCGGGGGGACGAGCATGAGACCTCATCCTAGCCGGGGACAGAAGCCTTGCCGTCGGCGTTCCGGTGGCCGCGGTCAATTGGCCCTAGACTCGGCAGCCTCCTATGACACCAAAAGACTTTCCCGCGCCTTCCCTGGGCGACCGGGTCCGCTATACCTTCGACAATCTCATGGCCCGGGGCACTCCGGCCCTGATCGGCCTGCTCGGGATCGGCACTCTGCTCGCGATCGTCAGCTGGGCCGCCGTGGTGTCGATCTTCGGCCTGCTGCCCGACGAGATGGCGAGTGCTGGGTTCCTCGAGCGCATGTGGTTCGGCTTGATGCGCACCCTCGACGCGGGCACCATGGGCGGCGACGCGGGAGGCTGGGCCTTCCTCGTGGCGAACCTCGGCATCACCCTGGGCGGCGTCTTCATCGTGTCGGCCCTGATCGGCGTGTTGAACAATGGGCTCGAGGCGCGGCTCGACGGCCTGCGCAAGGGCCGCTCCAAGGTCATCGAGAGCGACCACACCGTGATCCTCGGATGGGGTCCGGCGGTTTTCACCATCATCGAGGAACTCGCGACCGCCAACGAGAACAAGCGCGACGCCTGCATCGTGATCCTCTCGGAAACCGACAAGGTGACCATGGAAGACGCGGTTCGCGAGCGCGTTCCCGACACGAAAACCACGCGCGTGGTCTGCCGGTCCGGAAGCACCACCGACATCATCGATCTCGCCATGGTCAGCGTGCAATCGAGCCGGTCCATCATGGTGATCTCGCCCGAGGATGGCGACCCCGACGTCCACGTCATCAAGACCCTGCTCGCCATCATCCATGCCCCCGACCGGCGCAAGGCGCCGTACCACATCGTGGCCGAGCTGCGCCACGAGCGCAACCTCGGCATCGCGAAGATGGTCGGCAAACACGAGGCGGAAATCATCTCCGCGAGCGACCTCATCTCGCGCATCACCGTGCAGACCTGCCGCCAGAGCGGTTTGTCGCTCGTCCACACCGAGCTTCTCGACTTCGGAGGCGACGAGATCTACTTCGCCGACGCGAAGAGCGTGGTGGGTCAGACCTTCGGCGACGCCCTCAACCGCTACGCGACTTCAAGCATCATCGGCGTCGCCACTCCCCAGGGGCCGCTCATCCTGCCCGATCTTTCCCGACGCATCGAGCCCACCGACCAGCTCATCGCCATCTCGGCCGATGACGACACGGTGGTGCCGTCGAAGGAAGTCCTCGCCATCGACGAGAGCGCCATCGCCGCTCCCGAGCGGGCTCGGCCCCGGCCCGAACGCACACTCATCCTGGGCGCCAACGAGCGTCTGCTCAGCATCGTGAACGGTCTCGACGCCTACGTGGCCCCGGGCTCCGAGGTGGTTGTGGTGGCCGCGGCCGACGACCAGGATCTGGTCACCAGCCTCGAGGCCACCCTCAAGAATCAGGCCCTGCACTGCCGCAAGGCCGACATCACCGATCGCAAGGTGCTCGATTCCCTCGAAGTGGGCCGCTTCGACCACCTCATCGTGCTCTCCGACAACGAGCTCTCGGCCGAGATGTCGGATTCGCGCGTGCTCGTCACCCTGCTCCACCTGCGTGAGATCGGGGAGAAACTCGGACAGGACCTCGCCATCGTGAGCGACATGCGCGACGTGCGCAACCGGCGCCTGGCCGAAGTGACCGACGCCGACGACTTCATCGTCAGCGACCGCCTGGTGAGCCTGATGATGTGCCAGGTGGCTGAGAACAAGGATCTGTTCGCGGTCCTCTCCGATCTGTTCGATCCCGAAGGCGCCGAGATCTACCTCAAGCCCGCCTCGGATTACATCCTCCCGGGCATCGAGGTCAGCTTCGCAACGGTGGTCGAGTCGGCCCGTCGTCGCGGGGAAATCGCCATCGGCTATCGCAAGGCCTCCCTGGCCCGCGATTCGTCCGCCTCCTACGGCGTGCGCACCAACCCGCCGAAGACCGAGCGCGCCACGTTCGGTCCCGACGACAAGGTCATCGTGATAGCGGAAAACTAAGCGCGCGCATTCGCCATGACCCGGGCGATCTGGATCTGTGCGGTTCTATCCCTCGTCGCCACCTGGGCGATGTTCCGAGCGCCCACAGGTCAGGCCGATCTCGTCGGAACCGCGCTTCGCACCGTGGCGGTCACGGCGTTATTCGCGCTGCTGGGTCGGCTTGTGGGCACGGCGAAGAATCGCCGTCCCCCAAGCCCGCAGGCCGATCGCGTGGTCATCACCATCCTCGCCACCGTGGCCGTTCAAGTGTTGGCGGCCTGGTTGGCTCCCGGGCCTTCTTGGGTGGCGGCGGTCTGGTATCTCGCCTTGTTCGCCGCGGGCATGCTCTTCAACCGCTGGTGTGAGGCTCCCGCGCGTTACGCGGTCCTGGCCGCGATCTTCACCGTGTGCGCGACTTCGGTGATTCTGATGGCGCTCTCCGCGGCCCGCCCTCTCGAAGATGGCGAACTCATGAGCACCGCGCTGCATCGGGCGCTTTGGCCCAACGTGACCCGGGTCGCCGCCCATCCCGCGGATGCCGCCTGGATGTGGCTCGCCTGGAGGGTGACTGATCGTCTGCGCCCGAAGGAAGCAAGGAAGATCAAGTCGATCTGGCGTATCCCGTCGAGGCGGCCGCAATCAAAGCGGCCTTCGACCAGGCGGCCCGTGAAACCGCCGCGATTCAGGGCCTGACCCCTCTCAGTCGTTGCCGAGCGCTGACACCAGATCGGTACGGCTCGCCTTGCGCGCCGGGCCGTCAGCGGCGAGGAAAGCCACGAAGGCGAGCACGAACAGGGAGGCTCCGAGCGTGAGCGGATCGTAGCCCTCGACCTCGAACAGGAGTCGACCCATGCCCTTGCCCGCGCCGATGGCGGCCAGGAGCCCCAGTGTGGCCCCCAGAGTTACCGGGACCAGGGCCTGCCGGGCGACCAGCCCGCGAACGTCGCGCGCGGTGGCGCCAATCGCCATGCGCACGCCGATCTCGCGGGTGCGCGCGGCCGCGGCGTAAGACGAGACGGAATAAACGCCGGCCGCGGCGAGGAACAAGGCGAAACACGCGAAGGTCAGCAGCGCACCCGTGGCGATGCGGCGCTGGATCCCCTGGCTCGCGAAAGCCTGCTCGACGGTCTGCACCTGGTAGATGGGCTGCAAGGCGTCGAGATGCTTCACCGCCGCGCGAACCGACGGGGTGAGGGCGAGCGGGTCGCCCGCGGTGCGCACCACGGTCATGAGCTGATTAGAGAAACCGGTTTGCCCGAGGCTGGCGAACACCTCCGGCGCCTCGGCCCGGTCGAGACCGCGGTTCTTCATCGAGGCCACCACGCCCACCACCTCGGCGATCGGCCCCTCGCCCTCGGCGCCGAAACGCAGGCGTTGACCAAGCGCCCCGCCATTCGGGAAATACCGTCGGGCCGCGAACTCGTTCAGCACGACCACCGCGGGCGCGCCCGCCCGATCGTCGCGGCTGATCGCCCGGCCCTCGCGGACGGCGAGTCCCATCGTTGCGAAGTAGTTCGGCGAGACTGTGGTGAAGAACGCATTCTTGAGCGATCCCTCCGCTTTCACCTCCTGGCCTTCGATCACGAAAGCCTGGGTCGAGAAATACGTCGGCGGCGTCTGGGTGGCAAGGGCCGCTCCGCTCACGCCGGGGAGCGCCGCAAGGTTGGCTTCGAGCGTTTCGAAGAACTGCTGGAAAGCCGCGGGATCGCGATGCCGCTCAGGAGCCAGCGTGGTGCGGAAGCCCAGAAGTTGTCGTGCCTCGATGCCGGGATTCACCGACTGGAGTTGGATCAGGCTGCGCAGGAGCAGACCGCTGCAGGCCACGAGCAGAGCCGCGAAAGCCATCTGCACGCCCACGAAGTAGCGGTGCGCCCGCAGCCTTCGACCGCCACCGGTGGTCGTCGCTCCCTCGGCGCGCAGCGCGCCCTGGGTGTGCTGCCGCAGGGTGTAAAGCGCGGGAGCGAGGCCGAAGAGGAAGCCCGAGACGAGCGACACGAAAAGCGTCACCGCCAGGACACGCGCGGACAGTGTGATGTCGCCGGGGATGGGCAGCGTTACTTTCGACAGCGCGTACTGCAACGCGTTCACGCCCTGCGCGGCGAGCAGCGCGCCGGCGACCGCGCCCAGCAGGGCGTGCAGCATGCTCTCGCACACCAGCTGCCGAAGGATCTGGCCGCGCCGCGCGCCCAGGGTGACGCGCATGGCCATCTCCCGGCTGCGCTCCATGGCCCGCGCGAGCAGCAGGCTGGCCACGTTCACGCACGCGATCGCCATGACGAAGAGTGCGGCGAGAAAGAGAATGGTCGCGGCCGGTCGCAGCAGGCCCACATTGATGTCGACGAACGACCGGGCCTCCATCCGCCACTGTTCGTACTCCGGCTGGGCCGCGCGGAACTGGGCATCGGTGCGGGCCGCGACCAGCCCGAGTTCGGTGTTGACGTCCTCCACGGTGTGGCCCTCGGCGATGCGGGCGAGGATCTGGAACTGCCGGCGGCCGCGCGGATAGGCGTCGGGTCCCACCGGCATCGGCAGCCACAGGTCGGTGCCATAGATCAGTGCTCGTTTGGGGAGGACGCCGACGAGCGTGTAGACCTCGCCGTTCACGATCAAACCCGAGCCCACACGGGACGGATCGGCGCCCATGCGGTTGGTCCAGAAGCGGTGAGAAACGAGCGCCACCTTCCGGCCCGTCTTGATCTCTTCATCGGTGAAACCCCGGCCGACCTCGGCCTGAACCCCCAGGGTCTTCAGGGCATCGCCCCACCAGAAGGCGCTGAAGGCATTCTCGGTGGAACCGCCTTCGGAGATCTGGCGATTGCCCATGTCCCACGCCACCATCTTCG
>JAGNNV010000255.1 GCA_017990495.1 Vicinamibacteria bacterium
GGAAGCACCGACCAGTAAAGACGGGTCTGGGCGGGGAGAGCAGACCGCTCGGTGTCGGCCACGCCCCGCATCGTGGGCAACCACTGCGCCGCGGCGAGGGCGAAACACAGCAGACCAGCCGCTCCCAACAAGGGCGTCAACCGGCCCAGGCGCTTTGGCTTGAAGGGCAGGAGGAAGAGCAGACCAAACGCGGTCATGAGCATGGCGTCCGCCGAGCCGGCGAGGGCCTGCAGGCCGGTGGTGACGCCGAGCCTGACCCACGCGCCGCGACGGCCCGCACGCACCCGCAGGAACGCGTCGGCCACCCACGGCATGTACATGGCCGAGGAATAGTGATGCCAGAGCGTGGCCGATGAAACCAGGGCCCCGCCGGCCGCGAAGACGATGCCCCCCACGAAAGCGCCCTCGCGCGAGCGCAATCGCCGGCGAAGCAGGTGGAACATGCCCCACGCGCCAAGAAGGGTGTGGCCGACGACGAGGATGGTGAAGACGGTAGACGGCTGAAAAACGAGGTTCAGCCAGGTGAGGGGATAAAAAGGCTGAAAGTTGGGATCGGCAAGGAAAGGCACGCCAAAGCCGAAGGAGGCGTCCCATTGCGGCAGGCGCCCATCGGCCAGGCTGCGCACCGCCCACTCGATTCGCGGAATCCAGTAGAGGAACACATCGCGCTGAAAGAACGAACCGAATCCCAGCGCCGGCTGCCAGTACAAGACGACGACCGCGACGAAGAGCAGCAGCAGGTCCTTCGTGGAGGGACGGGCCCGGAACATCGTTGGAGTCTAGTGGGAGAGCGCCTGGCCGACGCGGGACGCCTCGCTCGTCCGGCGAACCACTATTGGGCTCCGCTCGGTAGCTTGATCCGCCGCCGCGCCGCGGCAGGCTGCGATTAAGATGCCGGCCCTTTCAGGAGGCCCAGGTTGATCCATCCCCGGCTGACGTTCGTTGCTCTTGCGAGCGCGCTGTTCTTTGTCTCGGAGAACGCGAGCGCCGAGGGACGGTTCCGGCCTGGCGACCGCATCGAGTGCGACTGGTTGCAGAACGGGACCTACGAGAAGGGAGTGATCGTGCCGTTCGAGCGAAACGATCTGGACCAGTCCGGCCGCTGGTACCGCGTCAAGCTCGACAAGGACTCGATTCCGAATGCGACCGTGGAGTGCATGGCGAACCGCCTTCGGGAGCCGAGGGAAGCGCGCACCCGCCCTGCGGAGGGCCCCGCCCCGACGGGTCCCGCGAGTCGTCCTCTGGAGCCGGGGAAGCCTCCCACAACGCGGTTCAAGCCCGGAGATCGAGTGGAGTGCGACAAGGCCCAGATCGGTGTGTGGGAGAAGGGCACGGTGGTTCCGTTCCTGCCCACCGACCGGGACATCTCTTCGGGACGTTACTACCGCGTAAAGCTCGACGGCTATACGCTGTATCCGGCGGGCCACGAGTGCATGGCGAACTTCGTGCGACCGGTCGCCGGGAGGGGGCCGAACATCACCGGCGGCGATGGCGTCCAGGGCCCGCGCGACGCGGAGCGGCGCTCGCCGCCTGACTCAGTTGGCCCTGCCCCCCGCGTGCTGCCCGGCACGGCGTGGAAGATCGACTTCGGGCGCGGCCCGACCGGAGCCGTCTTCCTCTTCTGCCGGACCGGCACCTGGCAGAACGTCCTCGCGGGCGGAAGGATCGGCGCGGTGGGCAGGTCGTACAGCGTGTCCGGCACGACGCTGACGACCGTGAACGCCGACGATGGGATGACCCGGCGCTGGCGCATGACGTGGCAGGGCGACGTGCTCGAGATCTTCGACGGGAAGGAAGCCCTGAAGCTGCACTACAACGGCGAGACGCAGTGCAAGTAGCGCGATAACTATGACAGTGTCGCGCGGGCTTGGATGCGGCAGGCCCACTCCGTCTGTGGCCCTGACCTCTACTACTGAAACGCCTTGGCGACCAGTTCTTCCTGTTCGCGGGTGTGGACCTTGTGCGAACCGGGTGCGGGCGAAGCGCTGGCGTCGCGTCCGATGTAGGACGGCCAGCGATGTTCGAAGCCCGGGACCTCGCCATCGAGGAACCGCTCGCGGATGAACCGCCACGGCCCCATGTTCGACGGCTCTTCCTGTGCCCACGCGATCTCGGCGGTCACCGGGTAGGCGCGCAGGATCGCGGACAACTCGGCGGCGGGGAACGGGTAATAGCGCTCGAGCCGCACGATGGCGACGTCGCGGGCCCCGCGAGCATCGCGCTCCTTCATCAGGTCGTAGCTCACCTTGCCCGAGGTGATCACCACACGGCGCACCATCGCAGGGTCGGCGGTGGTGTCGGCGAGCACGGGCAAGAATCGCCCCTGCGCGAGATCGGCCAGGCTGGAGACGCAGTAGGGCGCGCGGAGGAGGGACTTCGGAGTGAACACCACGAGCGGCTTCTTCGCCCCTGAGCGGCCCTGGGCCCGCAACAGATGGAAGAACGACGCGGGAGTTGAAGGGTAGGCCACGCGCAGGTTGTTCTCCGCGCACAGGGTGAGGAAACGTTCGATGCGACCTGAGCTGTGCTCGGGGCCCTGGCCCTCGTGGCCATGAGGCAGGAGCAGAGTCAGACCCACCGGCTGATTCCACTTCTGTTCGGTGGCGGCGAGGAACTGGTCGACGATCACCTGGGCCCCGTTCACGAAGTCGCCGAACTGCGCTTCCCACATCACCAGGGCGCGCGGGTGCACGGCCGAGTAACCGAACTCGAAGCCCATCACCGCGCACTCGGAAAGCAGCGAGTCGTAGACGTCGAAACGCGAACCGCCCGCGGCCAGCTGCTGAAGCGGGACGAACTCCCGGGCGTCGCGATGGTCGTAAAGAATGGCGTGACGCTGCGAGAACGTGCCCCGGCCCACATCCTGGCCGGAGAGGCGAACAGAGACGCCTTCGAGAAGCAGGGTGCCGAAGGCCAGCGACTCGGCGGTGGCCCAGTCGACTTCTCCCTTGCCCCGGCCCTCGAGCAGATCGGCCCGCTTCTTGAGGAAGGGAAGGAGCTTGGGGTGAGGCTCGAAACCGGCGGGGATGAGGGTCAGTCCCTGCAGTGTCGCCTGAAGGCGGCCGGACAAGGCCGAGGGATCGACGTCGGGCGGCTCGGGAAGGGCGGCCTTGGGTTCGGGCAACGCCCCACCTTCGGTCTGCTGCATCAGGGCCCGCTTGGTGGCCCAGATGATCTCGAGTTCTTCGCGGGTCATCACCTCGGACTTCACCAGCTTGTCGCCGTAGATCGTGGCCACCGACGGGTGATTCTTGATCCGCGCGTACATCGTGGGCTGGGTGTAGGCAGGCTCGTCGCCTTCGTTGTGGCCCCAACGCCTATAGCCAACGAGGTCGATGACCACATCGTGCTTGAAGGTGCGCTGGAACTCGAAGGCCATGCGGGCCACGTGGATCACGCCATCGGGATCGTCGGCGTTCACATGGAACACCGGCGCCGCCACCATCTTCGCCACATCGGTGCAGTAGGTCGAAGATCGCGCGTCTTCGGGCAGAGTGGTGAAACCGATCTGATTGTTGGTGACGATGTGGATGGTGCCGCCCGTGCGGTAACCCGAAAGACCGGCGAGGTTCAAGGTTTCCGCCACCACTCCCTGGCCCGCGAAAGCGGCGTCTCCGTGGAGCAGGATAGGCAGCGCGGTGACATGGGTGCGGTCGCCGCGCAGGTCCTGCTTGGCCCGGATCATCCCCTCGACCACCGGATTCACGAACTCGAGATGCGAGGGGTTCGGGGCGAGTTCAAGAGAGAGCGAATTGCCGTCCGGAGCCTTGTGCACGCTGGTGGCCCCGAGGTGGTACTTCACGTCGCCCGAGCCCTGAGTCTCGTCGGGATCGGTGGAGCCCTCGAACTCCGCGAAGATCTGGGGCAGGGGCTTTTCGAGGACGTTGGCGAGAACGTTCAGGCGTCCGCGATGGGCCATGCCCAGCACCGCATCCGCCACGCCGGCCCGCGCGGCCAGCGAGAGCAGCTCGTCGAGCAGCGGGATAGTGGACTCGAGGCCTTCCAGCGAAAAACGTTTGTGTCCCACGTATTTGGTGTGCAGGTGCCGCTCGAAGGCTTCGGCCTCGGCGAGCTTCTCCATCACCCGCTTCTTCTCGACCGGGGAAAGGTCGGTCTTGTTGCGCGAGGTCTCCTGCCGGTTCTGCAGCCATTCCTTTTGACCCGTGGCGGCGATGAACATGTACTCCGAGGTGACGGTGTTGCAATACGTCTCGCGCATCACGTCGATGATTTCGCGCAGGGTCGCCTTCTCTTTGCCCAGCGCCCCGTTGGTGAAGAACTCGCGGTCGAGATCCCACAAGGTGAGGCCGTAACCGCCGGGATCGAGATCCTTCACCGCGGGCCGCTTCACTCCGAGCGGATCGAACTGAGCCAGGAGATGGCCACGCACGCGGAAGGCGTGGATCAGCTGCAGGACACGCGCCTGCTTTTCGACCTCTTCCTTGTTGTTGCCGCCGGCCCCGCCCATCAGGCCGGGCGCCATGGCGTCGACTTCGGTGCGCACCGGGGGATAGGGCACCGCGAGGTCTTCGAAGAGGCGCTCGTAGAAGCGGTCGTCGCCGCGGAGCAGGGCCTCGATGCGAGCGAGGAAGAGGCCGGACTCGGCGCCCTGGATCACGCGATGGTCGTAGGTCGAGGTGACGGTCATGACCTTGCTGATGCCCAGCATCGACAGGGTCCGCTGCGCCATCGAGCGAAACTCGGGCGGATAGTCAAGACTGCCGGTGGCGAGAATCAGGCCCTGGCCCGGCATGAGCCGCGGTGTCGAAGCGGTGGTGCCCACCGTGCCTGGGTTGGTGAGCGAAACCGTGGTGCCCATGAAGTCGTCGGGCATCAGTTGATTGCGCCGCGAGCGGCCCACGAGGTTGTCGAACTTCTCCAGGAATTCGGGAAACGAGAGTTGATTGGCGCCCCGGATGTTCGGCACGAGCAGGGTGCGCGACCCGTCCTTTTTCTGCACGTCGACAGCGACACCCAAGCGAACGTCGCCGCGATGGATGCGGTGGGCCTTGCCATCGATCTCGGCATAGGCGTCGTTCAGGCGCGGGAAGGTGTCGAGAGCCTTGATCATGGCCCAGGCGATGATGTGGGTGAAGCTGACCTTGGGCGCCCCCATGGTGGCGCGGTGGCGGTTCACCAGGGCGCGGTTCTCTTCGAGCGCCCGCACCGGAATCTCCCGCACCGAGGTTGCGGTGGGCACGGAGAGCGAAGCCTCCATGTTCTCGATGATCCGCAGCATCCCGCCGCGCACCGGCTCGACCACGTCGCC
>JAGNNV010000256.1 GCA_017990495.1 Vicinamibacteria bacterium
CCTCTTCGCAGAGTTTGTAGTATTCGAGCGCGCCGCTGGACTGGGGCGCGAAAGTGAAGATCGACTCGCGATGAGCCGGGCTTTCTTCCAGCCGGATGCTCTTCGTGATGGTGGTCTTGAACACCTTGTTTCCGAACAACTGGGCGATGGCCTTCTGGACGTCACGGGCCAGCGTGGTCCGCTTGTCGTACATGGTGATCACCGCTCCCAGGAGCTTCAGGTCGGGGTTCGGCCGGGCGCGGATCTTCTCGACCGTCTCCAGCAGATCCTCGGTGCCTTCGAGCGCGAAGTAACTCGACTGGACCGGCACCAGAACGTGGCTCGAAGCGACGAGCGCGTTGGCGGTGATGATGCCCAGCGTGGGGGGCGTGTCGATCACAATGAAGTCGTACTTCCGTTTACAGGCATCGAGGGCGTCCCGAAGCTTGAAGTGCCCCTCGAGTTCACCGATCAGCTTGTTCTCGGCCTTGGCGAGTGAGATCCGCGCGGGAGCGAGATCGAGGTTTTGTACCTGAGTTTCCCGCACGATGTCGCTGAGAGTCTTCTCGCCCATCAAGACGTCGTAGGTCGATTTTTCGACCGTGGTCAGGTCGAGGTAACTCATCGACGAGTTCGCCTGAGGATCAAGATCGATGAGCAACGTCCGCTTCCCTCTCATCGCCAGCGCCGCGGCCAGGTTGATAGCGGTGGTGGTTTTACCGACGCCGCCCTTCTGATTCGTAATCGCAAGAACGATCATGTATCCGCGGATCTTAGGAATGATTCCGCGTGCGGTCAATGAAAGAAAGCCGGCGCCGTGACGGATGTCTCGATCCGCGCGCAGGTCGACGTCACCCCGACTTCGATACCGTCCAGTATCGACGGGGCGACGCCCGGTTTGCGTCAGTAGGCGAGGTCGCCGCGAAGGGAATTCGGAAAAGCCTCGGTGATCCGCACCGCCACCTGCGATCCTGGCGCCAGGGCGGCATGCGGCGGAACGTCGAAGTGGACCAGACGGAAATGGGGCGTCCTGCCCCTCCCCTGACCGTCGGTGATCTCGTCGACCAGGACTTCCTCGATCCCTCCAATGCGGGACTGGTTCCGGAGCCGCTGTTGGCGTTGCTGCTGCTCGTTCAGCACCTTGAAGCGTCGCTTCTTCTCGAGCTCGGACACGTCGTCCGTCTGTCGGACAGCGGTGGTCCCGGGACGAGGCGAGTAGAGGAAGATGAAGAGGCCATCGAACTCCGAAGCCCTCACAACGTCGCAGGTGGCGGCGAAGTCCTCTTCGGTTTCGCCCGGGTACCCCACGATCACATCAGCGGTCAGCGCCAGGTCCGACCGATGGGCGCGCAGCAACGCCAGCCGTTCGAGGTATTCGTCCGCAGAGTATCCGCGTCGCATGTCGGCCAGGATGCGGTTGGAGCCGGACTGAACCGGCAGGTGCAGGTAGGGCGCCAGCCGCGGCAGGTCGGCGAAACAACGGGCGAACTTCGCGTCCACATGCTCCGGATGCGACGTTGTGAAACGGAGTCGCCAGAGTCGATCGTCGGCGTCGTGCACCGAGCGAAGGAGATCCGGAAAGTCGCAAGAGCCGAATTGGTAGGCGTTCACCGTCTGCCCCAGCAACATCACCTCGTGATAGCCGCGATCGAGCAGGCTCTTCACTTCGGCCACGATGCTCTCAGGGGATCGGCAAACCTCTTTCCCCCGGGTCCTTGGAACTACGCAGAAGCTGCAGACGTGATTGCAGCCCTCGACGACGGTCACGTAGGCCCGCGTGGCGCTTGAATGCGAGACCACCTCAGCGGGAATGGAGAAGGCGTCGGCCTTGGTATCGAGGGCCGATCGTCGCTCGCCGGTATCCTCAGACTCAGTCAGAAGCCTCGGCAGGTCGCGCAGATTGTGAGTTCCGATGAGCACATCCACCGAGGGGGCCCGTTCCAGAATCTCCTTGCCCTGGAGTTGAGCCACGCAGCCGCCCACCGCGATTTTGAGGGCCGGCCGCTCCTTCTTGAAGGCCTTGTATCGCCCGACCGCGTGATAGAGCTTCTCGGCCGCGCGCTCGCGCACCGCGCAGGTGTTGACGAAGATCACATCGGCGCCTTCGGGGGTCTCGACCCGCTCCATGCCGTCCGATTCGAGGAGGCCGGCGGCCTTCTCGGAGTCGTTGACGTTCATCTGACACCCGTAGGTCTCGATGAAGTACTTGCCCTTCGCCATCGCTTCCGCCCCTCAGGCCCGCGTCTCGGGGGCGAGCCGTTGAACGCGACCGATAAGCTCTTCGGCGTTCCTCTCGGCCGATCCGGTGACGACCTCGCCCGCCAGCATCCGGGCCACTTCGCGGACACGGTCCCGGCCCGAAACCTCCCGGACTTCGGTGATGGTGCGACCGCGAACCACCCGCTTCTCGACCACGTAGTGACGGTCGGCAAACGCGGACACTTGAGCGAGGTGGGTGACGCAGAGGACCTGACGCTCCTTGGCCACGCGGGCAAGGCGACGACCGACCGCCTCGGCCACGGCGCCCCCGATCCCGGCATCGACCTCGTCAAAAACAACCGCGCCCGAGGGCTGGGCGTTGAGGAGGGATTGCAGGGCGAGCAGCGCGCGGGACAGTTCGCCACCCGAGGCCACCGACTTGAGCGGCTTAAGTTCCTCCCCCGGATTGGCCGACAGGTAGAACTCGCCGGTTTCGAGACCCTCGGCCTTCCAGTCCACCGACGCACTCAGGGCGACTGGCTGGAACCGCACCTCGAATCGGCACTGTGCCATGGCGAGGTCGCCGAGTTCCCGCGCAACCGCCTTCTGCAGCCGAGTGGCCACCGAGCGACGCTCCTTGGAAAGGGCCGCAGCTAAACCCGTGTAAGTCGACCAGGCCACCGCCGACGCTGCGGCGAGCCGCTTCTCCTCGGCGTCTGGATCTTCGATGGCAGCGAGCCTGGCCTCGGAGTCTGAGAGAAAAATCAAGACCTCATCGACACTTGCTCCATACTTCTTCTTAAGTCGCTCGAGGTTCGCCAGGCGAGACTCGACCTCGTCGATGCGGCCAGGTTGGGCGTCTAGGGAGGAGGCGTAGTCGCTGAGTTCAGCGGACCAGTCGTTCAGCTGGGAAAGAACATCCGCATGCCGCGAAACCGCGTCCCGCACCGCGGACGGGTCGAGCCGGGCGATCTCGTCGAGGCGTTTGCCGAGAGACCGCACCCTCGAGAGAATCGAGTTCTCGGTATCCTCCTCGCTGCCGTCGAGAAGCGCCGTGGCTTCGCTGGTCAGCTCGCCCAGCCGTTCCGAGTTCCTGAGGCGCGACCGCTCTTCTCGAAGCTCATCCTCCTCACCTGGCCGCAAACCCGCCTTGCGGATCTCGTCGACCTGGAAACGGAGGGTTTCCCGCTCGCGGCCGAATTGCCGGGCCTTCTCGCGGAAGTCGCGGCACGCCGCGTCGGCGGCCTGAGCCTCGGCGAAAACCGAACGGACCCGCTCGGCCTTGGTTTGGAGTCCGGCGTAGAGGTCGAGGAACGAAAGGTGGAAGTCGGCGTTCAGGAGCGCATGGTGCTGGTGCTGCCCGTGGATCTGGACCAGCACCTGCCCGACGCTTTTGAGGCCGGCCAGGGAGACCGTGACTCCGTTGATCATGGCCCGGCTACGGCCCGAGGCCAGAATCTCCCGGCGGATCGCAACTTCCCCATCCGCCTCTTCGATGCCGAGGCCAAGGGCGGTGAAGTCAAACCCCCTGGGAACGTCGAAGATGGCCTCGATGGTACCCTTCTCTTCGCCGGTGCGCACCAGGTCGCCGTCGGCCCGCTCGCCGCACACCAGGCCAAGCGCGTCGACGACGATGGATTTGCCCGCGCCGGTTTCACCGGTCAGCAGGTTGAGACCAGGACCGAATTCGATCTCGGCCGAGGCCACGATCGCGAGGTTTTCGATGCGTAGAACACGAAGCATAAGAAGGCCCGTGAGGGTAGCATGGAACCCAAGCGGATCCGGGTCCGTTCATTGACGCCTACTAGATATTGTGCGATTCTGAAAGGCTGACAACACCATACAGATGATGATTCACCTCCTGCTCGCCCAAACCACCGGATCCGACGCCTTCGGCGGCGGCCCCCTTGGCTTCCTCAAGCACTCCGGGCCGGCCGCGATCGCGGTTCTCGTGTTGCTGCTCGGCTTCTCCATGGTGTCCTTCGGGATCATCATTAATAAATGGTCGACCCTGGCTCGGGCCTCGCGGGAATCGAAGCGATTCCTCGACGTTTTCCGGAAGAGCCAGAAGTTCTCCGAGGTGAACGCGGTGGCGAACCAGCTCACCCACTCGCCGCTTGTAGGGATGTTCCAGGCGGGTTATCAGGAGATCAACCAGCAGGTCCGGCCGGTGGCCGGCGCTCCGGCCCAGCGTCCGGCCATCAAGAGCCTCGACGCCGTCTCCCGGGCGCTCGCCCGCGCCGCGTCCATCGAAGAAACCCGCCTGGAGAAGCGTCTGAGCTTTCTGGCCAGCACCGCCAGCGTCTCGCCTTTTATCGGCCTCTTCGGAACGGTCTGGGGCATCATGAACGCGTTCGGTGAGATCGGTCGACAGGGGTCGGCGAACCTTGCCGTGGTCGCGCCCGGAATCTCGGAGGCCTTGATCACCACCGCCGCCGGCCTGTTTGCCGCCATCCCCGCCGCGCTCTTCTTTAACTTCTTCTCCGACCGGCTGCGGACCCTTTCCGCCACGATGGACGACTTCGCCATGGAGTTCATCAGCATGGTCGAGCGGAACTTCACCTAAGGCGCCGGGCGAGCGGGCGATGGCTGGACTCACCTCTTCATCCGACGGCGGCGGCGGACGCTCGGCGTCGTCGGGATACCAGTCCCTGCGCCGCAAAAGACCGCACAAGAGCATCGGCGAGATCAACGTCACTCCCCTCGTCGACGTCGTGCTCGTGCTGCTCCTCGTCTTCATGGTCACCGCGCCCATGATGAGCCAGGGCATCGACATCAACCTCCCCACCGCGAATCAGGTCGACAACGCTCCCGAGGATCGGCTGACCGTCTCCCTCGACGCGAGCGGCCGGGCCTTCCTCGGCAACCAGCCCATCGCGCTACCGCTTCTCGAGGACCGGATCCGCGCGCATATGGCCGGCCGGCCCACCCAGGTCGTGTATCTACGCGCCGACGAATCGGTGCGCTACGGGAAGGTCATCGAGGTCGTCGACCTTTTGAAGCGTTGCGGCGTCGAACGTATCGGGTTCGCGTATGAGATCCCCAAGGAGGCCTCGTGAACGATCCGGTGTTGCGCG
>JAGNNV010000045.1 GCA_017990495.1 Vicinamibacteria bacterium
CGAGATGGCGCGCCCAAGTCCCGACCGTCTGTTCCATGTGCGCGCGGCCTTTGATCAGGGTCGGTCCATCGAGAACATCCACGAGATCACCGCCATCGATCCGTGGTTCCTCGATCAGCTCCAGCAGATCATCGATGCGGAGAAGAGCATTGTGGCAATGGGTCCGGGCGAGGGCCTTGGCCAGAATCCCGCGGCCTGGAAACACGCCAAGCAGCTTGGCTTCTCCGACGCGCGGATCGGCGATCTCACCGGCCGCTCCGAGGCGGACGTCCGTGCCACTCGCAAGAGCCTGGGCGTTCTGCCGGTCTACAAGCGCGTCGATACCTGTGCCGCCGAGTTTGAATCCCACACTCCGTACATGTACTCGACCTACGAGAACGAGTGCGAGGCCGCTCCCACCACCAAGCGCAAGGTGATGATCCTGGGCAGCGGACCGAACCGCATCGGCCAGGGCATCGAGTTCGACTACTGCTGCTGCCACGCGAGTTTCGCCTTCCACGAGGAGGGTTGCGAGACCCTCATGGTGAACTGCAATCCGGAGACGGTGTCGACCGACTACGACACGTCCGATCGCCTCTACTTCGAGCCGCTGACCTTCGAGGACGTGATGAACATCGTCGAGCGCGAGAAGCCCGACGGCGTGGTCATCCAATTCGGCGGACAGACGCCGCTCAAGCTCGCCCTGCCCCTTTTCCACGCCGGCGTGCCCATCTGGGGCACCTCGCCCGACATGATCGACCTCGCCGAGGATCGCAAGCGCTTCGCCCGCCTTCTCGACGAACTGGGCATCGCCCAGCCGGAGAGCGGCACCGCGTCGTCGATTCCCGAAGCCCGCGAGGTCGCGCGTCGCATCGGTTACCCGGTGCTGGTGCGTCCGTCCTACGTTCTCGGCGGCCGAGCCATGGCCATCGTCTACACCGACGACGACCTCGAAGGGTTCGCGCATGAGGCGGTGAAGGCCTCGCCCGACCATCCCATCCTGATCGACCGCTTCCTCGAGGACGCCTTCGAAGTGGACGTAGATGCCTTGGGCGATGGCGAACGCGTGATCATCGGCGGCATCCTCGAGCACATCGAGGAAGCGGGCATTCATAGCGGCGATTCGGCCATGGTGCTGCCCACCTACAAGGTCAAGGCCGAGCACATCGCCACCATCCGCGACCACACCCGCCGCCTCGGCCTCGCTCTCAACGTTCGCGGTCTGATGAACGTGCAGTACGCGATCAAGGACGACAAGGTCTACGTGATCGAAGTCAATCCGCGCGCCTCGCGCACCACTCCCTTCATCAGCAAGGCCACGGGCGTGCCCATGGCCAAGATTGCGGCGAAGATCGCGGCCGGCCGGACCCTGAAGGACCTGGGGCTCACGAAAGACCTCGAAGTGAAGCGGTTCTTCGTGAAGGAATCGGTTCTGCCTTTCGTGAAGTTCCAGGGCAGCGACATCCTGCTCGGGCCGGAGATGAAATCCACCGGTGAGGTCATGGGGATCGCGCGCACGGTCGGCGTCGCCTTCGCCAAGGGCCAGGCTGCCGCGGGCACGTCCATCCCCACGAGCGGGGGCGTGTTCATTTCCGTGCACGACAACGACAAGCCGGGCGTGCTCGAAGTGGCGCGCTCTCTGCATGAACTCGGCTTCACCATCCTCGCCACCAGCGGCACCGCGGCCTATCTCGCCAAGGGTGGCGTTCCCGCCGCCCCGGTTTCCAAGGTGGGCGAAGGCAAACCCGATTGTCTCGACCTGATCCGTGGTGGTCAGATTCAACTCGTGATCAACACGCCGCTCGGGCGAAAGTCCTTTGTCGACGATGGCGCCATCCGCAAGCAGGCGACCCAGCAGGGCGTGCTCGCGTTCACCACGCTCACCGCGGCCGCGGCCAGCGTCGACGCGATTCGCGCCTTGCGCACCGACCCCTTCGAGGTGGAGTCGCTGCAGGAGATCCTCTCCTCGTGACCACGCGCAAGCCGCTGGTGCTGGCGCTTTCCGGCGGGGGCGCGCACGCGGCGGCCCACGCGGGCGTCATCGTCGAGTTGGCCACCCACGGAGTTCATCCCAGCGGTTACGCGGGAGTTTCGGGCGGCGCCCTGGTCGCGGCCGCGTACCTGGGCGGCGCCAGCATGGACGCCCTGGTGGCCGAGGCTTCAAGGCTTCATCCATGGTTCTGGGTGCGGGGATGGGGGGGCGGCCTTCTTTCGGGAACCAAGCTCGGAATCCTGATCGACGAGTTCCTGCCCAAGGAGACGTTCGAGGAGTTGTCCGCGCCCCTCACCGTTCTCGCCACCGACATGGACAGCGGCCAGGGTGTGCCGTTCAAGACCGGCAATGTGCGCGACGCGGTACGTGCTTCCTGCAGCTTCCCCGGCATCTTCCCTCCCTTCATTCACGAGGGGCGGCGCCTCTATGACGGCGGGGTCACCGACGTGGTGCCGGTGAAACTCGCCCGTGAACTCGCGGGGGACGACGGCGTGGTGGTGGCGGTGGACGTGAACGGCGGCACACGTTGGCCCGCCGCCGAGTCTTTCGTGGCCATCGCCCTGCGCGCCGGCCTCACCCTGCTCCGCTCGCGCACCCGCGTCGAACTCTCGGGCGCCGATCTCGTGATCGCGCCCGCCATGGGGGATTCAGGCTGGATGCAGCCGCGCAAGATACCCACCTTCTTCGAAGCCGGACGGGAAGCTGCCCGCACCGCCCTGCCGGAGATCACCCGCCTGATCGACTCCCGGGACTGAGACTCCAGGATCCTTGTGCGGAGATTGGTTCGTCCGGCCATCGCCCTGCTCCTGATCATCGGAGGCGCGCTGTTCCTCCTGCCCGAGGAGAGCACGCCTCCCACCGGTCGCTGGCTGACCCGGGCCGGTCTCGAGTCGCGCACGGTCACCCTGCCGCGTGGGGACGCGGGAACCCTGCCCGCCGGGCAGGCCGACCTTCCGTCGCAGCGCCTCGACATCCGCTATGTGCGTACCGGGGCCGGTCCCACCGTGATTCTGATCCATGGTCTCGCCTCCTCCATCTACTCCTGGGCCGACGTCATCGGGCCGCTGTCCGCGAACTTCGATGTCGTGGTGATCGATCTGCCCGGCTTCGGCGCGTCATCGCAACCGGCCGACCTCTCGTTCGACGACAACCCGAGAGCCGTGCTCGGATTGATGGACAGCCTCGGGATCGAAAAGGCCCACTTCGTGGGCAACAGCATGGGCGGAGCGCTCTCGCTCTTCCTGGCCGCGAGGCAACCGGCCCGGGTTGACCGCGTGGTCGTGCTCGACGCCGCCGGCTTCGCCATGAAGCCGGATGAGCGGCCTTTCCTGGTTCAACTTCTCGCTTCCGGGGCCACGGGCGCCCTTGCCGAACGCCTGCCCGTGCGACGCGCGCTCACCCGCGCCACCCTGAATCACCTGATCCGGGACCGGTCGCGCGTCACCGAGGAACGTATCGACGAGTATGTGGCGCCGCTCCAGCGTCCCGGAGCGCTCGAGGCCACGCGGTCGCTCCTGCGTTCCCGGTTCGATGAGCGCTTCGTCCCGGACCTCGCCCTCATTCGAGCCAAGACCCTGGTGGTCTGGGGGAGATACGATCCCTGGCTTCCCCTCGAAGACGCCGATCGGTTCGTCGCCGCCATCCGCGGCGCGCGCAAGGTGGTGCTGGAGACCGGGCACATGCCTCAAGAGGAGAAGCCTGCCGCCGTGGCGCAACTCATCGGAGAATTCCTCATCTCATGAACTCGCGATCCTCGAAGTTTGCCGTCCTCATCGCTCTTGCTGTCTTGGGGGCAGGCTGCGGGCGAGAACAGGGCGTCGATCTTGGCGGTCAGTTCGTCGATCGTCTGGTTGAAGCGCAGGTGGTGGGGGAGGGGAAGGAGTTCGTCACCGGCGCTCAGGGCCGGATGATCCACATCGACGATGTGGGTGTGCGCGTCCTGCCCGCCTCGCCTCCTTCGAAGATCGTGCTGAAGACCGACATTCCGCGAGGCGGCGTGCTCCACATTTCCGCGGGGATCGCGGAGGACCGGCAGTCGAAGGGCGCGGTTGAATTCGTGATCGGGGTGATGGAGAACGGCAAGAACCACACCGTCCTCACCCAGGTCATTGATCCGATCTCCCGTCCGGAACACCGCGCCTTCGTCAGTCTCAGGGCCGATCTGGCTCGCTTCGCCGGGAGGGATCGCGAAGTGGTGCTCGAGACTCGCGCCTTCGAGAAGGACGGCGACCTGTACCGCGCCTACTGGGGCGCCCCGACCATCGCCGTCGACCGGGCGTTCGCGGTGAAGAAGGACCCCCTCGTGATCCTCTACCTTGTCGACACGCTGCGCGCCGACCACACCACGCCTTACGGCTATGGGCGGGACACCACCCCGGAACTCGCGAAGTTCGCCAAGGACGCCGTTCTCTTCGAGACCGCCATCGCGCATTCCTCGTGGACCAAGCCTTCGGTGGCGTCGATGATGACCTCGCGCCTGCCTTCGAGGCACCGCGCGGTGCAACTGCGGGATCCACTCGACGCGGGCCAGGTGACGCTCGCGGAGATGCTTGACGCCAAGGGCTTCGCCACCGGGGCGGTGATCGCGAACTCCGTGGTCTACGCCGCCGACTCGAACTTCCACCAGGGGTTCGATGTTTTCGCCGGCCTGCACGGCGATGAGGGTCGCCGCTCGAAGATGGTGGACACCCGCCTCGTGGTGGATCGGGCTCTCGAGTTCCTCGACTCGCGCCGTGGTCTTCCCACCTTTCTCTACGTCCACACCATGGATCCGCACGTGCCCTATTCGCCGCCCGCGCCCTTCGACACCATGTTCGGGCCGCGAACCACTCCCGGCAATCCCGGCGTGGATCCGCGCACCGACTACAAGGAGGCCCTTGATCTCGAGCGCCTGATCGGGCAGTACGACGGCGACATCGCGTACGGGGATCAACAGTTCGGTCGGTTCATCGACGAACTGAAGCGACGCGGGGTGTATGACGACGCGGTGATCCTCTTTGTCGCGGACCACGGCGAAGAGTTCCTCGACCATGGCGGGTGGCTGCACGGGCGCTCGGTGTTCGACGAACTCGTTCGGATCCCCATGATCGTCAAGTTCCAGGGCGGCCGCGGCGCGGCTTCGCGGGTCAAGCAGATGGTGGCGCTTTCCGATGTCCTGCCCACCGTGCTCGAAGCAGTGGGTCTGCCCGTGCCCGATCCTCCCGTGATCATCGGCCGGCCCCTTCAGGGGGTCGCTTTCTCGAAGGTTCCCGAGCCGCCGGTGGTTTCGGAGATCTCGCACCGCAGCTTCGTGTCGTCGGGCATCCGCACCGGTGAGGCGAAGTACATCCGTCGTTTTTCGCCCCAGACCGATGAGCTCTACTTCGACCTTGCCAGGGATCCGAAGGAACAGAAGAACCTCATGGCCGAGAACGCCGCCGGCGCCCGGCGTTTGCGGGCGGCGGTGGAAGAGACCATGCAGGTCACTCCCTATCGCTACGTTCTTCGTGCCCTCACCCCGCAACCGCAGACCCTGATCCTCGAGACCACGGGCTGGATCGAAGGTGTGGAGACCGCGGGCCTGGGCATCACGGAGAAAGCCCAACTGAAGAACAACGCCCGTCTGCTCGAGATCACCCTCGCGCCGAAACCCGGGGCCCCGCGCGACGTCTTCTTCCGCGTCCGGCCGGTGGGCGTCCCGGTGACCTTGCGTGGCCGGCTGGGTTCGCGTGATCTTGGCGCGGCCGACGTGTTCATCGGGGAACATGGCGCTCACCCGAGCACCGTTCCGTTCCTCCTGCCCGAGATGGACGGCGATTCGGTCACGGGCATGTTCAAGCCAGGCCAGACGCGCGCGGGCATCGTCCTCTACCTCGACCAGCCCTCGGGCCGGGCCATCAAGGATCTGAACCCGGAGGAGCGTGAACAACTCTGCGCGCTTGGCTACATCAATTGCAGTGCTCGTTGAGCCACCCAGCGTGATCAGCCCCGTGCCCAGATCGCCCATCCGTCTCATCGCCTTCGATCTCGACGGAACCTTGATCGATTCGATCGGCGATATCGCGTCGTCGGTGAACGCCGCCCTGGTCGAGCGCTACGGAGACGCCGGCCGCCTGCCCCTGGGAACGGTTCGCGGCTTCGTGGGCTCGGGAGCGCGCACCCTCATCGAGCGGTGCCTCGAATCTCTGGGCCATCCCGCCGCAGATGTGGGGCCGGTATTCGAGCGGTTCCTTCCCATCTACAAGTCGCGCCTGGTGGAGACGACTCTGCTTTACCCGGGGATGCGAGATGCCCTGGACAGGATCGCCACCGCCGGCCACGCGCAACTTGCCGTGCTCACCAACAAGCCAGGGAGCATGAGCCGCGCCATCGTTTGCGCCCTCGGCCTCGAGGGCCGGTTCATCGACGTGATC
This sequence comes from Vicinamibacteria bacterium, assembly GCA_017990495.1. Taxonomy (GTDB): domain Bacteria; phylum Acidobacteriota; class Vicinamibacteria; order Fen-336; family JAGNNV01; genus JAGNNV01. Next base: position 6,364 of record JAGNNV010000045.1, read on the forward strand.
GGCGGCGACGATCTCAAGTCCCGCAAACCCGATCCCGAGGGATTGCTGAAGCTGTGCGCGGCCGCGGGCGTCCCCCCGAGGGAAGCGGCCCTCGTGGGCGATTCCGCGGTAGACATGCTCACCGCGAAGAACGCGGGCGCCCTCGCGGTAGGAGTGTTGTGGGGTTACGATCGCGAGGGCGTCGAGCGCGAACGCCCCGACGTGACCGTCGCCCACCCCGTGGACCTCGTCCGCCTCAATACTTGACGCGGTAGTTTTCGGCCGAGCCGCCCACCTGGGCGTCGATGCGTTCGAAAGTGAGGCCGTCGAGCGGGCCCGTCGCCTCGACCGCGGCGCGGGTGAGGAGGATCTCCCTGGCCTGCGCGGTGTCTTCGCCAAGTTTGCTGGCCGCGTTCACTTCGCGGCCGAAGACGTCGATGTCGCCGATGCGCAGGATCTCGCCGTGGCCGATGCCCACACAGAGCAACACCTCGGTCTCCGGCGGGCGGCTCCGATTCAGGTCGTTCATCGCGAGTTGCATCTCCACCGCGCAGCGGACCGCGGAGGCGGTGCGCCTGAAGATCACGATCAACGAGTCGGCCTCGATCTTGATCAGGATGCCGTCGTGGCGCATGATGATCGGGCCCAGGATCTGCTTGTGCTCGTGGATGATCTGGAGAAAGTGGAGAATCCCGAACTTCTCCACCTGACGTGAGAAGCCCGACAGATCGGTGAACATCACCGCCCAGGTCTCGCCGAACAGATCCCAGATTCGCCGATCGAGGGCGGCCTGGTCCACCCCGGGGTGCGACCGTTCCGCGATCAGGTCCCAGAGTCGGCTCTCGCTGCCCTTCAGAAGTTTGTCGCGCATTGCGTGAGGAGCCTACTTCGGACCCGCGCCGCCTTGGAAGGCTCGGGCGGTGTGAGATGAATCGCACCGGCTATCCAGGATGCGGATGTCGCTGTGCTACGCTCGGCGGGGCCTATTCCTGATGAGAATGCACGTCTTCGGCGACCCTGCCGCCCTCTTCGCGGACCCTCAGTCTGAGGTTTCGCGCATTGGTGACGGGACGCAGCTTATCGGTCTTCTCGAGGACCGCGACGCCCTCATCGTGGCCGACGCGGCCCTGTTGATGCGCATCGCCGATGCCGTTTCAACGACCCTCTCGACCTGCCGGGCCGCCGTGGTTCTGGTGGGCACGGCCGAGGATGTGACGCCCGCCCTCGCCGCGTTCCCTTCCGTTCCCGCCGTCCTCGTGGCCCCCATCTCGAGCCTGGCTCTCGAAAGGGCTTCCCGCTTCGCCCGGGAGACCGCGGGGCGCAAATCGGCGGTTTCCACTCTTGAAGGCCAGCTCGCACGACGCAACGTCGAGTTGTCCGAGCTCAACAAGATCGGCGCGGCGCTCTCCGCCGAACGCGATATCGGCCGCCTCCTCACCCTGATTCTCGACAAGTCGCGCCAGATCACCGCCGCCGACGCGGGCAGCCTCTACCTCGTGGTCCGAGGCGAGGCCCCGGGCCAGCCCGACTCGCTGCGCTTCGCCCTGGCCCAGAACGACTCGGTCCAGATCGCCTTCCAGGAATCAAGGATGCCCCTCGATCAGACGTCGATCGCGGGCTACGTCGCGGTGCAGGGCAAGGCGGTGAACGTGGCCGATGCCTACGAACTGCCCGCGGGCACTCCGTACAGCATTTCCAGGTCCTTCGACAGCAAGTCCGGCTACCGGACGAAGTCGATGCTGGTCGTGCCCATGCGCGACCACCAGGGCGAGATCATCGGGGTCATTCAGCTCATCAACAAGAAGACCGAGCGGAGCGCCATCCTGAAGCCGAGTTCGCTGGTCGATCGCCTCGTGGTGTCCTTCGACGATCTCGATCTCGACCTCGTGATGTCCCTCGCCTCTCAGGCCGCGGTGGCTCTCGTGAACACCCGGCTGATCGAGGACATCAAATCGCTTTTCGAGTCATTCGTGCAGGCTTCGGTGACCGCGATCGAAAGTCGCGATCCCACCACCTCCGGTCATTCGGGTCGCGTGGCCGAGCTGACGGTTGGCCTCGCTCAGAGGGTGGATGGGGCCTCGGCCGGGCTCTTCGCACCGGTGCGCTTCTCTCGCGATCAGATCCAGGAGATCCGCTACGCGAGCCTCCTCCACGACTTCGGCAAGGTCGGGGTGCGCGAAAAGGTTCTGGTGAAGGCCAAGAAGCTGTTTCTCGGCGAAATGCTCGCTCTGCGCCAGCGCTTTGGCGTGATCAAGCGGACGGTCGAAGCCGAGTACCTGCGGGCCAAAGTCGCCTGCCTCGAAGGCAAGGGAAGCCGGGAGGAACTCGAAGCGCTCGACATCGCCCATGCCCGCCGCCAGCGGGAGATCGCCGCGGCACTCGAGGTCATCATCCGATCCAACGAGCCCAGTGTGCTGGAGGCCGACACCGCGAGCGCGCTCCAGGAACTGCCGGCCATGAGTTATCTGGATGTGGACGGCGTCACTCGGCCCTACATCACCGCGAACGAACTCGAGTCCCTCTCCATCCGCCGCGGTTCACTCTCCGACCAGGAGCGCATCGAGATCGAGAGCCACGTCACCCACACCTTCCGCTTCCTTTCGCAGATTCCCTGGACCGGCGAGTTCGCCCGGGTTCCGGAGATCGCCTTCGCCCACCACGAAAAACTCGACGGCACCGGCTATCCGCGCCGCCTCCGCGCCTCCGAAATCCCCCTGCAGTCGCGGATGATGACCATCTCCGACATCTTCGACGCCCTCGTGGCCTGGGATCGCCCCTATAAAAAGGCGGTCCCGGTGGACAAGGCGCTCGCCATCCTGCACGACGAGGCGAATCAGGGCAAACTCGACACGGAGTTGCTCCAGGTGTTCATCGAAGCCCGGGTCTACGAGCTGACCGCGCGCCAGGCCGCGGGCGGCGCCGCTTCGTGATGACCCGAATCATCGCCCACCGCGGCAACTCATCCGAGGCTCCCGAGAACACCACCGCGTCCTTCGAAAGCGCGATTGGCGCGGGGGCGACTCTTCTCGAGTGTGATGTGCAGATGACCGCGGACGGGCACATCGTGGTGATCCACGATCCCACCCTCGAGCGGACCGGCGGGCGTGCGGGCGACGTGCGCTCGCTCTCCCTGGCCGACGTGCAGTCGGCCGACGTGTGCTGCGCCGGACTGTTCGGCGCGGCCTTCTCTCCGCAGCGCGTCCTCACCCTGGGCCAGCTTCTCGCATCCATCAAGGGTCGCGCCCGGCTGATGGTGGAGATCAAGAAGGACTCCTCGCAGGAGGGAAGCGATGTCTTCGAGCGCCGCATCGCGGCGGAGATCGTGAAGTCCGGGGTGCGGGTGACCCCTGATATGGAGACGGATGTCGCCTTGCTCTCCTTCTCGACGCGGGTCCTCGAGCGCATGGCTCAGGTTCTCCCCGACGCTCCGCGCGGGCACCTCTTCTACCGCGATCCCGAGGACGTCATGTTCGCGGCGGCTCAAAAGACGGGCGCCATCTTCGTGATGCCGGAGAAGGGGCACGTGTCGAAGGACCTCGTCGCCCGCGCGGCGGAGCGGAATCTGGGTGTGGCCACCTGGGTGTGCGACGATCCCGTCGAGTTTGGGAATCTCGCGCGACTCGGCCTTCTCGGGATCGGCACCAATCGCCCGGTGGCCATGGTGCGGGCCGCGGCCTCCGATCCCTCTTTCTCCTGATGCACATCCATCTCGACCCCGTGGGGGGCATGGCCGGAGACATGTTCGTGGCCACGATGCTCGACGCTTTTCCGCCTCTGGAGACGACCGTGCAGGGCGCGGTGCGCGCCGCCGGACTGCCCGCGCGGTTCCGTCTCGACCTCGTCCCGCATGCCGATCACGCTCTCAACGGGAAGCGGTTCCTGGTGTTGGAGTCGGGCTCCTCGTCCAAGCACCACCACGATCACGCACCAGCTGGCGCGCCTTCGGCGGTCCACACTCATTCCCACTCCCACCCACACGCGCACGAGCATGAGCATCCGCACGAACACGCCCATGGTCATGAACACGCCCACGATCACGAACACGCCCACCGGCCCTTCGCGGAGATCCGCGCGGGGCTCGCCGCCGCCCCCCTCGATCCGGGGGTGCGTGATCACGCCCTCGCCATCTTCACTCGGCTGGCCGAAGCCGAGGCCCAGGTTCACGGGGCGACCACCGACACCGTGACCTTCCACGAAGTGGGTGAGTGGGACTCGATCGCCGATATCGTGGCCGCGGCCGCGATCATCCACGCTCTTGGCTCCGCCACCTGGACCGTGGGTCCCCTGCCCCTGGGCTCCGGCTTCGTGAAATCCGCCCACGGCCTGCTGCCCGTGCCCGCACCCGCCACCACCCTCCTGCTCCGCGGTCTGGCCGTGCGCGACGATGGCGTCGGTGGTGAACGGGTCACGCCCACTGGTGCGGCCATCGTCCGGCATCTCTTGTCCCTGCCCGGAGTCGCTCCCCGCGAGCGCATTCTGCTCGGGACCGGGCTCGGCTTCGGAACCCGCGCCCTGCCCTTCATGTCCAACTGCGTCCGCGCCCTCGTGTTCGATGCGGCTGCCCCCGCCTCCCTCCCTCACGGCGACCACGTGACCGCGATCGAGTTCGAGGTGGATGATCAGACTCCCGAAGACCTGGCCATCGGTCTCGATCATCTGCGCGCCAATCCCGCCGTGCTCGACGTTCTTCAGGTGCCGGGCCTGGGCAAGAAAGGCCGGGTCGTCATCTCGGTCCGCGTGTTGTGTCGGACCACGTCCGAGGAGGAGGTCGCCGCCTTGTGCTTCCGCGAGACCACCACTCTCGGTGTGCGTCTGCTCGACGTTCGTCGTCACACGCTGGCTCGCACTTCGAAGGCGATTGAGGTCGAGGGTCGGCGAATGGAGACGAAGCGGGCGGAACGTGCTTCCGGATCCACCGCGAAGATCGAGGCCGAAAGCCTTCGGCTGGTTGAAGGCCACGCCGAGCGCGAACGTCTGCGTCGCGCCGCGTCCTTTGGCGGCGAATCGAGATGACCGCCGGCTATCCCGAGGCCGCGAGCCTGACCGAGGCGGCTTCGCGCCTCGAGTCGGTTCTGCGCGATTGCGGCGAGGTCGTGGTCGCGCTGAGCGGCGGCGTCGATAGCCTGACCCTTGCCGCGTTCGCCCAGACTGTTCTCGGGGACAAGGCGATGCTGGTTCACGCGGTCTCGCCCGCGGTGCCCGCGGAGGCCACGGCGCGGGTGAAGGACTTCGCCCAGGCGCGTGGCGCTTCCCTCACGCTCCTCAACGCCGGCGAGTTCGCGGACGAGGCTTACCGCGCGAATCCGGTGAATCGCTGCTACTTCTGCAAGAGCCATCTGTACGATGCCATCCGCGCGAAGTTCTCCACCCTGATCGCCTCCGGGACCAATGTCGACGACCTTGGCGACTATCGCCCGGGTCTCCTCGCCGCGCGCGAACGCGGAGTTCGTCACCCCTTTGTCGAGGCGGGCCTCACCAAGGCGCGCGTGCGCGAGATGGCGCGCCATCTGGGTCTGGGCGCGATCGCCGAACTCCCGGCGGCGCCGTGTCTGTCGAGCCGGGTCGAGACGGGCCTCCGTATCGAAGCCTCGGCACTGGGCCTGATCGACGCCATCGAGACCGAGCTTCGCGACGCTCTGCAACCGCTCACGGTGCGCTGCCGCGTGCGCCACCGCGGCGTGGTGGTGGAGCTGGATGAAGCGTCGCTCAAAGGCCTTGCCTCCGACGAGCTGCGGAACTGGACGGCGAGGATCGCTACGCGAGCCCTCGCCGCGGGTTTGAAGGGCGGGGTGGACTTCGAGATCTATCGCCAGGGCAGCGCCTTCCTCCGACCTCCGTCGTGACCGGCTCCCAGGACTTCGATCTCGATCTCCTGCGCGCCGAGCGCGTGGGCCTCGACGAGGCGCTTTTCTGCGCGGGCAAGACCGTCGACCAGATCTCGCGCATCGTGGAGACGATGGCCGCGGCAGGCCGGTCGATGCTCCTGACCCGTCTATCCGAGGACCGGCACCTTGCCCTTGAAGCGTCCCTGCGCGCGCTGCTCTCCTACGATCCTCTCTCCCGCACCGCGTTTCTCGGCGCCCTTCGCCCCCGGGGCGAGACGGCGCGGGTGGCCGTCGTCTGCGCGGGAACGTCGGACCTTTCGGTGAGCCGCGAAGCCGCGCGCACTCTCGAGTACTACGGCGAAGGGGTGTCGGAGTTCAACGACGTCGGGGTCGCCGGGATTCATCGTCTCCTCTCACGCATCGCGGACATCCGGGCCCACGAGATCGTGATCGCGGTGGCCGGCATGGACGCCGCTCTGGTGAGTGTCCTTGGCGGTCTGGTGCGATCGCCCGTGATCGCGGTGCCCACCTCGGTGGGTTACGGCGCGGCTCGTCAGGGTGAAACCGCCCTGGCCGCCGCCCTCGCGAGCTGCGCGGCGGGCGTCAGCGTGGTGAACATCGACAACGGTTTCGGCGCGGCCTGCGCCGCCCTGCGCATCCTGAACCGCCGGGCCTGAGCTCCCTTATCCTCTGACCTCCATGAGCCGAAGCCTCCTGCTCGCCGCCGTCCTGATCGCCATGGCCGCGGTCGTGGCCGCCTCGGATTCTCCCGAGAGGCGCGCCCTCGCCACCATCGACGCCACCTGGAACGATCTTCGCCTCACTCCCGACGTCGCCGGCCTCGACCGCCTCCTCACCGCGGACTTCATCCTGACTCACTCCGATGGCCGGGTGCAGACGCGGGCTGAGTACCTCGACGAGTTGAAGACGCGCACGCGCGCCAACCAGGCGATCCGGAACGAAGATGTGGAGGTGCGCATCCACGGGGATACCGGCGTGGTGACGGGAACCTCGATCCAGGCCGGGGTAACGAGCGGTAAGCCCTTCAGCGGCCGTTTCCGGTTCACCCGGGTGTGGGTGCGCCGCGACGGGGTGTGGCGGATGGTCGCCTCGCACTCTTCGCGCGTGACGCCGGCCCCGTAGCGCTCATCGGGCGCGGGCGTGCCGGTTCCGAACGGGCGTCCACGTGCAGGGCGAGACGTTCGAGCACACGGGCCGGCTTCAGTTGAAGGAACGTGGCGTGGGCGTTCATCGACTGCGCACGGTGTTCGGCGGCTTCACCCCGAAGAACCCGGGCCAGGACAGGGTCGCTCCGCCGGAATCGTGAGGCCGCTTCGGCAAGCCAGCGTGAGAGGACGATGCGGTCCTGGATGTCCCCCAGGGCGCTTTGCAGAGGCTTGAGCTGAATGACCCGAGCCTGGGCCCCTGAATCGACCTCGGCCAGGACCTCGATGGCATAACGCAGACTGCGGACGCGCCGCCGCAATTCGTGGAGGCGCACCGGGTCGTAGCGGCGGCCGAGAGCCTTCAAGGTCTCGATCGCCCGCCGTCTCTGTTGCCAGGCTTCGGCTCGCGTTCTTCGGATCACGATATCCACCGAGGCTTCGCCCTGTTCCAGCAGATCGATCAGACGCCGGTCGAGGCCCGCGGGCCACAGGGTGGCCGCGCGAGCGAGGCCCAGGCGCCGCTCGCTCTCGGATAGTCCGGTCAGTCTTCGCCGCAGCGCCGCCGCTTCGGGTGTGGGGGCGGGCCGCTTGGCCAGGAGCGAACGCCCGACGTCACGATCACGCGCGTCGGCCAGGCACCTCGTGGCCCGCTGAAGGGCGCGGCGCGTCTTTTCCACGATGCCACGGCGCTTCCGGGCCAGCGTTCGCAGAGCGGCGCGCAGAGATCGCGCGGCCACCCGGAAGTCGTGGATGGCCTCCACGCCTCCCCAAAGCGCGGGGTCGATCAAGGCCAGCACCGCGCCGACGCGGGGTCGCAGAAGGCTACGCGTCCTCAAGGGCCCGGATCTCCCCGTCCGCCCGTCTCAGCCGGAGGGCCAGAGCGCGCGCCATGCCTCCGAAAAATTGCTGCCCGAGGCGCGGGTGTTTGTCGGTCAGGGCATCGAATTGCGCGCGGGTGATTGCGAACACGTCGGCCGGCGTCTCCGCCACCGCGCTGGCCGATCGGATTCCGGCGTCCAGAAAGGCCATATCTCCGAGGAAGTCGCCCTGACCGAAGGTCGCCACATGATATGGATCCCCCTGCCCGGACAGGAACGAAATGCGGATCCGGCCGCGTCGCACCAGGAACAACTCGTCGCCTTTGTCGCCCTGAGAGAAGATCGGTTGGCCCGCTTCGTAGTGCCGGGCCTCGGCCAGGAGTTCCAGTTCCTTGAGCGTTTCCTCTTTGCGGCCCTTGAGGAACTCGATGTCGCTCAGGTTGAGCAGCGTCTCCTCCGCCTCCGCGCCCCGGCCCTCGGAGGCCAGGATGGCGTCTTCCGCCCACTCGAGCGCGTCGGTCAACTGGCTGAAGAGGCGGGTGCTTCGCGCGCTCGAAACAAGGCCGACGCTCGCGAAGTAGTCGCGGCCCGCGATGCCCGAGGGCAGGGCCTGGGGAAGGTTGCTGTAGAGCAGCCGGCCGCCTCTCTCCTGAAGGCGACTCTCGATCTGCTGGAGCAGGTGCACGCCGGTGAAGTCGATCGACTCGATGCGGCGCAGGTCGAGGATGAGGTAGCGGCAGGTTTCAAGGTCTCCCTCGAGTTCGGTGAGGAGCTGGTCGGTTGTGCCGAAGAAGAGATCTCCGTGCAGTTCCGCCACCAGGATCTCACGCCCGCGGCGCTTGAGCATCTCCATCTGTTCGGGCAGACGCTTGCGCCGCGACGACACCTGGTCGCCGTACATCTTCCGGTGGATGACCTGGCTGCGCACCTGGTCGCGGATGAAGAGCAGGATGGAAAGGAACACACCCACCATCGACGCGGCGATGAGATCGACGAAGACCGCGACCCCGATGACGCTCGCGATCACTCCGAAGTCGAAGATGGTCGCGCGTTGCCGCGCGAGGGCGAGGCTCTTCCAGTCGAACATCCGGAAAGCCACCACGAGCAGCAGGGCGGACAGGGCCGGGATGGGCGCCCAGGCGAGAACGGGGCCGAGCAGGAGGTAAGCGAGCAGGGCCATGACGCCCGCGATCACCCCTGAGCGCCAGGTGGCGGCCCCGCTTGCCAGGTTCATCAACGTGGCCCCCGAGGTGCCTGCGCCGGGGATGCCTCCGATGGCCGCCGACACGATGTTGGCCACACCCTGGGCGCGGATCTCGCGGTTCGACTGGTGGCGTCCCCGAGTCATGGCATCGACGAGGACGCAGGTCTTCAAGGTGTCGATGGAGAGCAGCACGGAGAGTGTGAGGGCGGGGCCGACGATGAGAGCGAGATCCGCGCCGGTCACCCGGGGAAGCGCCGCGGCGCGTTCGGCGAGCCCGGCCCAAAGAGACCCGGCGCTCGAGAGGGGACCAATCAGCAGTGGATTGCGATCAAGAGAGAGCAGTCGCGCATCCCGCAGGGCGAGACCAAAGTAGGTCGCGATGCCGGTGATCAGGCCGATGATGGGCGCGGGCACCGCCTTGGTGAGCCTCGGCGCGGCCCAGGTGGCTGCGATGGTCGCGACCCCCACGGTCAGGGAAATGGGATTCCACAGCCCTGGATCGCGCACACCCGCGGACATGGCCACATCGTGGGGCAGTCCCAGAAACGAGGGGAGCTGCTTCAGGAAGATGACGATGGCCACGCCGGAGAGATAGCCCGTGACCACCGGGTAGGGGATGTACTTGATCAGGGTGCCCCCCCCGAGGACGCCATACAGGATCTGCAGCGCTCCCGAGATCACTGCGGTGATGCTGAGAAGCAACAAGGTCGAGGAGGGCGCGCGGCTCGGGTCGCTCGCGAGGACGAGGGCCAGGGCTCCCATCACCGCGGCCGCCGGGGCGCAGGGCGCGGAGACCAGGCGCGGCGCGCCGCCGAGCGACGCCGCCACCACGCCGATAGCAAAGGCGCCCAGCAGTCCGGACAGCGCGCCGGCACCCGAATACTCCGTGCCCAGAGGAGCCACGATGGCCACGCCGAAGGCCAGGGAGGCGGGGAGGGCCACCAGCATGGCGGACAAACCTCCCCAGAAATCATTGACGAGGGCCGAACGAACGTCCGCCATCGGGGACATCATGCGCCCGCCCGGCCGGGTCAGGCAAGATCTATTTGAACTACCTCACCACCTCGAGCCGCACTCGACCCGTGCCGGGGCCGATCAGACCGATGGCCCGCGCCGCTCCGCGCGACACGTCGATGAGCCGGCCCTTGTGATTCGGGAAGAGGTCGTTGATGCGCACGGTGACGCTTTTCCCGGTTGAGAGCAGGGTCACCTTGACCTTGGTGCCGCAGGGCCAGCGGCCGTGGGCCGCGGTCATGGCGTCCTGATCGAAGCGCTCGCCGCAGGCCGTCTGCTTGCCGTGGTAGCCGGGGCCGTACCAGGACGCGGTTCCGGAGGCGGTGGCGCCGATCTTCGGGGCGGGCCGGTCGGCCAGGCGGACCTTTGGCTTGGGATTGGTGGCGCACGCCGCGAGCCAGAAGGCGGCGAGGGCAAGGGCGAACCCGCGCCTACTCGATGACACGCCTCACCAGGGGCCGGGTCGGTGCCGGCTCCTCCGCGATGTCGAATGCGCCATCGAGACGGGCGAGGGCCGCGTCGAGCTTCGCCCGGTCGTTGTAGTGGAGGGTGGCGAGCAGATCGCCCTTCTCCACCTTGTCGCCAACCTTGAGCCGGAACTCGATGCCCACCGCGGGATCGACCTTGTCGGCCACGGTGTTGCGACCCGCACCCAGCAGCATCGACGCTTCGCCGGTAGCCCGGCAGCCCACCCGGTGGATGAAACCCGTTCCATGAGCGCGCAGTTCGTGACGTCCGCCGGCGTGCGGCAGACGGGATGGATCGTCGCAGACCCGGGGATCGCCGCCCTGAGCCTCGATGACACGGCGGAAAAGTTCGAGGCCCGCGCCGGTGGCGATGGCGTTTCGGATCTTCGCCCGGCCCGCTTCGAGATCGGGTTGCACCGAAGTCAGGACCAGCATCCACGCCGCGAGTTCCACGGAGAGATCGATGAGATCGGCAGGCCCCTCGCCACGCAGGGCCCGGATCGACTCCTCGATCTCCAACGAGTTTCCGACCATGTAGCCCGTGGGCTCGTTCATGTCGGTGATCACCGCGGCCACGCGTTTGCCCATGCCCTTGCCGATGTCGACCATGCGGGTGGCCAGGGTGATGGCGTCCTGCTCGGCCTGCATGAACGCGCCGTCGCCGGTTTTGACGTCGAGGATCAGGGCGTCGATGCCCTCGGCCAGCTTCTTGCCCATGATCGAGGCCACGATCAGGGGAAGCACGGGGACGGTGGCGGTGACGTCACGCAGGGCGTAGAGCTTCTTGTCCGCGGGAGCGATCTCCACGGTCTGGCCGATGAAGCCGAGTTTGTGCGCGCGCAGGGTCTTGCGGAATTCGGCGAGACTCAGGCCCACACGGAAACCCGGGATGGACTCGAGTTTGTCGAGGGTGCCGCCGGAGTGTGAGAGACCCCGGCCGGAGATCATGGGCACGGTCACGCCGCAGGCCGCGGCGAGGGGTGCGAGGATCAGGCTGGTCTTGTCGCCCACGCCGCCGGTCGAGTGCTTGTCGACCTTCGGTCCCTCGAGGTCGGAGAGGTCGAGGATTTCGCCCGAATGGAGCATGGCCCGGGTGAGATCGGTGGTTTCCTCCGAGGTCATGCCCTTGAAGTTCACGGCCATGGCGAAGGCGGACATCTGGTAATCAGGCACCTCGCCGCGCGCGTAGCCGGTGATGAGGAAATCGATCTCGGCCCGGGTGAGGGCGTGGCCGTCCCGCTTACGCTCGAGGATGGCGGGGACGCGCAGGGTGGGGGTAACCGAGGCGCTCACTTCACTCCTCCTTCCGGCGAATCCTTCTTGTCGTTGATCCGGCCGAGAGTGGCCCACAGGTCGCGCCGGGGCTTGGGCGCGGGGGCGGGAGGCATGGCCGGCATCTGCGGCATGTTCCGAAGCACCTGTTCCATCAGGCTCTGCTTCGTCTCTTCCTTCTTGGCCGGGCGCCTCGGGATCTTCGCGTGTTTGTAGTCGTGGGTGTTGTGGCACGTCCGGCACGTGGTTTTCGCGATCTCGCCGTTCACCACGCTTGCGATGTCGTGCGAGAGCAGCAGGTGGCACGAGGTGCAATAGTCGTCTTGAACTTCGCCGATTCGATGCGCGGTGGACATGGTCAAAGCAGGCTCCTTGAGCGGCAACTTGGTGGAGGGCGCGATCTCACCCGTGTCGGGCGACCCTCCGATCTGCGGCTCACAAAACGCGCGGCAAGCCTTCAGTTCGGCTTCAGCCTAGCAAATACAAGGGCCCACACAAGCCACAGCGCGAACATCACGCCGCTCACGATGAAGTTCGCGGGCTGATACAGGCTCGAGCCCGAGAGGTCGTGCCAGCGGGTAAGGCCGAAGTGGACCATCTGCGCGCCCAGGCAGATCACGGCGATCCGCTGAAAGGGATTCCGGAAGGGAGTGACGATGACGGCGGACAGCGAGCGCAGGGCGGCTGCCCCCGCCGCAGCCACGGCGGGCCAGGCGTAGGCGAGAGGACGTTCAGTGTTGTTCGAGATGATCAGCGTGCCGTAGGTCGCGAGCACCAGGAAGGTGAGATCGAGGTTCTCGCGCACCCGCCGGACGAAACCCCGCAGGTCCGCGAACGCCAGGGAGAAGAAGACGCCCCAGGTGCCGATGGTGAGCACGTACCACTGCTTGTCGAAGAAATGCCGGCCCCGGAAGCTCATGCTGTCGACCACCCCCGACCACCAGTCGTCCGGCGCGATCGGGGTGATGAGCGCGTGCAGTGTGAGAGACGCGGAGAAAAACGCCGCCCCTATGGCCCCGGTGCGCAGGACCGCGGTCTTGAAGTCGTGCCGTCCCAGGGTGTGGAAGAAGGCGAAGGGGAGGACAAGCACGAAACTCTCGCGCACGAAGCCCGCGCAAAAGCCCAGAAGGATGGCGAGACGCCACGGCGCATCAAGCTGGATAGCGAGAATGGCCGCGGCCACGAGGGCCATGCAGAGCGGGTCGGACATCCAGTACTGATACTCGAACCACCGCACCGCGCCCTGGGTGAGGCCCATGAGCGCGATCACCAGAGCCGAGACCTCGGCGGGAAAACCACGCGCGCGCAGAAAGAGGAAGACGCAGGCGAGGAACGCGACCAACGAGGCCTGGGTGAGGAGATAGAAGGCCTGGTTCACGGTCAGGCCCATGGCCATCAGACCCCGGGCGATTCTCGGCGCCCCGACCCGGAACGCGTAGGGCGGGTCCTCGGGCTCTTCCGGACTCAGCGCCATGTGGATGTAGTGGCGGTGATCGGTTTCCATGACCAGCCGCGGCCGGTGCACGAAGCCGAGTTGCGAGGCGACGTAGCCGGCGTTGGCGGCCACGATGAGCACGGCAAGGACGAGCCCGATCCGGATGTCTCGTCCCGTCAAGGCCATACCCGGCGAAAGGGGCGCGCTAGACGCGGGCCATGTCGGCGTCGACCATCATGCGCACGAGGGTCTTGAAGTCGACTTTGGGCTTCCAGCCAAGGCGGGTCTTCGC
>JAGNNV010000257.1 GCA_017990495.1 Vicinamibacteria bacterium
TGAGGTGGTTGGCCTGACTCTCGAGGGAGCGGCCCTCGGTGGCGATGGTCATGAGCGCCATCGAATCACCCTTCATCAGCGCCGCCTTCAATCGCTCCAGCATGGTTACGGAGTCGGCGGAGAGCGATAAGGCCAGGCGGTGATGTTCGCCGCAGGCCTGCGGAGGGGTCATGCCCTGGAGGCGCTGACGCTGCGCGCGCGCCTTGCCGAGAAGCTCGTCGAAGGCGGAGAAGTCACCCGAGGACACCGACTTGAGCAACGAGGCCGCGAAAGCCTGGGGATCGCCCACGCCCATGTCCTGCATTCCGTCGACCTGCTGGAAATAGGCGGCAATTCGCGACGCCTCGGTCGAATGCCTGGATCCTGGCGGGGCGGACGCTTCGACAGGCGAAACGACGTTGAGCCTGGAATCCGGAGCGACAGCCGTGTCGGGCGGGTTTGATGCCTCGACGCCAGGCGCAACGAAAGGCGATGCGACCGTCGTTGGCTCTGCGGTGGCTTCGGGGCGGGGTGACGCTGAAGTGGAGGGTTCGGACCCGGGCGAAGGCGAGATCGAGGTCGTTGCGACCAGAGGGGCGGTGAGCCGTCCGATCAGAAAGGCGATCGTGAGGAGCGCCAAGCCCAGAGCGCCCGCGAGCGCCATGATCAGCGGGCGGAACTTCTGCTCCATGGCTCTGGCCCTCGGCCGTTCAGGCGAAGCGCTGGATCCACGCGCGCAACTGAGGCGGTGGCAGCGCGCCGACCATACGGTCCACTTCTTTGCCGCCCTTGAACATCACCAGAGTGGGGATGCCGGAAACGCCGAGCCGGGCCTGGGTCGAGGGGTTCTCGTCCACGTTCAACTTGGCGATCCGTACCCTCCCCATCTGCTCGCTCGCGATCTCCTCCAGGGCGGGAGCGATCATGCGGCAGGGCGCGCACCAGGCCGCCCAGAGGTCGACCACCACCGGGCGGGGGAAGGCAAGAACCTCAACCGCGAAGTTCGCGTCCGTCACCGCCACCGGCCGCGCGTCCACCGCGAGGCTGCTCTTGCAATGCCCGCACACCGGACTGAGTCCTTCGAGCACTCGTTCGCGATGCACTCGGTTCGCCCCTCCACACGAGGGACAGGTGATGAGGTCGGCATTTGTGTCGGCGGCGTTTTCCATGGGTTGTCTCGCGACAAGCCTAAGCCCACGCACCGGTTCAACCGGTCGGCGCCCCTACCCGCTGATATCGTTGCCATGCCATGAAGACAAACCCGTCCCCAACGCTCCGACACGTGGCCGCGCTGCTCCTGCCGCTGGCCTTCGTGGGCTGCGGCGGCGAGTGTTACGTGGGAGTTCGCGGCACCGAAGCGAGCGTCACGGTGAAGGCCACTTTGCCGAATGACACCTGCGAAGCCGTGATCAAGAATCCCACCGCCTATTTCGGGGACATAGCTGAAGACGGAAAGAAGGAGCTCTACGCGATGAGCGAGCCTCCGCTGCAGCCGGTGATCTGCGAATACAACGTCCAGGGTAAACACTTCATGGTCCGCGACGACGGCATGTTCAAGGTGGTGGGGAACCTGCTCTGCTCGGGTCTCGCCAAACGCGCGGACAAGTAGGCCCGGCGAGCGGCAATAGTGGCGGCTCCCTTCCTGGAACAGGCGATTCCAATCCTCCCATCGGACGATCTCGCCCTGTCGAAGTCCTTCTACGTCGACGGTCTCGGGTTCCGGGTGACCTTTGAGGCGTCTGAAGACGGACACAGCGGACTCATGGGGCTGGAGCGGGGAACGATCCGGATCACGCTCGACACCAGAATGGACGGCCACGGCCGCAATGCCTGCGTATCGTTGCAGGTTTTCGACACCGATGCCTGCTACCGCGAGTGGAGCCCCAGGGTGACAACGCTGAGAGCGCCGAGGAACGAGGACTGGGGCGCCCGTACCTTCGACCTGATTGATCCCGCCGGGAACACCCTCTTCGTGATGGGACCGCTCGCCGAGGAACGGCGCTAGGAATCCGCGCGTGGGCGCGGCCTTGCCTATTCGCTCCGCAGCGCCTCGGTGGGATTGATGCGCAGACCGCGTCGTGCAGGACCGAGCGCGGCGAGAGCGCCGATGATGAGCATGAATGCGGCGGCGCCGGGGAGGATGCCGGGAATCGGCAGGCCGCCGATCTGCTCGATGGGCAGATAGCGCCCGAGGAGGTATGCAGCGACGAGTCCCAAGAGAGCGCCGGCGCCAATCTGCCTGAAGGCGCGATGGAATACCGCCGCCACCAGCTGCCGCGGCTGAGCGCCCAGCGCCGACCGGACGCCGATCTCCCGTCGGCGTTGCGCGACCGTGAACGCCATCAGCGCGTAGAGGCCGGCCGCCGACAGGAGCAGGACGCTGAGCGTGACCGCGCCGATCGCTACGGTGGCGAGGTTGTCGCCGAAACGGTGTTCACGATAGATGTCGGCCAGCGTCCGGACCTCGTCGACGTGAAGCGTGGGGTCGACGCCGGCGGCGACGTCGCGCAGGCGTTCCGCGAGGCCGGTCGAAGCGCCCCTCAGGCGAAGCTGCAGGTTTGCGGGTTGGATTTGCCCTGGTGCGACCGGGTGGTACGCCACTCTCGCGTCAGTGGTGACGGGCAGATTGTCGACGACGCCGATGACTTCGTACCAGCGGTCAGGTTCCGGGCCGTGCAACGCCTCGTCGCCCGCGGCGCGGACGTAGCGGAAACGGCGTCCGAGCGCGTTGCCTCCGGGCGCGATCGTGTCGGCGAAGTTGCGGTTGACGATGGTCGCATCACCCTCGGCAGAAAGGTCGCCCTGCTCGAATCCGCGACCCGCCAGGCGTGGGACCTCATACATGCCGAGGAACGCGTCATCGACCCGGTTGAATCGGGCGAGGAAGCCCGGCAGCTTGCCGTTGATCACTTCGGTTGGCGCTTCGAGGCCCTCGATGTCGACGAACACCCAGGGCTCCTCGCCGGGCGGGCGCAGGGCGGCCGACACCCCCGTGACGCCGGGCTCAGCCAAGAGACGGCTCGTCAGTTCGCGCAGGCGATCGCCAAGGAGGTGAGGGCGCTCGCCGTCCTCATGTGCGACCCGCGCGGTCGCGTACTGTTCGGCGGGAAAGCCCGGACCGACCACGCCGGTCCTCAACATCCCCCATCCCAGTTCGGCGGCGAGCGGCAGCACACCCACCGAGAATGCGACCTGAGCGACGACCAGCGTGGTCCACGTCGCGCCGAGCTGCAGGCCGGTCCGTCCGGCGAGCGCGCCACTGCCGAGCCGCGCCAGTCGCCCCGTGGCCTGAAGCGCCGGCACAAGACCGGAGACGATGGCCCCAGCCACCGCCAACAAGGCGACGAAGAGGAGAGTGCGGAAAGACACATCGAAGGTCATCCAGAACGGCGGACCGCCGGGGATACTCTGCAGCCGCCCGGCCATCACGACCGAGACGACATGCAGGATCAGCAGGGCGACCATGGCGGCGGCCGCCGAAAGCACCAGCGCCTCGATGAAGAGCTGGCAGACGATCCGCGCGCGACTGCCGCCCAGCGCATGGCGAGCGGCGAACTCCTGCTGGCGCGTGACCGTGCGCGCGTAGTTCAGAATCGCGATATTGGCGCAGGGCGGCAGGAGAAGCAGCAGGAGCGCCAGACTGGAGAGCGACCACGCCACGCCCAACTCTCCGCGCTCGAAGTTCCCCGTGAACGCGAACGTGTACGGCACCACCCGCGCCACGGCGGATTCGGTGTTGGGTCGCGTGGGAATCGAGGGGAGAGGCCCGAGCGCGGAAACCTCGGCGTGGGCGCCGGCAAGTGTCGCGTCCGGCGCGAGTCGGCCGAACACGACGCCTTCGGGACCGGCGTCGCGGAGAACCCCGTCGGCATTGAGCCGCAACGGAACCCAATAGCGGAAGTTGAAGGGGAACTGGAAACCCTCGGGCATCACCCCCACGATGGTGTGCGCCTTCTCGCCCAGCCGAAGCTCGCGCCCCACGACGTCTGATGCGCCGCCGAAGCGGCTCTTCCAGACATCGTGTCCGATGATGATCACCGGCGCGGCGCCGGGCTCGGTGTCGGCTTCGACGAGAGTTCGGCCCATGAGCGGCGGCACTCTCGCCACACGGAACCCGGCGGCTGAGATCTCGGCGACGGACACCAGCTCGACTGATCCATCCGCGGTGATGGCGTTGCGCCGGATCGTCTGAAAGGCGCCGACGTCTTCGACCGATCGCATCGTGGAGCCCCAGCGCACGACATCCTGCCACGCCGTGTCGCGCACCGCGCCGGCCTTTGGGTCCCACATCTGGATGGCGACGACGCGGTCGCCCTCGTCGATCGGAAGCGAGCTCCATAACAGGACGTCGAACGCGGTGAACACGACCGCGGCGATGGCGATGGCGACGGTCATGGCCAGCCCGCCGACAAGTGTCAGCCCCCAGTTGCGGACGAGCAGGCGGAGCCCGAGCTTGATGTCAAGCCATGACGAGGCCAGCCACGGCAGGCCGCGCTGATCGCGGATGGCCTCGACCGCCTGGGTCAGGCCTCCCGCGTTGACGCGGGCCAGCCGCGCCGCTTCCCTGGGGGCGTGGCCCCGTCGCCGGAGTTCGTCTTCGGCGAGGGCGATGTGTCCGGCAAGTTCGCGCTCTATGTCGAGGTCGGTCCGTCGGCCGCTGAGGGCGCCCCACACCCGGCGCGTCCATTCCCGAAGCGTAGAAAGAAAGGCCGGGGGCGTCACGCCGGATCCTCGAGGAGCGTTTGCATGACACTCACCATCTGATCCCACGCCTTCCTCTCCACGACGAGCCGCTTTCTACCGGCCGCGGTGATGGCGTAGAAGCGCGCCTGCCGGTTGTTCAAGGTGACGCCCCACTCGCCTTTGACCAGGCCCTGCTGCTCCAGCCGCATCAGGCCCGGGTACAGCGTGCCCATGTTCAGGGTGAGCGTTCCGGACGAGACCTGCTCGATCCGCGCGCCGATGGCGTATCCGTGCTGCGGCCCCAGGGACGCGAGGGTTTGCAGGACCATCAGGTCGAGCGTGCCGCGCATGACTTCGGCCTTGGACGGTTCTTTATTAGACATTCAACTAGAGTCTGCCCGCGTTCCATTCGGATGTCAAATAAAGATGATTCTCTGCATCGCTGCGTGTGCTACCGCACAGACCGCCAGCGACCGGCTTCATAGCCTCCAGCCGGTCGGCAGCTTTCGGCGACGTAGATCGCCGCTTCGCGCCCGCTCAGAGGAGTGAACATGAAAA
>JAGNNV010000046.1:0-17463 GCA_017990495.1 Vicinamibacteria bacterium
CCTGCCTTCAGGGCAGGGGCTTGAGGGTGATCCAGGGCGGGACGCCGCTTTCCAGGATCCGCGCCATGTACCGGGTCTGGTCGATGGCCACGGAAACGAAGAAAGCCTGAGGGGCTGAGCCTTCGGTCGCCTTCAGCCGCTTCTCCGCCTCTGCCGACCATTGGGCGAGGGCGGCCCGGTCCTTCCTCATCCCCGCGTCGATCATTTGGGCGTAGGCCTCGGTGTAGCCAAAACCCGAACGCGCGAAGGCCACGCGCTTCCGCACCATTTCGGTATCCGCGGCTGCGCGTTCCTCGGCTTCCTTCAGGATCAGGTCGGCCTCGGCTACCAGGGGCAGGGTGAACATCTGAAGCCATGAGTAGCCCCGATGTTCGGCCCGGGACCCGGTCTTGAGCATGGCGGTTTCCCACAGATCGGCATACCGGCGCATGGCCGGCCCGGCCTCGCCGTAGAAGCGCGCGAAGTATTCCGCAAGCAGGGCATCGACGTCGGTCGTGGGATCGGCCACCAGTTTGGCCGCGACATAGAAGTTGAGGCCTTGATTGGCCCAGTTCTGCTGGGTTTCGCTGATGAAGCGCTCGATCCCCATTTCCTTGTAAAGCGGGATGTCCCGGCGCATGGAATGGACGATGGGCCACGGCGTGAAGACCGAGAAGTGGCCGTAGTACTCGTAGATCCCCACGTGTCGGGTCAAGGCCTGCCAGCCCTTGAGGAAGCCGAAATACTGCTGATTGGACGGGCACGAGGGATCGTCCACGGCGTGAACGTGACAGAAGGCCCAGGGCATGTGGGTGAGGGCGGTGACGTAGTTGGGCCCGGGGCGCGCCTTCTTCGGAGGTGAGGTGTGCTCGGCGTACGCGTAGATCCCCACCTGTTTCCCCGGATGTGTCTTCTCGAGTTCGGCCGAAACCTCGTTCGCATAGTGGACGAAGCGATCGGCGAGGCTCCCCTCCGTGACGCCGTAGAGGGCGTCGATCTTCTTGCAGCGGTCGCATTCACACCAGCCGAGACCGTCGTTCGGGCTGATGGAAAAAAGCGGCGCTTCGGGATTCGCGGCGAAATAGCGCCGCGCCGCCTCCACGGTGACTCGCACTACCTTTGGATAGCTGGAGCAAAGCTGGGTGCTGCGGCCCCGCCGGCCCGCCACCAGGGCGAACATTTCCGGATCGGCCGCGAAGGTTTCTTTGTTGAGGGGATGGATGTTGAACCAGTTGTGGCCGAAGTTCACTGGTTTGCCCACCCGAACCCGCATGCGCAATTCCCAGTCTTCCGCCCCGGGGCTGCCCGCCCAGGTGAAGCCGCTCACCGAAGGGAAGGCGGGATTCCTGACCAGGCTCAGTTCGGGAACCGCGATGGATCTTTGGGCGCGGATCTCCTCCCCAAGGTCCGTGGGCATGAACCACCGAACGCCAAGGACGCGCTCGATGAAGTCGTAGACGCCATACAGTGTGCCGCGCGGCGATCCGCCGAGAATGGTGATCATCCGACCGTGGCTCTCTATGGCGTAGCCGTCCTCGTGCACAATGGCGGATGAGGGATTGCCGCCTCGCGAAACACCAGGCGGAGTCACGGCCAGCCGGATCTCCACCCGCTCGTTTCGCGACTCGCCTTCGTTGCGGATCGTGATTTCGCTGCCTGAGGTCTTGCGGACGTAGGTCTGAAGCTCGCGGGCTGCGCGCATCACCTCGAGAGGGGCGTCCTTGGCCACGATGATGCTCGCTTCCGGACGGCCGTCACGCACGATCATCTCGGTGCAGCCGGCAAGCCCAAGGGCCAGCAGGCACAAGATCCCTCGGCGCATCAGGCGCTCCGCGCGCGGCCGAGGGTTGAGAATCATCGCGGTTCGGGAGGGAGTATCTCGCCACCGAGGGTATACCGTCGCGGCACGCGGGACCCCACGCCGGTCAGAATCTGCCAGGCGTTCGTTCCCGCCCATTCGGCCAGATCCCAGGCGCCGGGCGAGTCGCCCATGACCGTGACTTCGTCTCCCGCCTTCAGAGTCGGGCAGAGACTGGCATCGAGCATGGTGAGATCCATGCAGACCGTGCCCGTTACCTTGAGGGCGTTCGGCCCGTGCCGCAAGACGCCCTGCTCGCGCATGAGCGTGGTGCGGGGAATGCCGTCCGCGTAGCCCGCGTTGATGGTGGCGATTCGGGTTTCCTGCGCGGCCACGAAATGCCCGCCGTAACTCACTCTGGTTCCGGGCGGGACGGTTTTCACCAGGGCCACGCGTGCGCGCAGTTCGAGGGCAGGCTTTACGGGAATCGAGGGCGCCAGGGGCCGCGGGGGAATGCCGTACAGCAGCAGTCCTGGACGCACCGCGCTGTGGCTTGCTCGAGTGAAGGCCAAACCCGCACTGTTCGCGGCATGGATCATCCGCGGCCTGATGCCCAGGGTTTCCAGGCGGAGGATGGCTTCCTCGAACACGTCGAGCTGACGGGCGGTTTCCGTCGGGTCCTCATCGGCGGCCGAGAGGTGAGTCATCAGGCCTTCGAGGTGGATCGACTCGGCATCCTCGAGACGGTGGATCACGGGCTCCAGTTCGTGAAGGGTGAAGCCGAGTCGCGCCATGCCGGTGTCGACCTTCACGTGCACGGGAAGCCGCGGCTCGTCTTCGCCGCGATGCAGGCCTTGCAGGGCGCGAACCTGCTCCGCCGTGGAGACCACGGGGGTCAGGTTGAAGGCCTCGACATCGTTCAGCTGTTCGGGCGCGAAACCGGTGAGGATGAGGATCGGTGTGGTGATGCCGGCGCGCCGCAGCGCAAGCCCTTCCTCCACGTAGGCCACCGCGAACATGGCCACACCCATGGGGTCAAGCGCTCGCGCGACCGCTATGGCGCCGTGGCCGTAGGCATCGGCCTTGAGCACGGGAATCACCGCCCGAGCCCCTGCATGATTGCGAATGGCGCGGAAGTTCTCGCGGATCCGGTCGAGATTCACCCAGGCGGTGGCGGGGTGGCGAGACGGTTCGACCGCTGTCATCGCAGGCCTTTCTGGAAACGTCGAGCGTCAGTACCCGGAGTCGCCGCCGCTGAAGCCCGTTCCGTAATCCTCGGGAGCGCGGTTCTCGAACCGCGTGAATTCGCGCAGGAAGACGAGGTTGACGGTGTCGGTGGGCCCGTTGCGCTGCTTGGCGATGATGACCTCGGCCGACCCGCGGTTCTCCTCGGTGGGTTTGTAGACCGAGTCGCGGTAGATGAACATCACCACGTCGGCGTCCTGCTCGATGGCGCCCGACTCGCGCAGGTCGGAAAGCTGAGGCCGGCGATCGGTGCGGGCCTCGGGAGCGCGGGATAACTGGGAGAGGGCCAGAACAGGCACCTCCAGCTCCTTGGCCAGACCCTTGAGCGACCGGCTGATGGAGGAGATTTCCTGCTGCCGGTTCTCGACCCGGCCGCCCGACCCCATGAGCTGGAGGTAGTCGACCACGATCATGCCGAGGCCGTGTTCGGACTTGAGGCGCCGGCACTTGGCCCGCAGTTCGAGGGGAGTCAGGAAGGAAGCGTCGTCGATGAAGAGGGGCAGCTTGTGCAGATCGGCCCAGGCGGTGGTGAGCTTGGCCCAGTCGGAGTCACGCAACTGGCCGCGAGTGACCAGGCCCGATTCGATGCGGGCCTCCGCGAAGATGAGGCGCTTGACCAGCTGCTCCTTCGACATTTCGAGGGAGAAGATGGCCACGGGCTCGGCCGTGACCTGGGCCGCGGTGCGCGCGATGTTGAGGGCGAACGAGGTTTTGCCCATGGCGGGCCGGGCGGCCAGGATGATGAGGTCGCCCTTCTGGAAGCCGCTGGTCATGCGATCGAGGTCGATGAAGCCCGTGGGCACGCCGGTGATGGCGTCCTTCGACAGAGAAAGCTTCTCGATCTGCTCGAACGTGGTCTTGATGAAGTCCTTCACCGGCACGAGGCCGGCGCGGACCTTGCGTTCGGCGATGGCGAAGATGGCCTGTTCCGCGCGATCGAGGATGGCGTCGGCGGAGTCCTGGGCGTCGGCCGCTTCCTGAGCGATGCGTCCGGAAGCGTGGATCAGATGCCGCAGCACCGAGGCCTCGCGGATGATCCGGCTCCAGGGCAGGACGTTCTCGAGGCGGGGCACGCCTTCGACGAGGCCGGCGAGATAGGCGACCCCACCCGCGGCATCGAGGCTCTGCGTGCGGGTCAGCTCGTTTTTGAGCGTGACGAGGTCGATCGGGTCGCTCTTCTCGGCGAGGGTCGCCATGGCTTCGAAGATGCGGCGGTGCGAATCCCGGTGGAAGTCGTCGCGGGTGAGGATTTCGGCCGCGGAGTTGAAGGCCTGGTTGTCGACCAGGATGGCCCCGAGCACGGTGCGCTCGGCGTCGGCGTTGTGAGGAAGCGGTCGTTCGCCCGCCCCGCCTGAGGGCGGGTGTCCGCTCGAAAACGCCGTGGTCGCCATGGTCGACGTTGTCTGCAGGACGGGGGCGCCCGCCTTCTGGGCGCGCCCCGTTCTATTCAGACCTTACGCTTCCTTGGTGACGAGCAGGCGGATGGTGGTTTCGACCTCGGGGTGGAGGCGCACCTTGACCGTGTGCTCGCCGAGCTTCTTGATGGGCTCTTCGAGCGACACCTTCCGCTTCTCGACCTCGAAGCCCTTGGCCTTGAGGAGATCAGCGATGTCGTTGGAGGTGACGGAGCCGTAGAGGTTGTCTCCCTCGGCCACCCGGCGCGGCACCACGAAACGCATGCCGTCGATCTTCTTGCCTAGCTCCTCGAAGACCGCCTTTTCCTTGGCGAGCTTGATCGCGTTTTCCTTGCGTTCCTTCTCGATGCGGGCCTTGTTCTGCGGGGTGACCGCGAGAGCCTTGCCTTTGGGGAGGAGGAAATTGCGGGCGTACCCTTCGGCCACGTTCACGACTTCGCCGCGGCGTCCGAGTGATTCCCAGTCTTCACGAAGAATGACTTCCATTGTCTTTGTTACCTCTAAAGAGAATTGACTGAATTAGCTGGCGAGTGGAGCTTGGGGCTTCGGGCTCGCGAATCGGCTGCGAAAATCGAACCACTGATCGAAAAGGCCGAGCAGGGAAAGCAGGATGGCCCAGGGGCCGAGCAGGGAGGCCATGACGATGAGCACGCGCATCAACGGGCTGGGGAAAACCTTCACGAGAGTGAAGCCCAGAACCGACAGGCCCTGCAGGAGAAAGAGGAACAGCGTTACCACCAGCCCATTCCAGGCCACCGACAAGAGATCGGGGACGAGCAGCAACGCGCCCGAGGCCACGAAGGCCACTACCAGAGCGAAGGGCCAGCGGAACATCAGCAGTTCGCCCGCGGGGAAACTGCTCGAGCGGCTGAGCTGCACGAAGCGCCCGAGGGCCACCGCGTTCAGGGCCACGATGGTGGCCGCGGAAATCACGGAGAGAGAAGGGTAGAGGGCCACGATGCCCGCGCGCACCCGCTCGATGGTGGCCTTGGCTTCGGTGGGCTCGATGGCGGCCTGGGTGGCCCACTGATCGAACGCGGTCTGCACCTGCGGCGAACGCAGTGTGGCTTCGAGGGGAGCCGTGCCCTGCAGGAAACCGGCGAACAGCGACTCCGCGGCCAGGATGACGAAACCGGCGGCGCAACCCGCGACGACGCTCTTGCGACGGGACAACACCTCGCCCGCAGCGAGAGCCCACAGCCCGAAGAGGATGGCGAAGGCGAACGCCGTTTCGGGGGCATCGGCCAGGGAGAGAAGCACCATCGCCACCACGAACGCCATGAGGGCGTGAACGAGCCGGCCGGAGGTGCGCACCACGAGCAGGGGCAGGGCGGAGAAAAGTCCGGCGATGCTCAAGGGAAGGGCCAGGAACGGTGTACCGGCGGAAAGCCTGGGCAGGAGAAACAGCACTCCGGCCAAAGAGCCCGCGAGTACCGCGAGCACGGTTGGAGATGGGGCGGACACAGGGACGCTCAAGTTCGGTCCGTGAACAAAAAACGTCCCTGGTCAGCCCGCGTGAGGATTTCGGTGGAACTACTCGGTCGAGTACGGGATGAGCGCCATCTGGCGCGCCCGCAGGATGGCGGTGCGGACCTTGCGCTGGCACGGCGCGCAGGTGCCGAACATGCGACGGGGAAGGATCTTCGCGCGCTCGGGAATGAAGGCGAGAAGGAGCTTGGTGTTCTTGTAGTCGACGTAGTCGACCTTTTCCGAACACAGCTTGCAGGTCTTGCGCCGGCGGAAGAACCCGCCCTTGCCTCCCTCTTTCTTGTCCTTGCGCTCACCGCGCTCGCCGCCACGGCCTTCGCCGGCCGGACCACGTCCCTCGCCGGTGCGGCCTCTGAATTCAGGCGTTTCCATGTCGCTCATTGCGCACCTCCCTCGAAGGCCCGGTCTTTCTCACGGACGCTCGCGCGCCTTGTCGATTCCTTCTTGCCGCGGATCGTCTTCTTGCGATCGGCCTTCTTCATCTCGGCGTCGATGCGGATCGCGAGGAAACGAAGGATGCCGTCGGTCACGCGCATGCGGCGCTCGACTTCGCTGATGGAGCTGCCGGGGGCATTCGCGATCATCAGCACGTAGCTGCCTTCGCGGTTCTTGCCGATCGGATAGGCGAGGCGCTTTTTGCCCCACTTCTCGACCTTTTCGACGGTTCCGTTTTCCTTTTCGATGAAGCCCTTGACGGTTGCGGTCAGGGTATCGACTTCGGGTTCACCGAGATTCTGTTCGGCGATGAACAGAATCTCGTACTGTCTTTGACTCACGTGTTTCTGATCTCCTTATGGATCAAGTGTTCTGAGAGAGCCGCGTTGACCCCGGGTTTCGCTGAAGCCATCAGGCTTCGGGGTTACTTGCGGCAAGGAGTGTTTTTAGTACGGCCGGCGATTCTAACCGGTTTGGCGGTTATTCGGGTTGGGTGTTTGTGGCGTTGTAGGTGTTCATGGCCCGCTCTACACCGTGTTCGACCAGGGCGGTCAGCGCGTCGGCAGCCCTCGACACCATGTCCTGGACTCTCAGGATTTCGGTATCGGTGTAGTCCGAGAGCACATAGCCCGCCAGATCAAGGATGGGTTCGGACGAGCCGATGCCGAAACGGAGCCTCGCGAACTCCTCCGACCCGATCGATTCGATGATGGAGCGAAGGCCGTTCTGGCCGCCATGGGAGCCGCGGGCCCGGATACGCAGGGTGCCAAGCGGCAGAGCCACGTCGTCCGAAACCACGACCAGGCTGTCGGGCTCGATGTTGAACCACCGCAGCGCAGCCTCGACCACGGGACCGGAGCGGTTCATGAAGCTTTGCGGCTTCATGAGGACCACGCGTTCGCCCGCGATCTCGGTTTTCACCGCCCAGGCGTCCTCGATGCGCTCTTTCGCCCCGAGGGTCAGCCGCTGCGCCAGCTCGTCGATCACCATGAACCCGGCGTTGTGCCGGGTTCGCCGGTATTTTTCTCCCGGGTTGCCGAGACCAACGATCAGGCGCATCGGCCCTTACTTCTTGTCTTTCTTTACGTCCTTTCCTGCGGGGGCGGCGGCCTTGGCGGCTTCGCCTTCGGCGGGAGCCTTGCCCTTCTTCGCCACCTCGGGTTCGGCGGTCGCGGCGGCGCCCTCAACCACGGCGGCGGCTTCCTCGGCGTGCTTGGTGACCACGTGGACCACGAGCAGGTCGCCTTCGGTCATGGCCTTGACTTTCTCAGGCATGGGGATCTGGGCCACGCGAACTTCGCCGCCGATCTCGAGCGCCTCGACGTCGAGCACGAACTTCTTCGGGATGTCGAGGGGCAGGCAGGAAACCAGGATCTCGCGGGTGACGAACTCCATCATGCCGCCGTGGGTCTTGACCCCAACCGGGATGCCGTGGATTTCAATGTGGACCTTGACCTGAATGGGCTTGTCGAGGGCCACTTCGTAGAAGTCGGCATGCAGGAACTCAGGGCGCACGGGATGGACCTGGTAGTCCTTAAGGATGACCTTGCGCTTCTTGCCGTCAAGCTCGAGGTCGACCAGGGTGTTCTCGGCGGCGCCGGTTTTGAAGACCGCGGCGAGCTCGCGCGGGGAGACGCTGACGGCCACGTTCTCTTTCTGGGGCGCGTACACGATGGCGGGGATGCGGCCCTGCGCGCGGAGACGTTTGGCTTCATTCTTGCCGCGCTGTTCGCGGGCGTGAGCTACAACAACAATGTCTGACATGGCTTCTGGGGGTCTTCAAATCTATGGACGCGTTCCCGGTAACCCGAGGTTTCTCGCGGGTTTCGGGGCGGCATCAAATGAAGAGGCTCGTGACGGACGCTTCTTCGTGGATATTCTGGATGGCCTTGCCCATCAGCTCTCCGATGGGCAGAACGACAATCTTATCTGATTTTCTCTCCGGCCTCTCCTCGATGGAGTCGGTGACGATGAGTTGGGAGATCCGGCTGGAGTTGATGTTCTTCACCGCGTTGCCCGAAAGCACCGCGTGCGAGGCGGAGGCGAGGATCTTCCCGGCCCCCGCGTCGGCCAGTGCCTCGGCCACCTTGCACAGGGTTCCCGCGGTGTCGACGAGGTCATCGACGATCAGGACGGTCTTGCCCGACACGTCGCCGATGACGTTATGCACCTCGGCCACATTGGCGGTTTCGCGCCGCTTGTCGACGATGGCCAGGGTGGCTCCGAGGCGCTTGGCGTAGGCGCGGGCCCGTTCGACGCCGCCCGCGTCGGGCGACACCACGCAAAGATCGGTGAGTCCCATCTGGGCCACGTGGTCGATGATCACGGGAGCGGCGAAGAGATGGTCGACGGGCACGTCGAAGAAGCCCTGGATCTGCGAGGCGTGCAGGTCCATGGTGAGAACCCGGTTGCAGCCGGCCACGGAGATGAGGTTCGCCACCAGCTTGGCGGAGATGGGCACTCGGGGCCGGTCTTTGCGGTCCTGCCGGGCGTAGCCGTAATAGGGAAGCACCGCGGTGATGCGGGCGGCGCTGGCCCTTCGGAAGGCGTCGATCATGATGAGCAGCTCCATCAGGTGCTCATTGACCGGGGTCGACGTGGGTTGGAGCACGAAGACGTCCTTGCCGCGGACGTTCTCTTCGATCTGGAACCAGACCTCGCCGTCCAGGAACCTCGAGAGATGGGTCTTGCCGAGCGGCACCTTCAGGTAGCGCGAGACCGATTCGGCGAGGCTGCGATTGGCGCTCCCGGTGAAGATCTTGATGTCGTGAGGGGGGCGAACCATGGCGACTTCTGCCTTTTCGATTGAACGTTCGGGAGGGTGAAGGAGGCTTGAGCTTTGGCTGGGGCGGAAGGATTCGAACCTTCGGATGCGGGATTCAAAGTCCCGAGCCTTACCGCTTGGCGACGCCCCAGTGTCGGGAGACAGAGGTGAAGCTTAACGAAGAAGTCTCACCGACGCTCTTCTGGCTGGGGCCGGCTTCTTCTCGAAACGGTTCGCGTAGGCGCGCTTCGAGAGGAACGCGCAGCCGACGCTCGGAATGCCGAGCCCGGCCAACCGGAGAGATGCGTTCCTTCTGGCCGCACCGTCGTCGAAGATCAGGAAGAACGAAGACCCGCTTCCCGACATGGAGGCCTGAACCGCACCCTCGGCCCGGGCCACGCGACGCACGCCGCGGGCGACGATCGCCAGGGTTGGACTCTCCGCGAGGGCCGCGTGGTCCAGATCGTTGCGCAGGGCGTGAAGGGCTCCTTGCGGAAGCAGTCCACGCGATTTCTCGAGTGAGCGGACGAGTCGATCAATGGGAGAGGTGGAGTGGGGTCTGTGCGCGAGGCGGGCGTAACGCTGGAACACTCGAGCGGTGGATACGCCTCCCGACCCCGGGACCAGCAAAACGCGGCCGGGAAGATTCAGGTTGAGGGGATGGATGTCATCGCCCCGACCGAGGCCAAGGGCGGGGCCGCCGACCAGGAAGTAGGGCACGTCCGCGCCGAGAGTGCGGGCGGCCTCGACCAGGCCCGTCGCTCCAAGACCCAGGTTCCACATCGAATCGAGCGCGCGCAGGACGGTGGCGGCGTTGCTGCTGCCACCTCCCAGACCTCCGCCCACCGGGATCTGCTTGTGGATGCTGATGGCGATCCCGGTCTTTCGTCCGGATATGGCCAGCATCAGCATGGCCGCCCGGTGGGCGATGTTGGTTTCGTCGCCGGGCACCGCGGGATGATCGGTGCGCACCAGCACACCCTTCCTCGTTTCCTGGATCTCGATCAGATCGTGCAGGCTCAGGGTGGCGAACAACGTCTTGAGTTCGTGGTACCCGTCTGGGAGTTTTCCCACCACCTCGAGTCCGAGGTTGATTTTGGCGAACGAGCGGAAGGTGCGTGTGATCATCGCTTCAGAGGTTCATCGCTTCAGCCCGAGGCGGCTCGACATCTCCTCGAGGGTCCACGATTCGCGCCGCGCCGGTCCGAAGGTGAACGCCCGTTCGGCGGGCGCCTCCGTCTCGGGGTCGTCGAGAGTCAGGGTGAGCTTTGAACCCTTGGCGTCACGCAGCGTGATCCGCACCGGACGCGCGCCATCGAACCGCCAGTCGACGGAGAAGGCGGTGGAGGGATTCCCGAGAATCGCCGCCACCAGCAACTTCGGTTCCACATCGATCCCGAACAGGCGATCCATCACTTCGCTCGTGCCCGGGCCTTCGAACATGGCGTCATCCTGAGGCAGGTCGGCGCGCAGCCGTTCGCCTTTGGCGACAAGGAGGAAACGAAGCCCGGCACCGGCCGGGATCTCGAGGCGAAGCGAGTCGGGCCGCGCCACGCCGAGAACCACACGGGTGGAGAAACGCCCCGCCGGTCCTTCAAGGGTGATCCGGCCGGAGGTGACGAGCCCGGTGGTTTCGCGCAACCGCGCCATTTCTTCCGGGGTCGCGACGTGGCCCCGCGCGGCGCAGGCCACCGCGGACCAGGCCGCGAGCAGGACCACGACTGCCCGCTTCAAGGCTTCTTCTGGGCGGCCTGCGACAATGCGCGGATCTTCTTTTCCACCAGACCGCGGTCGAGTTCGCCGTCCTCGTCGTCGGCCTCGAGCGACAACCGCAGGTACTTGAGCGCTTCCGCGGTTTCGCCGGCATCGGCCAGGATCAGGCCGAGGTGGGCCGTGACCACGGCGCTCTTGTCCTGCGACGCATAAGCCTTACGAATGACGGGGACGGCCTCGGCGTTCCGCCCCAGCCGGTGCAGGGCCCAGGCGAGGCTGTCGAGGTAGGAGCCGTTATCGGGATCGTCCGCGAGCGCCTTCTGGATGAGGACCAGCGCCTCTTCCACCCGGACCTTGCGGTCGGCGTTCATGTAGCCGAGATAGTTCAGGGTGATCGCGGAATCGGGAGCCACCAGAAGCGCTTTGCGGAAGGCCTCTTCCGCCTCGTCGAACTTCTTCTGCCGCTCGAGGACCGAGCCGAGGCTGAAGAGGGCGCGCAGGTTGGTGGGATCTTTCGCCGCCACCTTCGCGAAGAGTTGCCCGGCGCGCGCAAGGTCTTTGCCGCGCTGGTAGAACTCGCCCGCGGCCAGCGTGGTGTCCGCGTCGTCGCCCGCGTCCGTCACCAAGGCATCGACCAGGCCGGCGGCGCCCTTGACGTCTCCGGTTCCGCGCAGCGCGTAGGCCTCGAGGAACTTCACGTCGCGATCGTCCTTGAAGGCGGGATCGAGCTGCGCCATCCGGGCTTCCTTGAGGGCGGTGGCGAAGTCCTTGGCCGAGACCAGGGCATCGATTCTGTAGGTGATGAGGGAGGCGTCGGTCTCCTTGCCCGACTTGGCCGCTTCCGCGAAGGCCTCGGCCGCTTCCGTGTAGCGGCCCAGGCGCTGCCGCACCATGCCGGCGTGAGCCCAGAACACCCGGTTGTTCCGCGCGATGCTCTCCGCGTCCTCGCCCGCGGTGTTGCGGCGGATCAGGCTGGAGAGTTTCTCCTCGGCCGCGGCGAGAGACCCTTTCTGCTCGAGCAGTGTCACCACCAGGAACGCCGCCTTCAGGTCTTTAGGATCACCGGCGGATAGGCTTTCCGCAAGGACGAGGGCTTCGTCCGTGCGCCGCAGATCCTTGAGGGCGCGGGCCTTGAGGTCGAGGGCATAACGGTTGCTCGGATCCTGCTTGAGAAGCTCGTCGGCCAGAACCACGGCCTCCGCGCCGCGTTTGGCCTCGATCAGGATCTCCCCCATCTTCAGCCGGGTGACCAGGTCTTTGGCGTCGAGCCTGGCCGCGGCTTCGTAGTGCTTGAGGGCCTCTTCGGGTTTGCCGGCCTGCTGTTTCATGTCGCCCAGGATCTGAAGGACGCGGGCGTTTTGTGGATCGGCCGCGGTGGCGGTTTCGAGGGCTTCGATGGCCTCCGCGGTTTTGCCGGTGGCGAGAGAGAGCGAGGCCACCTGCACGAACGCATCGATATTCTGAGGATCGACCACGGAGAGCCGCTTCCAGGCCTGGAGCGCGGCTTCGGCGTCGCGCAGAACCGAGTAGAGCCGGGTGAGATCGCGCAACGGAGCGGGATCGGTGGGCTTGAGGGTGGAGGCGGTTTCGTATTCCTTGACCGCGAGCCGCAGCTCCTTCTCGCCTCCCCCCGACTGACCATAGAACTGATGGACCTGGCCGGCGAGGTTCCGCAGATCGGCGCGCTCCGGGGACAGGGCGATGGCCCGGTCGATCGCGGGAATGGCCAGTTCGAATCGCCCCGCCTCCATGTGAATCTCCGCGATCTCGGCATGGACATCCGCGGCCTTGGGGTCGACCTTGAGAGTGCGCTGCAGGACTTTGAGGGCTTCGTCGGTTTGGCCGGCTTCCTTTAGCGACAGGGCCTCGAGAAAAAGGCCGTAGGCCGTGGGCTGATTAGAGGCCGCGGGGGCGGCCTGCATGGAGAGGGCCAGCACCAACAGGGAAAGAGGCATCATCGCCCCGCGATTGTGTCACGCAGCGGCGGCTCAAGCGTAAAGAAATGGCGAGCGGAGAAGGGCCTCCGCTCGCCACGTTGATGCGCAGGGGTGGGGCTCAGGCCGCGTTCCGGTCGCGCAGACGGTGCTGGTCGCACATCGCGGCCTTCAGGCGCTTCAGCGCGTCGGCGCCTCCGTCGCCCCCGCGGAGCAGGTCGAAGAACTTCCGCTCGCCAGGCCCCCCCCAGGCCCGTGACGGCATGGTCACGGAGGTTTCTCCTTTTTCCGTCCGCCACAGGGTGAAGCCCACGAGCTTCAGGCCGGCCAGCAGGCCGTCCTCGGACTCGAAGAGGATCTCGGCTTCGGAGATCAGATTCTTGGGGCCGTTTTCGCGGTCAATGAACTCGATACGCATGGTGTCTCTCCCGACAGTGTTTGTGGTCTTGGTGTTACGACTGGTTGATGGCTTCGAAGCGGGCCACAACAGCACCGAACCCTGGGGTTCGGCCCTCGGGAGAGAGACGGCCTTCGAAAAGCCGGAAAGTCCTTGTACTGGACGCGCGCGACCATAGCGTTGGTGGTATTCGGACCGGGTCCAAGGCTTTGCACAAAACTTGCCCTGGAACGAGTGATCGTTCTATAACCAATCGAATGCAAGAGTCGTTCCAGGAAAAACGCCGTGCGAGCGCCCTTCGTTCGAACCCGACCTGGGTTCTGAGGGCACTCGCCGTGGTCGTGGTTCTGGGCGTCTCGTTCGCGGTCTTTCAATCGCTCCGCCAATCTTCCCGGGTCAAGACCCCGGCCAAAGCCCCGGAGGGCGCGGGCACCGCCTCGACCAGCCCCATCCCAGGCCCGGGTGAAGGTGCGCCGGGCCAGGGTTACGCCTCAAACGATCCGAAGGCCGACCGGCTGGAGGCCCTGGTTTTCGAGTCTTTCAGCGCCACCGGGAGAAAGGGAGTCGAGCTCGAAGCCGAGGGCTCTTCCGGAAAGGAGACCGAGCGCCGTTTCCTCGACAAGGTGAAGGCCCGGATCCCCTTCGTCTCCCAGGGGAAATCTTCCACCCTGCTGATCGTCGCCGACCATGCCCAGCACGTGGCCACCCGCCCCTCCGCGCTCTTCCAGGGACACGTGACGATGACCACCGAGGACGGCCTGGTCCTCGAAACCGACGAGCTCCTCTACGACGGTTATGACGGGCTGGCCCAGAGCGAGGGCAAGGTGGCCTGGCGCCGCAAAGACATCTCGGGCACCGCCATCGGAATGCTCTACGAGGGGTGGAGCGACTCCATCACCTTCTTCAAAGAGGTGAAGATCCGGCTGCGGGATCGCGACGACCCCCCCGCCGACATTGACGCCGACTCGGCCTGCCTGTCGCGCGAACAGAACGCTCTCTTCCTCGAAGGGAACGTCGCCGTGAACCAGGGACCCAACCGGACGAAATCGGGCTCGTTGCAGCTCTTCTTCGGCGCGGATCGGGCGATCTACCGCGCGGTCTTCCGGGATGGCTTTGAACTGGTGGCCCAGGGCGACACCGGGGCTCTGGGCTTCAACTTCCCCAGGGCCACCGGCCGCAAGACCATCCGCGGCCGCCGCCTCGATGTCACCTTCGGCGCGGGTCGGAAGATGGAGGAAGTGGCGGCCGGTCCGGAGGCGCTGATGATCGTCGAGCCCGGGCCGGGCGATCCGCCGGAACGCCGCGAGATCCGCGGCGAGGCGCTGATCTTCAAGTTCGACCCCGAGGGCAAGCTCAAGGAGTACCTCGGAAACCAGGGAACGAGCATCCGCTTCGTTCCCCTGAATCCGAAGGCGGGCGATCTGCGATCCATTTCCTCCACCGATTTTTCCGCCACCCTTGACCCCGTGACGGGCGAGGCGGAGACCATCGCTTTCGTGGAGAACGTGGTCTTCGAACGCAAACTTCAGCGGGGCAAGGGCGACCGGGCCACCTTCAGCGAAAAGACCGGACGCATGGTGGTGACGGGATCCGCCGCTTTCGAGGACTCGGCCGACAAGGTGTCCCTCCAGGCGTCGTCCATCGACATCGATACCCTCTCCGGTTCCTTCCGCGCCTGGGGCGGAGTGAGGCATACCCAGAAGGGCGGCCTGCCCGGGGCGCCGTTCGGCACGGCGGGCTCCGACCTTCTCGCCACCAGCCGGCAGGTGATCTTCGACTCGCCGGCCAAGAAAACCCAGTACCTTGGTCGCGTGGTTTTCCGCGCGGGCGCCGATGAGATGCGCGCCATGACCATCGAGACCGTGGACACTCCCGCGGGACCGAAAATCACCGCCGACACCGAGGTGGAGATCCTGGTCAAGGGCTCCACCAAAGACGCGGGCCTCGATGCGCGTTCGGCAAAGATGACGTACACCCCGGCCGACCGCCGTTTCGCCTTCAACGGCGCCGCCGTGGTGAAGCAGAAGGATTTCGAGACGAAGGCCCCGGAGATCCTCGTCGTTCTTGGGCCCTCGGGCAACTCTGAGGTGAAGAGCCTCGAGGCCCAGGGCGGCCCGGTGAGCATCAAGGCCGAGGAGCGCACCGCGGAAGGAGCCCATCTCCTCTACACCCCCGGGGACGGCAAGGTTGTGATGACCGGCGCCCCGGTCAAACTCGAGGCGCAGGGCCGGCGTATCCAGGGCAAGTCCGTCACCTTCTTCACCTCGGGCGACCAGATTGAAGTGGTGGGCGAAGAAGGCCGCACCGAAACCGTCGTTCAAAGAAAGATCAAGCAACCGTGAGCGCTCCGAGCATCGTCCTCCGCGGGGAGGGACTCACCAAGGCCTACGGGTCGCGTGTAGTGGTGAAGGACGTCAACATCGAAATCGCCACCGGGGAAGTGGTGGGACTGCTCGGCCCGAACGGCGCGGGCAAGACCACGACCTTCTACATGGTGGTGGGCCTGACCAAGCCGCGCGCGGGCGCGGTGTTCCTCGGCCGCGACGACATCACGAGCCTGCCCATGTATCTGCGCGCCCGCGCCGGCATCGGCTATCTGCCCCAGGAAAGCAGCGTGTTCCGCAAGCTGACCACGGAAGAAAACGTCCTGGCCGTGCTCGAGACCCTCGGCTATTCGCTGCGCGAGCAGAAGGCGCGGGCGAAGGAACTCCTGCACGAACTGGGCATCGCACCGCTCGCCCAACAGCGGGCCGACACGCTCTCGGGTGGAGAAAGACGCCGCCTCGAGATCTGCCGGGCGCTGGCCGCATCGCCCCTGTTCATCCTGCTCGACGAGCCTTTCGCCGGGATCGACCCCATCGCCGTGGGCGACATCCAGCGGATCATTGCTTACCTCAAGAAGCGGGGCCTGGGGATACTCATCACCGACCACAATGTCCGCGAGACACTGCGCATCACCGACCGCGCCTACATCATCCGCGAAGGTGAAGTGTTCCGCGCCGGCACGCCCCGCGCTCTCGCCACCGATGCCGAAGTGCGTCGCGTGTATCTGGGCGACGACTTCGATCTGATGCTTCCGGAGACGAAGGCCTAACCATGGCATTGCAGCAGCGTCTCTCTCTCTCGCCCAAGCTGTCGCAGCGGCTCGTTCTGACCCCGGCCATGCAGCAGGCCATCAAGCTGCTGCCCCTTACCACCCTCGAACTCGCGGACGTCATCAATCAGGAGATGTGCGAGAACCCGCTGCTCGAGGAGATCCCCGATGACGAGGCCACCGGCCCCACTCCCGAGACCGATGCCGATGGCGGCGACGGTTCGATGGGGGCCGAGGCCGAGTTCGACGCCGATCTCGGACCGGGGCCCGCACTCGAGATGGGCGAAATGCCGGGGGAGGCGCCCGGCCCCGAGGCCGCGCTCGAGACTCTGGCCGAACCGCTGGCCGAGCAGACCGGCCTGCAGGACAGCGATATCGACAAGCTCTTCGAAAACGTGGTCGACGACATCGGCGTGCGCGACATGGCCCAGGGCGATCCCGACTCCGAGTATTCGATCGAGAACCGCCTGTCCACCACCATCGATCTGCGCGACCACCTCCTCGCCCAGTTGCGACATGACTGTTCTCCCGGCGTGGTGCGGGATTTGGGTGAAGGCATCATCCAGAACCTCGACGACGACGGTTATCTGCGGACCCACGACCCCTCCTGCGAGGCCTCCGACCACAGCGCCTGCGGGAAAATCGTGCCCACCACCCTCGACGAGGTCTGCGTGGCCATGGATCTCGATCCCGAGGTCCATCGCGAGAATGCCGAGAAAGCCCTCCGCCTGGTTCAAACCTTCGATCCGGCCGGGGTGGGGGCGCGCGACCTGCGCGAGTGCCTGCTCATCCAGCTGAAGTTCTTCGGCTTTGGTGAGACTCCCGCGGCCACCATCGTGGAATCGCACATGCGGATGCTGGAGATGCGCGACGTGGCCGGCCTCGTTCGTGTCCTGCAACGTCCGGAGGCGGAGATCCTCGACTGGCTCGACCTCATCGAGGGCCTCGACCCGCGGCCCGGCAGCACCCTCTCGGCCAAGCCGCCGTCGTACGTGGTGCCTGACGTCATGATCTACAAGAAGGACGGGGCCTTCGTGGTCGAGCTGAACGACGACTCGCTTCCGCGCCTTCGCATTTCCTCGAGTTATCGCCAGTTCCTGAACGCGGGGTCAAAGGCGGATGACGAAGCGAAGACCTATGTTCGCGACAAGATGAGGAGCGCCCTTTTTCTGATCAAGAGCGTCGACCAGAGGCAGCGCAC
>JAGNNV010000046.1:17563-19660 GCA_017990495.1 Vicinamibacteria bacterium
GGACTCGCCCTCACCGGCTTCACCCGTTACCTGAGCCCGGGCCGGGTGCAGATCATCGGCGGCAGCGAGTCGTCGTACCTGCGCACCCTCTCGGTCCGCGAGCGCGCGGCGGTGCTGCGTCGGCTCATGGCTCGCGAGCTGTGCTGCCTGGTGGTGACCCGCGGCCTCGAAGTCCCTCCCGAACTGAAGCGAGAAGCGGAGACCCGCGGCATCCCCTTGCTCGCCACACCGCTGGATTCGACCCCCTTCATCAAACGCCTCACCGAGTTTCTCGAAGACTCTCTGGCTCGCACCGCCCGTCTTCACGGTGTGTTGCTCGATGTGCTCGGGGTGGGCGTTCTCATCCGGGGCGACAGCGGCATCGGGAAGTCCGAGTGCGGCCTTGAACTCGTGGACCGAGGTCATCGCCTCGTCTCGGACGACGCGGTCGACATCAAGGCCACGAGCCAGGGTCTGCTCGGTTCGTCGCCCGAGCCCACCCGCGATCACATGGAGATCCGCGGCCTCGGGATTCTGAACATCCAGGACCTCTACGGCGTTTCCGCGGTGAGCCCCGATCAGACCATCGACCTCGTGGTGCGGCTCGAGAAGTGGAACCCGCGAAAGTCCTACGATCGCCTGGGCCTCAGCCGCGAGACCGAATCGATTCTTGACGTCGAGGTTCCCCTGCTGCGCCTGCCCGTGGCCCCCGGCCGCAACGTGGCCCTGCTCGTGGAACTGGCGGCGAAGAACCTGTTGCTCCGCGCGCGCGGTCATGACGCCACCGCCACCCTGCTCAGCCGGGTCGAGGCGCATGCGGGGCCGGGTCGAGGAGGCCGCGAATGAAGGCGTCCCGTCGCCCCGCGCGAAAACAGGCGGAGATCGTCATCATCTCGGGCCTTTCCGGGTCGGGGAAGTCGCACGCCGCGAACGCGCTCGAGGATCTCGGCTTCTTCTGTGTCGACAACCTGCCCATTCAATTGCTGCCCGGGTTCGTCACCTTCCTGAAGTCATCCGGCATCCCTCGCGCCGCCCTGGTCGTCGACATGCGCGAGCCGAACTTCGTGGCCACGTTCGGCTCCGCCTTCGCCAAGCTCAAGCGCGAACCGATGAATGTGAGCCTGATCTTCCTGGAGGCTTCAGACGCCGCGCTGATCCGCCGCTTCTCGGAAACGCGACGCGCGCATCCTCTCGCCACCAATCAACCGGTGCGTGAAGGGCTGCGCGAGGAGAAGCAGGCCCTCGCCTCCGTCCGTCGCCTGGCCGACTTCATCGTCGACACCTCGACCCTGAGCGTTCATGACCTCAAGGGCTACATCCAGGAGCACTTCGGGGCCACGCAGGAAGGCAGGGAACTCGTCCTCACCGTGCTCTCCTTCGGCTTCAAGCTCGGACCGCCGGCCGAAGCCGACCTCGTCTTCGACGTGCGCTTCCTGAAGAATCCCCACTTCGACCCGAGGCTCCGCCGCCTCACCGGCCTCGACCCGAGGATCGTGAGCTTCCTGAAACGCGCCCCCGGGACCGTCGAGTTCCAGGCCAAGCTCACCGACTTCCTCACCTTCGTGATTCCCAAGTACGTCGCGGAGGGCAAGGCCTATCTCACCATCGGCATCGGCTGCACCGGCGGGCGTCACCGCTCGGTCATGATCGCGCGCGAGCTGGCTCAGGAACTCGATCAGATCGAGGGTGTGACCGTGCGCCTGCGCCACCGGGATCTGAACCAGAAATGATCGGCATACTCGTCGTCACCCACGGGAACGTGGCCCGCGAACTCGTGAACGCCCTGGAGATGATCATCGGGGAACAGGAGCGGGTGGAAGCCTTGTCGATCGACTGGGAAGTGGACGTCGATGAAGCCAAGGGTCACATCGGCAAGGCCATCGCCTTGTGCGGGAAGAAGAGCGTCCTGGTCCTGACCGATATGTTCGGCGGCACTCCGACGAACCTCGTGTTGCCCTTCGCCGGCGAGGAGGTTGAGGTGGTGACCGGGGTCAACCTTCCCATGCTCATCAAGGCCTGCCAGATCCGCACCAAGCCCCTGGCTGAAGTCGCGCGCATCGTCTGCGCCCAGGGCCGCGAAAGCGTC
This sequence comes from Vicinamibacteria bacterium, assembly GCA_017990495.1. GTDB lineage: Bacteria > Acidobacteriota > Vicinamibacteria > Fen-336 > JAGNNV01 > JAGNNV01. Next base: position 19,629 of record JAGNNV010000046.1, read on the forward strand.
CAGGTCGCGGGCGACCTCCTTCAGCCGGGAGG
>JAGNNV010000258.1 GCA_017990495.1 Vicinamibacteria bacterium
ATCAGGCGCGCTCTTGGCGCTACTCAGGCATCGGTGCGCCGGCAGTTCCTGATCGAGGCGGGTGTGCTGTCGCTGATGGGCGGACTGCTGGGGGTTCTGGTGGCCCTCGGCATCGGCTTCCTGGTGACCCTGGTCCTGCCGCGCTACGACGCGCGGCCGCCGTGGAGCGCCGCCTTCGCCGGCGTCTTCGTGTCGGTGCTGGTGGGCGTGATCGCCGGCTACGTGCCGGCGGCCCGGGCCGCTTCGGTTGATCCCATCGAGGCCTTGCGCCGCGACTAGCGTCTGGACACTCGACGGTCGAGGACGGCATGGAGCGGCTAAGCTTCCCCTCTTCACCAAGGAAAGGTCCACATGCTTCTCGAAGGAAAACACGGTCTCATCCTGGGCATCGCCAACAAGCGTTCCATCGCCTGGGGCATCGCCAAAGCCTGCGCCCGCGAAGGCGCGCGTCTCGCGCTCACCTACCAGGGTGAACGGCTCAAGGAGAACGTCGACGACCTCTCGAAGGACCTCAAGGACCCGGTTCTCTACCCCTGCGACGTGAGCAAGGATGAGGACATCACCGCTCTTGCCGCCTCGGTGAAGGCCGACTTCGGTCATCTCGACTTCGTCATTCACTCGGTGGCCTTCGCCCAGCGCGAGGAACTGACGGGTGAGTTCCTGAACACTTCGCGCGAGGGCTACCGCATCGCCCAGGACATCTCCTCTTACTCCCTAACCGCGGTGGCCCGGGCGACGGCGCCGCTGATGGAAGGACGCGCGGGATCCATCGTGACCCTGTCGTATCTGGGCGGCGAGCGCGTGGTTCCGCACTACAACGTGATGGGCGTGGCCAAGGCCGCGCTCGAAATGTCGGTGCGTTATCTCGCCGCCGATCTGGGGCCCAAGGGCATCCGCGTGAACGCCATCTCCGCTGGTCCCATCAAAACCCTGGCCGCGGCCGGAGTGGGCGGGCTTGGCAAGATGATCGAGTACTACCGCCAGCATGCGCCGCTGCGCCGGGCCACCGACCAGGAGGAAGTGGGGGAGGCCGGTCTGTTCCTCGTTTCCAGCATGGCGCGCGGCGTCACCGGCGAAGTGCTGCATGTGGACAGCGGTTTCCACGTCATGGCGATGTCCGCCGACCTCGTATAAGCATCGAAAGCAGGCTCCATGAGCACGGTTCAGGTTGAAATCAAGGACGGCATCGGCACGATCCGTCTGTCCGGTCCCCGCGGCAACGCCATGAGCGAGAGGCTGGTGTCCGACCTGTCGGCGGCGTTGCGCACGGTGGGTGGCGAACCTTCGGTGCGAGCGATCCTTCTCTCCTCCGCTCACCCCAAGCTGTTCTGTCCGGGTCTCGACCTTGTGGCCCTCGCCAGCATCTCCCGCCCCGAGATGGGCGCGTTCATGCTGAACTTCTCCGCTCTCTTGACCGACCTGTTCGCGCTCAAGAAGCCGGTGGTGGCGGCGGTGAACGGCGCGGCGGTGGCCGGCGGATGTCTGCTCGCCCTCACCGCCGACTGGCGGGTGGCGAAACGCGGCGCCCCCATGGGCCTCAACGAAGTGAAGGTGGGCGTGCCCCTGCCCTGGTCCGCGGTGATGTTGCTCAAGACCGCGGCTCCGGCCTTCGCGCAAACCGCGGTGGCGCTGCTTGGCCGCAACTTCGAGGGCGAGGCGGCGAGAAGTCACGGTCTCGCCCATGAGATCGCCGAGCCCGAAACCTTCGACGCGGTCATCGCCGAACGCCTGGCCGAGTTCGCCGAGAAAGACGCCTACGCTTTCGGAGTGACCAAGGGCTATCTGCGCGGACCCGCGGTGGCCTCGATGCGCGACCGGGAAGTGGCGCTGCTCGACGAGTTCCTCGACGGCTGGTTCTCGGACGCCACCCAGGCCCGGATCCAGGCCGCGGCGGACGCTCTCAAGTCGAAGGGCTGACCCCGGGCACCGACAATATTTTGGTCCCCAACTGATTCTGGAATAGGGTGGGGCCGATGCGGCAGCCCGTCAAATTCCTGATCATCCTGGTGGCCGGGCTTGGCCTGCTCACCTGGGGCGCTTTCCTGGTGGTGCAGGAGACCACCCGCGGCTGGGTGGAGCGCGATCTCACCCTGCGCGCCCGCCTGGCGGCCAACGGGGCGGCCCCCGGTCTCTCTGCCGGCCTCCGCTCCGGCAAACCCGCTGAGCTCCGAACGGTCCTGCTGAATCTGGTGCGCGACGAACGCATCCTCGGCGTCTCGGCCTGTTTGCCCGACGGCAGTCTGGTGGCTTCCGCCGGCGCCACCCCGATGGCCTACGGTTGCGCACAGGTGGCTCCCTTCGTGTTCCCGGGCGGCCCGTCCGCAACCGCGGCCCCGGTTGAGTGGACCCACGTCACCTCCATCCCCGGCGGCCAGGTCCATTTCAGCGGCCTCGCCATCACGGACGCCGACGGGGCCATGGGCTTTGTCATCCTCGTTCATGACATGGGCTTCGCGGCCCGCCGCGAACACCAGAGCCGCAATCTGCTTCTGATCGCCTTCTTCCTGCTGGCTTTGTGCGCCGCTCTCGTCACCATCGTGGCCGTCCGTCTCTCCTGGCGCGGCTGGACCCGACAGCTCCGCCGCATGCTGAAAGGGGGCGGGGAGGAGGCCCGCGAGTTCCGGCCCCTGCTCCGTGATGTGCGCGAACTGGTCGACGACATCATGACCGAGCGCGACGCCGATGGAGAGACCGGCGCGTGGACGGCCGAGCGTCTCAAGGGCACCCTGCGCCGCCATCTGCATGGCGAGAAGATCATGGTGGTTTCGAACCGCGAACCGTACATCCACGACTACGCGCCCGACGGAACCATCCAGGTGCAGCATCCGGCGAGCGGTCTCGTCACCGCGCTCGAGCCGGTGATGCGCGCGTGTTCCGGGGTGTGGATCGCTCACGGCAGCGGCGCCGCCGACCGCGCCGTGGTCGACTCCCACGACCGGGTCCTTGTTCCTCCCGACGAGAAGATCTACTCGATCCGCCGTGTCTGGCTCACCGAGGAAGAGGAGAAGGGCTACTACTACGGCTTCTCCAACGAGGGCCTGTGGCCGCTTTGTCACGTGGCTCACACCCGCCCGCTCTTCCGCACCTCCGACTGGCACCGCTATCGCGAAGTCAACCAGAAGTTCGCGGATGCGGTGGTGGCCGAGGCGGAGATCGAAGACCCCATCGTCCTCATCCAGGACTATCACCTCGCCCTCGCCCCCCGCTTGATCCGACAGAAGCTGCCGCGGGCCACCGTTATCGGCTTCTGGCACATCCCCTGGCCGAACTCCGAACGTTTTGGCATCTGCCCATGGCGCGAGGAACTGCTCGAGGGCATGCTCGGAGCCAGCATGCTGGGCTTCCACACCCAGGCCCATTGCAACAACTTCATGGATTCCGTTGATCGCTATCTCGAGTCGCGTATCGACCGGGAACGTCACGCCGTGGTTCAACAGGGCCGCAGCACACTCATTCGTCCCTACCCCATTTCCCTCGAATGGCCGGTGCGCTGGCTGCAGGGCCTTCCCCCGGCGCCGGAGTGCCGGCAAAGCGTGTTTGCCGAACTCGGTTTGCCCGAGAATGCCCTGCTCGGCGCGGGTGTCGACCGTCTCGACTACACCAAGGGCATCGAGGAGAGGCTGCTCGCGGTTGAGCGGCTCCTCGAGATGCGCCCCGAACTGCTCGGGCGGTTCGTCTTCGTGCAACTGGCGGCGCCGAGCCGCACCGCCATCGGCAAATACCGCGACCTGAACGAGAACGTGGGGGCCATCGCGGGAAGGATCAACGAGCGCTTCGGCACGTCCACCTATCAGCCCATCATCCTGAAGCGCTCCCACCACGAGCCCCCCACGGTATTCAAATACCTGCGCGCCGCGGACGTCTGCTACGTGAGCAGCCTCGACGACGGCATGAATCTGGTGGCTAAGGAATTCGTGGCCGCGCGTGAAGACGAGCGAGGCGTGCTGGTGCTGAGCCAGTTCACCGGAGCGGCTCGGGAACTGACCGAGGCCCTAATAGTGAATCCTTACGACCTCGACGAGTCGGCGCGGGCTCTTTTCGCGGCGTTGTCGATGCCCGCCGAGGAGCAGAAAGCGCGGCTTCGCTCGATGCGGGCCTTCGTGGCCGAGTTCAACATCTATCGCTGGGCCGGTCGAATGCTCCGTGACGCCGCGCGGCTGCGCCGTCGCGACCGTTTGTCCGGCCGGCTCTCTGAAAGTTTCTCCGCACATTTCCCTGGAGGTGAGGTTTGAAGGACCTTCTTGCCGCAACGCAGCGGGGCATCATCGAGCCCTTTGCCTGGTCACGAACACTGCTGGCCTTCGATTTCGACGGCACCCTGGCCCCGATCGTCGACCGTCCCGCCGACGCCTTCATGCAGCCCCGTACCCGTGCTCTGCTCAAGAAGGCGGCCACGCTTTATCCCTGCGTGGTGATCTCGGGCCGCTCCCTGCCCGACGTGAAGGCGCGGGTCGAGGGCATCGGTTTGCTCGGCGTGGTGGGGAACCATGGCGTCGAGCCGTGGCGGGCCACCAAGAAGACCCACCGAAGGGTCCGGGAATGGCACCCGGTTTTCGAGCGCGCGCTTGCCTCCGAGGTGGGGGTGGAGCTCGAGGACAAGGTCTACTCTCTGGCCGTCCACTACCGGCGCTCCAGGAACAAGAAGAGGGTCAAGGCTCTCGTCGAGGAACTCGCGTCCACGCTCGATCAGGTCCGCGTGATCGGGGGGATCGAAGTGGTGAACATCGTCCCCGCGGACGCTCCCCACAAGGGTATGGCTCTCGAGCGCGAGCGCGCCCGGCTCAAGTGCGACACCGCGATCTACGTCGGCGACGATGTCACCGACGAGGACGTGTTCGCCCTCGACCAGCCGGGGCGACTGCTTTCGATTCGCGTGGGACAGAAACTCGCCTCGCAGGCCGACTACTTCATCAAGTCGCAGGCGGAGATCGATACCCTGATCGGCCGGCTGATCAGCCTGCGTGAAGAGAAGGGCGGCGCGGGCGCCACGGCCAAAGGATCGGGCCGCCGATGAGGGCGCAGGATCCGCCGATCGAACTTGGCCCCGAGCTCGACTTTCTGCGTGAACTCTGGGCCCTCGACCACGCCTTGCAGAAGCGCTCCAAGAAGATGGCGCGAGAACTCGGCATCACCGGGCCGCAGCGCCTTGCCTTGCGGCTCATCAGTCGCTTCCCCGGCCTGCCCGCGGGCCGGCT
>JAGNNV010000259.1 GCA_017990495.1 Vicinamibacteria bacterium
GATAGAAGCCGAAGTCCTGGGGCAGGTAGCCAAGCCGCGGCCAGACGAGCTCAGGATGTCGCGTCACGTCGACCCCATCTTTCAGAATGGTCCCCGCGGTGGGCTCGAGAAGGCCGGCGAGGATGCGCATCAGTGTCGTCTTTCCCGAGCCATTCGGGCCAAGGAGCCCGAACATCCCGCGGGGGATCTGCAGGCTCACGCCCTGCAGGGCCGCTACCCCTCCCGGGTACACCTTCACGAGATCTTGCACCTCAAGCATGGACCGCCCCTTTCGCTTCATCGCGGCTCTTATCTTGCGTCACAAGGTATCAGACGTAACAAGTCTTAGCCTTGTTCCGTGGAAGGAGGCTTCCATTCGCTGGTTCTCCCGGTTGACGATAGTTGCATCTTTGGTTAATGTTTAACCACATCAGACATGAAAGGACACTTATGAAACCACCACCCAAGGGCTGGCCGCGCATGACCATCTCGGTCTTCTACGAAGATCCGCACACCGCCATCGACTGGCTCGTCAAGGCCTTCGGCTTCGAGCTTCGCCTCAAGGTCGAGAGTGACGATGGGGTCATCCAATACTCCGAGCTCACATTCGGTGAAAGCATGATTTCGGTGGGCGGCGTCGGCGGTGACGACCCGTGGAAGAAGTTGTCGCTGAGCCCGAAGAGCGTCGGCGGCGTCACCCAGAGCACGCAGTTCTTCGTTGACGACTGCGACGCGCACCACGCGCGAGCCGTCGCGGCCGGCGCGCGCATCATTCGTGAGCCGCGCACCACCGACTATGGTGACGACTACTGGGTCGATCGCACCTACGGCGCGCTCGATCCCGAAGGACACCTCTGGTGGTTCATGCAGCGGGTCAGCGACAAGAAATGAGCCCAGCCGCGGCGACCAACCTCGACCGTACCTTCGCTGCCCTCGCCGATCCGGCGCGGCGCGGCGTGATCGATCTGTTGCGCCAGCGTCCGCGCCGCGCGAGTGAACTCGCGGACGAACTGGCCATGACCCGGCCGGCCATGAGCCGGCATCTGCGCCTGCTTCGCAGGACGGGCCTGGTCACGGAGCAGGAGCTGCCCGATGACGCGCGGGTGCGCATGTACCAAATCGAACCCCAGGCCTTTCGCGAACTTCGCGGGTGGCTCGAGGAGGTCGAAGCATTCTGGGGCGACCAGCTCCAGGCCTTCAAGGGCCACGCCGAACGCCGGACCCGAAAGGCATGACGACTCCGCGCGTCGTGGGCGACCAGGCAATCGTCACGGTTCTCGTTGAGGTGTCGCCCGAGGAGGCCTTCCGCGTTTTCACGGAGGAGATCGACGCCTGGTGGCGAGTCGGCTTGAGGTACCGCATCGGCAGGGGTCGAAGCGTGGTGCACCTCGAGCCGAAACTCGGCGGGCGGCTGTTCGAGTCGTACACGACCTCGGCGGGAGAGCGCGTGCTCGAAAGCGGCAGGGTGACTTCATGGACGCCGCCGACGCAGTTGACGTTCGAGTGGCGCGCGTCGAACTTCGCCCCGCACGAGAAGACCGAGGTCGACGTGGCGTTCGAGCCGAGCCCGAGCGGGACGCTGGTGACGGTGCGACACCGCGGGTTCGCAGCCCTGCGCCCCGATCACCCGGTCCGCCACGGCGCCCCTCCTGCCGCGTTCATCCGCAACATGAGTTTGTGGTGGGGCGATCTGATGAGTTCGCTGCGCAACCACTTAGCGCACTGAGAGCTCCACCGCCCTCGCCGCCTCTGTTCGAATCGGGCGCGGCGTGTCGAATGACGATCAGATGCGGCGGACCCAAAGGCCACGCGTCGCTATTGAGCCAGCCAAGGCAGGCAGCGCTGAGCGGGCGACCTCACCATGGCCGATCCGGCCTTGCACGCGAAGGCCTGGTGGAATTCCTGTGAATTCGAAAGCGGCCCGATCACCCGATACCGGGCGGTTGGGTGCGAGTCCATCTTGACCATCTGACGTTGAAGCTCCAGGCTCTCGGTGGCGCCGCGGAACTGGCCCCAACTGATGAAGAACTGCTGTTCGGGAGTGAACCCGTCGATCACGGGCACCTCGTGGTGTTGCATAGTGCGCTTCAGCGCGCGATACGCAAGGTGCACTCCGGCGAGGTCGCCCAGCGCCTCGCCCTGGACCTGTTTCCCCTGGAGACGGACTCCCGGCTCGACTTCATAAGCGTCGTATTGATCAACTGTGCATCGCCCGATCTTCAGGAAAACGTCGAGATCGGATGTGGCCCACCAGTTCCGCGCCTGCCCCAGCGAGTCGAACTCGCGACCGAGCGCGTCGATCGAGTGGGTGAGATCGTGCGCGATACCGGCGCCGATGGCGCCGTAGTTCACCGCGTCGGATGCGGCGAGGTCGAAAGCCGGCGCCTGGAGGAAACCGGCAGGCAGCGCCATGAGGTTGAGTTGGATGTCGATGTAGGCGCCGGGTGAGGACGGCGGCAATTGCCAGATCGAGCGGCTCACGCGATGTCCGACGCGCTTGCGCTCGGCGATGACCCCGAAGCGCCGGGCCGCAACCACGTTGTCCCAGAACGCGTCGCGGCGAATGACGAGCGACGAGTAGTCGGTCCACACGTCGGGGTAGCCCACGCTCACTTGATAGGCCTCGACTTTCGCGAGAGCCTGCTGCCTTGTCGCGTCGGAGATCCACTTGACCTCGCGCAGGTCGTCCTTCAACACCGCGAGCAGGGTCTGAACCATCTTCTGAACCCGGGCCTTCGCCGCTGGAGGAAAGTAGCGCTCGGCGTACTTGTGGCCGAGGGGCTCTCCGAGGAGCGCCTCCGTGGATTCGAGACAGCTCATCGCCCGAGGCATCGCGGCGGGGACGCCGCCGAGGTACTGGCCCGCAAAGCCGAACGCTTCATCCGCGAAAGGCTTCGAGAGCCACGGTGACGCGGATCTGAGCAGGTGCCACGTGAGATAGGCCTTCCAGGTTGCGACCGGAGTCGTCCGAAGCTCCCGGTCCAGGCGTTCGATGAACGCGGGCTCCGCGACGTTCACGTTGATGCGCGGGAGGTGGGCCTCGGCGAAGTAGCTTTCCCAGTCGAAGTGTGCGGAGAGTTGCCGTAACCCGGTGAAAGTCATCTTGTGTGCGGTCGTGGCCGGATCGGCGGCCGCCGCGGGCGAGAGACTGGCCTCGGCCAGTCGGGTCTCGAGCGCTACGATCTCTTCCCCGACGTTCGCCGACCTCGCTCCCGCCAACCCGGCGAGGGTCAAGACGCGGGCGATGTGCTCTCGATACTTCGCTCTCACCTCCACGGAGTTCTTGTCCGTCTTCAGGTAGTAGTCGCGACCCGGCAGGCCAAGGCCGCCGGCCGCGATGTTCACGACAATGCTCTCGGGATCGCCGTAGTCCGACACGCCCGTAACTGCGAACGGGGCCGGTACGGCGAGATCATGCAGCCTGCGAATCATGCGCTCGACACCCCTCGTGTCCTCGACCGAGGCGATATCGGCGAGCAGCGGAGCCAAAGGCGTCACTCCCAAGGCCTCGACCTTTGGCTCGTTCATGCAGGAAGCGAAGTGATCACCGAGCTGTTGCTCGATGGTGCCGCGCGGCCGATCCGCATCGGCCGCGAGATTCTCGAGCAGGTCCCTCAACTGCCGCCGGTTGGCCTCGCGACCCGCCGTGCGCCGGCTCCAGAGCTGCCTCCCGGTCGGTATGGGATTCTGAGCACGCCAGCTGCCGTTCGAGAACGCGTCGAAGTCCGTGCACGGATCTGCGGCGCGATCCAGGTCGCGGACCTCGACCCCTTTGGGAACCGAGGCCCGCGCTTCGTGTGCCGGTGCGGAGGCCTGGGCCCCAACCGAGATGGGAGCATCCCCCAAGCCAAGCGCTGCAGCCGCGAGGAGCGCGAGGGTTGAGGCGGCGATCGACAGGAGGCGGGTGCGGCTCATGAGGCCCTCCTCGAGGAGGCAAAACTCTTCAACCCTTCGATCACCGTCGCCGTGTCAACCACGGTTGCGAATTCGCCATGGAGATCCGAGAGGGCCATAGCATGTACCTGCTCCGCAGGATGCTCGGCGCCGTCGGGGCCGACGCGATCGAACGCGGCGGTGGCGTCGGACACCACCCAGGTCGAAAAGTCCAGATTGCCGGCCATACGCGCAGTGGTCGAGACGCAGTGATTAGTCGTCAGTCCAACGATCACCAACCCGAGGCATCCGGCGTCACGCAGATCGGACTCGAGGGCCGTTCCGATGAAGGCGCTGTTCACGCGCTTCTCGATCACCGTCTCGCCCGGCAAGGGAGCCGTCTCGGGTTGGAACTCGTTCCCGGGCTGACCGGGCCGAAGCGGCGACAAGGGATCAGCCGACATGTGGCGCACGTGCACGACTCGCCGCCCGCTCGTTCGCCAGGCGCGCAACAGCTCGGAGGCACGCTGCTCCATCGAGGGGTTGTTGCGCCGGCCCCAGCGCGGGTGGCTGAAGCCCTTCTGGAGGTCAATGACCAGCAGGGTGGTGTGGTGGGGTTCGAGTGAGAGCATGGCGACACCGTACGGACGCCTGGCCCCCGCACCAAAGCGCCGATGCCGCCCATCGGCCGGGCCGATGTAAGTTCGCGCGGTGAAGACCGAGCTGGAACTGCGGCACCTGAGAGTCTTCGCAGCCGTGGTCGAGGCCGGGACGCACACGCGTGCGGCCCGGGCGCTTGGCCTTTCGCAATCGACGGTGTCGGAGACGCTGGTGGCCCTGGAGCGCGCCGTCGGCGTCGAGCTGTTTCGCAAAGGAGCGAGAGGGGCCTTGACCCTCACGCCATCGGGCGACGTCCTGCTCGAGTATGCGCGCCGCATGTTCGCGTTGAGCAGCGAGCTTGTCGGGGCGCTCGCGATTGCATCAACCGGGGTCAAGGCCACGCTGGTCGTCTCCGCGGTCGAGTCGATCGGCGCCTACGTGCTCCCCTCACGACTGGCGGCGCTTGGTGCGCGCTGGCCTGCGGTGCGGGTGGAGGTGCTCACCGGCCATTGCGGCGAAATCCGCGAGCGCGTGGCCGCGGGTGAGAGCGACCTCGGGCTCGTGCTCGAACCCGAGACCGGGCAAGAGGCGGGGCCGGGCGTGGCCCTCGCGAAGGCGCGTTTGTTGATGTTGAGCACGCCCAAGAATCCGCTTTCCCGCGGGATCGCCGCCGTGGACGACTTGCGACTCTGCGACGTCCTCATGTGCGACGCGGG
>JAGNNV010000260.1 GCA_017990495.1 Vicinamibacteria bacterium
GCCGCTGATCGACACGATCGGCCCAAAGGAGCCGTGGGACACTAGGCCCCGGGTCCTCGCACGCCGAACGGCGTGGCTGCGCCCGGGGTGACGAGAGTGCCCAACAAGCTTGGTAGGGAGTCCCTATCGGCGGTTTTGCCTGTCGTCACCCCGGGCGCAGCCACGCTGTTCGGCGTGCGAAGACCCGGGGCCTAGCGTGACAATCCGTCACCGACCGCGACGTCTCACGACTGGTGCAACGCCACGAACTTCGCGCGCGCGGCCTCGGAGGCAGTGGCCAGAGCATTCGCTCCCGCCCTCTTCTGCTGACGCACCCGCGCGGCCCACGCCCAGACGCTTGAAGGCCTCACCTCCAGCCGCTCGTCGATGAGGACGCACGCGAGCGCGCGTTCTCCCCCGCGGATGGCTGCGGCGAGCAGAGTGCGCTGGTACGCATCCCGCTGCGCATGAGAGCCGCCGAAGATCGAAAGGTGGTGGCGCACCGGGGCCAGCTGCTCGATCACCTCACGGTCGTCGCCCCGGCCGTAGGCCACGAGCGCCCGCGCGGCCGCAAGACCAGCACCCCGCACCATGATTCGATTCGCCGGCGCCCCACCGTCGCCCGTCGCGAATGACTCGAGCCGCTTCACCACCGCCTCGGCTTCGGCCTGACGCCCGGCGCCCACCAGGGCCATCACCGCGTGGAGGTCGTTGAAGACGTACCACGGCAACGGATCCTTGGCGGCCCAGGCGTCGGCGAGGGCCGCGAAGCGGCTGCCCGTGTCCACGCCATCGAGATAGAGGCGCCAGAGCAGGCCCGAGGCGTCGAGCATCTCCATGGCCACGCCCGCGGACTTCGCGTTGTGGATCATCTCGTCGTAGATGGCGAGGGCGCCCGCGTAGTCCTCGCGCTCGAGAAGGTAGATGGCGAGATGCCACCCGTTGTGGACGTTGAGGAATGTGCCCTCCATCCAGTCCTTCCGGCGAGTCTCCAGATAGCGGATGCCCTCGCCCACCCTGCCCTGCATTTCGTAGGTATGAACGACCGCGTGGATGCCCCACACGTCCTTCGCATTCGCGGCCACCGCGCGCAGGCCGACCTCCTCGGAGCGAGCGTAGTCGCCACATTCCTCGAGTCCGAATGCCCACATGCCGTCGAGGAAGCTCTCGTCGATGTCGTCGCGCGTGAAGGCGGCGCGCACCCGCTCGATCCTTCCGCGCAGGTTGCGCGCGTCGCCGGTGAAGAAGTCGACCTGGTGACCCACGGCGAGAGCCAGCACATCGCGCGGATAGTCGGCCAGAATCGACTCGAGGGTTCGGCCCGCCGCATACATGTCGCCTTCCACCCACGAGGCGATGGCGCACAGGTGCGCCTTCTCCCGGTCGTTCCCACCCGCAAGCCCGGCCACGAGCTGGCCCGCGGCCAGAGTGTCGGGCCACTCGCTCGACATCACGCCGACATAGGCCCGCAACACCCGTCCCATCACGCAGGCTGGATCCTGATCGAAGGCCGCCTCGGAGGCGGTCACCACCTCGGGCTGGAAGCGCAGAAGGTGATGCAGGGCGCGGTCGTAGGACGAGGCCGCCTCGGCGCTGCCGCTCATCTCGAGTCCGTATCGGTCGAGGGTCATGTTCTCTTCATCTCCCTTTCAAACAGGTCAGGTCACCGTGGAGCGCTCGTGTTCAGCGCGCGGGCGCGTCGCGGTCGGGCTTCCACCCCCACGCCTCGAGCATGATGTGGAACAGGCGCGTGTTCGGGAAATAGCCGCTCACGCGTTCGGAGCCGGCCCCGATGGCGAGCGTCGCCACCTCTTCTCCGCTGTGCGCGTTGTCGACCAGAAGCGACTTCAGGCGAATCGGCTGGTTGGTGAGGCCGCCCGCGGCCTTCCACTCATCGTACCCCGCGAGGATCGCCCCGTCCGACCCCTCGCCTTTGGTGCGCAGGGCGAAGGAGTGGTCGGCGGTGAAAAGCAGGAGGGTGTCGTCGACGTTCACCCGCGCCTGGATCTCCTTGATCAGTTTGTCGAAGGCCACCATCGCTTCGAGTCCGGGCTTGGGATCGTGGGTATGGGTGTCCCATTCGACCATCAGGAAGTAACCCTTGGGGCCCTTCTGAAGCTCATCGAGGGCGCGCAGGGCCGCCGCCCGGACATCCACACGGTCCGCCACCACCACCATCCGGCCGTGCTCCCGCGCCGCCGCTTCCAGAGTCGGATGAATCTCCCGTCCGTGGCGCGTGGCCAGCGCGTCGAAGCTCTGGCCCGCCACCTGGAGGCGCTTCTCGATTTCCGCGCGCCCCCCGCCGATCAGGACGTCGACCCCGTCCCCGAAACGCGGTTCGAAGGCCTGCGGGAACATCTCCGCCCACTTACCGCGATCGTTGGCGCTCGCATAACACGCCGCCGGCGTCGCGTCGGTGATGGGCATGTCCGTGACCACGCCGGTTCGGAGTCCGTGTTCCTCTGCGTACTCGAGAATCGACTTCAGCCGCCGACCGTCCTGCTTGCCGCGCACCGCCTCGGGCCCCTGGCTGATCACGCCGTTCATGGTTTTCTGCCCGGTCACGATCGCGGTCATGCTGCTCGCCGAGTCGGCCACGAAGCCGCGCGCGGGCGAGGTGTCGGTCAGACCAAGCTGCGGCCACCCCTGCACATGGAGCCTCAGCGGGGCCTGATAGCCGTGAAGGCTGGCCGCGTTGAGCGTGGGCACGCCCCCGGCGTCGGCGATGAAGAGGATGACGTTGCGCGCTCGTTTTGGACCGGCAGCGACGCTGTCCGACGGGGCCAGCAGAGCGGCGATGAGGGCGACGGTGAGAGTGCCATGGCGCATACCGTGAGTCTATGTCGCCTCCCCCGGGGGCTCGCCCGGCGAGGAGCCGCGGACCGAGTAGAGTCCGCGGAGAAAAAGCCCCTTCCCGTACATCCAGACACCCGAACGAGGTCCCATGCGAACTCTCCGATTGCTGTCGTACACCGCCGCCATCGCGGCCGCCCTCCTCCTTCGCCCCCCGGTGATACAGGGGGCAGACCCCGGCGAGACGAAGATGCTGACCCAGCCCGCGATCAGCGCAACCCACATCGCGTTCGTCTATGCCGGAGATCTTTTCGTTTCGGACCACAGCGGAACGAACGTCCAGCGACTCACCGCCGACGATGGCCTCGAGTCGAACCCGGTGTTCTCCCCCGATGGCCGCACCATCGCGTTCAGCGCCCAATACGACGGCAACGTCGACGTCTACACCGTTCCCGTCACCGGCGGCGCGCCGACCAGGCTCACCTATCACCCCAACGCCGACGCGGTCCAGGCGGTGACGCCCGACGGTAAGGCCGTGCTCTTCACCTCCCAGCGCGCGACCTTCACCGGTCGCTACGCCCAGCTCTTCACCATTCCGCTGACCGGCGGCATGGAAGAAGCGCTGCCGATCCCCAACGCCGCACGAGCGACCTATTCCCCGGATGGGGAGCGCATCGCCTACAACCCGATCGCCGGCCGCTACCAGCAGTGGAAGTCCTACCGGGGCGGAACAACTTCGGCACTCTGGCTCTACAACACAGAGGGACACGCGACCGAGACCATCCCTCAGCCGGCCTCCCGCGCGAACGACACCGATCCCATGTGGCTCGGCGACAACGTCTACTTCCGGTCCGATCGCGCCGGTGAGTTCAACGTCTTCGCTTTCAACACGAAGACTAAGCAGATCCGCCAGATCACAAAGCACGAAGACTTCCCCGTTCTCTCCGCCGCCGCGGGCGGAGGAAAGATCGCCTATGAGCAGGCGGGTCTGCTTCATTTGCTCGACCCCGCTTCCGGCCAGAGCCGCGCGCTCTCCATCCACGTGGCTTCCGATCTGCGCGAGACGCGTCCCCGGTTCGCCAAGGGTGCCCGGTGGATTCGTGAGGCGGCGATCTCGCCCACGGGCGCCCGTGCCGCCTTCGGCTTCCGCGGCGAAATCGTCACCGTGCCCGGAGAGAAGGGCGACGTGCGCAACCTGACCGGGAGCGTCGCGGCTCACGACCGTTCGCCCGCGTGGTCGCCCGACGGCAAGTCCGTCGCCTGGTTCTCCGACGCCTCGGGCGAGTATCAGCTCTACATCGGCGGCCAGGATGGGAAGGGAGCTCCCCGCGCGGTCAAAGTGATGGGCGAAGGCTTCTACCAGGATCCCGTATGGTCGCCCGACTCGCAGAGGATCGCATACTTCGACAACTCCCAGAGCGTGTTTTGGCTCGACGTGAAATCGGGAGTCTCGAAGAAGGTAGCTCAGCAGCCCACCTACAGCCCCGTCATCGTGATCAGCTACGTCTGGTCGCCCGACTCGAAGTGGCTCGCCTACGCCATGGACAACGATGCCGGCATCACCACCGTCTACGCTCACTCCACCGAGCAGGCGAAGTCGTTTCAGGTGAGCGATGGCCTGAGCGACGTGCGCAGCCCCGCCTTCGATCGGAGCGGCAAGTACCTCTTCTTCCTCGGCTCCACCGACGCCGGGCCGGTGAAGGACTGGTTCGCTCAATCAAACGCCGACATGAACGCCACCTGGGGCGTGTATCTCGCCGTGCTCCGCAACGACCTGCCCTCTCCTCTTGCCAAGGAGAGCGATGAAGAGAAGGCGGCGGCGGTCACTGCTTCTCCCTCACCCACCCCGTCGCCGGCGCCGGCCAGCACGGACGCCGCGAAACCCGAAAAGAAGGAGGAGCCGTTCCGAATCGACTTCGCCGGACTCGAGTACCGCATCCTCGACCTCCCCATCGTTCCCGCCGACCTCACCAGTCTCCAGACCGGCGCCGCGGGGCAGGTCTTCTACCTGAAGCGGGTGGACGGGAAGACGTCCCTCAACCGCTACGACCTCACCACACGCAAGAACGAAGTGATGGTGACGGAGGCGACCGACTACGTCATTTCTGCGGACGGCAAGAAAGTCCTGTATCGGAACGGTGAGAACTGGGCCATCGTGGCCACCGCGAAGAAGGCCGAGCCCGCCGAGGGCCGTCTCGCCATCGACTCCATCGAGGTGCGCGTCGATCCTCGCGCCGAGTGGAAGCAGATCTTCGACGAAGCCTGGCGCATCAATCGCGACTACTTCTACGCGCCCAACATGCACGGCGTCGACTGGGCGAAGCAGCGAGAGAAGTACGCGGCCTTCCTCCCCCACGTGGCCACCCGCCCCGACCTCAACCGCCTCCTGCA
>JAGNNV010000047.1 GCA_017990495.1 Vicinamibacteria bacterium
TCGAATCGATCCAGGATTTCGCGCCCTCGGTGGTGATCAACGACCTGCCCCTGGTCGAGGAGACGTATCTGCGCTCGCTGGCCCGACTGGGCACGGTCACCATCAATCTGGTGGACACCCTCGACGACCTCGAGCGCGTGTCGCGCGACGCCCAGTTCGTGATCTCGGTGATGAACGAAGACCGCGAGACACCCGAAGGTTTCTACGGAGGCCCGGCCTTCGCCATCCTGCGCCGGCACTTCCAGGGTCGCGAGCGGTTGTTCCGGGAAAAGCCCGCGAAGATCCTCCTCAGTTTCGGAGGCGCCGATCCCCAGGCTCTCACCCTCAAGGTGGCGCGCGCGCTGGCCCCATTGACCGAGGACATCGAGGTGGTCTCGATCGCGGGACCCGCCTTCCCGCACCGTCCCATCTTCGAGGCCCTTCAGCGCACCCTCGGCCGGAACCTGCCCCTGATCAACGGTGTCGACGTGCAGATCGCCGATCTCATGCTGGAGGCGGACCTCGTGTTGTGCTCTGGAGGGATGTCGGTTTACGAGATCGCCGCCCTCGGCACGCCGGGTGTGGTTCTCGCGCAAAACGCGAGGGAAGATCGCCGCATGCGAGAATTCTCACGGTTCGGCACCATCGAGTACCTCGGTTTGGGCGTGGATGTCGATGAATCAGCCATCTTGGACGCCGTGCGCCAGATCCTGACCGATAAGGC
Source organism: Vicinamibacteria bacterium (assembly GCA_017990495.1). Lineage (GTDB taxonomy): Bacteria > Acidobacteriota > Vicinamibacteria > Fen-336 > JAGNNV01 > JAGNNV01. Next base: position 704 of record JAGNNV010000047.1, read on the forward strand.
GAAGCGCCGGTCCATGAGCGACCGCGGTCGGGCGTTGGTCGACGGGTATGGAGCGGCACGGGCCGCGGAAATCGTGCTGGAACAAGTCCAGACAGAGTCAAAGGGAAAGATCGCGAAAAGCGCGATCGGAGAAGGAAAGCAATGAAGGTCTTCATCACGGGCGGCGCGGGTTTTGTCGGAGGGCACCTCTCGGAGACGTTTCTCGACGCCGGCCACGATGTGGCCATTCTGGACGACCTGTCCACGGGCTCCATCGAGAACATCGAACACCTGAAGGGCCGCAAGGGCTTCAGCTACACCATCGACACCGTGATGAACGAAGGCGTCACCGCCGAGCTCATCGACCGCGCCGACGTGGTCATCCACCTGGCCGCGGCGGTGGGGGTGAAGCTCATCGTGGAAAGCCCGGTGCGCACCATCGAAACCAATGTCCACGCGACCGAGATCGTCCTCGCTCACGCCAACAAAAAGCGCAAGAAGGTACTGATCGCCTCCACCTCCGAGGTGTACGGCAAGAGCACCGACGTCCCCTTCCGCGAGGACGGCGACCTGGTCATGGGCGCTTCCATCAAGGGTCGCTGGAGCTACGCGTGCAGCAAGGCCATCGACGAGTTCCTGGCCCTCGCGTACCATAAAGAGCGCAAGCTTCCCGTGGTGGTGTTCCGCCTGTTCAACACCGTGGGCCCGCGCCAGACCGGCCGTTACGGCATGGTCATCCCCAACTTCGTGCGCCAGGCCCTCTCCGGCCAACCCATCACGGTGTACGGCGACGGCCTCCAGCGGCGCTGCTTCACCGATGTCTCCGACGTGGTGTGGGCGCTGCTTCGCCTCGCCGAATCGGAAGAGGCGGTGGGACAGGTCATCAACATCGGCAACGACTCCCGCGAAGTGTCCATCATGGACCTCGCCAAACTGATCAAGGAGAAGACGGGCTCGAAGAGCGAGATCGTCCTCGTGCCCTATTCGCAGGCCTATGAAGAGGGCTTCGAGGACATGCCCCGGCGCATTCCCGATCTCACCAAGATCAAGAAGCTCATCGGCTACGACCCCAAAGTCGGCCTCGACGGAATTCTCGACCGGGTGATCGAGCACTTCACGACGCACCACGGACGGATCTAGCGAGAGAAGCCGAAGGGCCTGAACGTCTTGCCCACCGGCTCTCCCGAAACTTCGACCCTCAAGCGACTGTTCCGGCAGTCGCTCGCGTACGGCACCGCCGACGTGCTGGGCCAGGGGATCAACTTCCTCCTGGTGCCGCTGTACCTGGCGTTCCTGGAACCCCAGGACTACGGCGCCCTTGCCCTGCTGATTCTCCTCTCGACGATCCTGAAGATCGTCTTTCGCCTGGGTCTCGATTCGGGCTTCATACGAATCTTCTACGACCTTTCCGAGGATCAGCGGGCGAAGTTCTCGGGCACGGTGGCTCTCTTTTCGGCGGGCTTCAGCAGCACCGTCTTCGCTTTGGTCTGGATCTTCTCCGCGCAGGTGTCGAGCCTGCTGTTTGGTAACGTGGACGGGATCTTGTGGGTTCGGCTCGTGGCCGCGGACCTGCTCGCTTCCTCCTTTGTCTTCGTGCCCTTCGCCCTGCTCCGCATCGAAGGCCAGGCTTCGCTTTTCTCCACGTACTCGCTCATCCGCCATGCCGCGAACACGGTGCTGAAAGTGATTCTCATCGTGATGGGCCTGGGCGTCACCGGAGCGCTCATTTCCGACCTCGTGGGGAGTGTTCTTCTGGCGGTTTTGCTGTTCGGAGAATTAAGGAAACGGTCGGCTCTGGCCTTCGAGTGGGCTCCACTGAAGGAGGCCCTTCGCTTCGGCTTGCCCAAAGTCCCGCACGGGATGCTGGTGCAGACGCTCAATCTCTCCGATCGCAGAATTCTTGATTCCTTCGTCAGTCTGGCCGAGGTGGGTGTGTATCAGGTGGCCAACTCATTTGGCGCGGCCATGAAGTTCCCCCTGTCCGCCTTCGAGCCCGCCTTTCAGCCTTTCGTCTTCGAGAACGCGAAGAAACCGGGCGGCGCTCTGGCGATCGGTCAGGTGGCGACCCGGATGTCGATCGTGTTCGTGATGGTGGCGCTGGGCCTGGCCCTGAGCCTGCCCGATGTGCTGCGGCTGGTGAGCCGCAATGAGGCCTACCACCGGGGCGCCCCCATCATCCCCATCATGGTCCTCGCCTACCTGTTTCAGGGGTTCTTTCTTCTCGCCTCGGTGGGCATCGCGATCGCCAAGGAGGCCCGCTACTACCCAATGATCACGGCGGCGGCAGCGGCGCTCAACATCGGTCTGAACCTGTGGCTCATCCCGCGTTTCGGCATCATGGCCGCGGCCTGGGCGACGGTGGCGGGCTACGCCCTGATGGCCTTCATGGGGGTCACCATCTCCGGCAGGCTTTATCCGATTCCGGTTCAGTGGGGGCGGATCGCGTCCACACTGGTGGCGGCGATTGCCTGTTTTCTGATCGGCAACAGTCTCGGACTCTCCCTCCTCGCCGCCAGTGCGCGTGTCGCCCTGTCGCTCCTGGCTTGTGCCCTGGCCTGGCGCATGGCCTTCGATGAAGCCGACCGTCGCGAACTTCGGAAGGTGGTCGGGCTCCCCTGATCAGTCGAGGCCGGGTTCGATCAGCGCGTTCCGGGCTTGATGAAGGTGTGGGCACCACGGGAATGGCGAACCGAAGGGTATGAAAACAGGCTCGTCCGTTATGCACTTCCCGGCGAGCTGATTTCCTGGCGCGTTCACCGATGTGCCGAACCGTGCGCGATGCCGCAAGTCGACGCCGTGCTTCGCTGAATGACGCGCCGAGATTCAAAGGGCTTTGGTGGCTGGGCAAGCGAAGAGTTACCCTCCTAAGCGAGGAGATACCCATGCGAAGAGCCTTTGCCGTAACCACTTTGATGACCCTCGCCCTCACCCAGCCGGACGGGCTGTATGCGCAGGGTCCGGTCATGGATCAGCGGCTCGCGCGAGCGCAGAGTGTGGCGATCGGATTCGACACCGAGCTCGGGTTCAGCGCTCAGCCACCCTCTCCCGAGGATCGCGACGCTCGTTACACTCTGCTTTCTGAGCTCGAGGCCTGGGGGCGCTACCGTGTGGTGTCGAACCCCGATCAGGCGGACCTTCTCATTGCGATTCGTGCCCGCTGGCTCGTCGGCGATGGCGGGTCCACGGCTCGCAATCATCACGGCCTCAAGTTCCGCGGGGCCGGCGCCGTCAGGGCCGATTTCCTTTCCGTCTACGACGCGCGCTTCCGGAAAGGGGGCATACCGCTTTGGAGACGCAGCCTGGTCGGCGGGCTCAGTGGAGATCTGCCCCTGCTGGAGAAACTCCGTTCGGATGTCGAAGGCCTCGACGAGACCCCCTGACCCAGGTGCGCCCGGCGGGGTGGGCCCCGGCTTCGCGCGGTCAGTCGGACGGGACCCAGTAAGCCCGGCAGGGCGGTCCGTGTGTGCTCCTTGCTCCAGTCGGCTCACTGGAGGAGCTTTTGTTAACGGTTATATATAAAAAGAACGCGTTGTTTTATATACTTGATCAATGGAACGCGCTGCCGCCAAAGACCTGGATCGCTGGATTCAAGGGCGCGACCGAAAGCCTCTCGTTCTTCGAGGGGCGCGTCAGGTGGGCAAGACGTGGCTGGTGCGCGATCTTGCGGCGCGCTCGAACCTCAACCTGGTGGAGATAAATTTCGAACGCGATCCGAGGCTAATGCGGGTCTTTCAGGGGACCGATCCCGTCGCCGTGATCTCCGATCTGTCCATAGCACTCGGGCGCGAGATCGATTCCCGGCGTTCGTTGCTTTTTCTCGACGAGATTCAAACCGCGGGTGAGGTCTTGGCGCGGCTCCGGTGGTTCGGCGAAGAGCTGCCGCACTTACCGGTGATCGCGGCCGGGTCGCTTCTCGATCTCACCCTGGCCGATCACGCTTTCAGCATGCCGGTCGGACGGGTGGCGTTCTACCACGTCGAGCCGATGAGCTTCGATGAATACCTCCGCGCCCACGGACAGGCTCGCTTGGCGATGCTGCTTGCCGGTTTCGACTGGACTGGAGCGCTTTCGGAAACCGCTCACGAGAGGGCTATCACCTGGTTCAGGCGCTACGCCATGGTCGGCGGCATGCCCGCCCTCGTCGCCGCGGATGCCACGGGAGCCAGTGCCAGAGCGGTGCGCGAGGGGCAACGCGACCTCGTGGCCACCTACCGCGCAGACTTCTCGAAGTACTCCGGCCGCATGAACCGCGATGTCCTGGACACCGTCCTCGATGCCGCGGCACGATCGCTGGGACACAAGTTCGTGTACGCCCGTGTGGGCGAGGGAGTCAAGCAACATCAGACGAAGCGCGCGATCGACCTTCTCGCGGGCGCGCGAGTCATCCATCTCGTCAAGTACAGCGCGGCCAACGGACTTCCACTGGGAGGCGAAGTCAAGGACACGTTTCGCAAGGCGGCACTGATCGACGTCGCGGTTTTCCATGCTCTTGCCGGAACTCCGGCCGAGGAGCGATTCCCTCCGTGGAGTGCGCTTTCTCCCGATGTGCGCGGCCAGTTGACCGACCAATTGGCGGCGCAAGCGCTCCGGCTGGGCGACGACCTCTCGGGCGACGGCCCGGCGCTCCACTATTGGCAGCGCGAGGGTGGAAGACCAGGTGAAATCGACTATCTCATTCAAGCCGGGGGGCGAATCGTCCCGGTTGAGCTGAAGGCTGGCAAAGCCGGTGCGATGAAGAGCCTGCACCAGTTCATGTTCGACAAACGCCTTCGCAGAGCGCTGCGACTCGATGAGAACCCGCCGTCCCGGGCGGAGGTTTCGGTGACGACAACTCAAGGCGATGCCGTGAAGTACGAACTGGTTGGACTCCCGATCTATCTCGCCGCCCGCGCGCGCGAACTGGTTGGCGAGCGCTCGGGCCGCCCATAGGCCGCCTGATTCGCCCATGGCCCGAGGCCGGGCGGGCAGCCGCTTCTTCGCGGATCAGCTTGACGGGACCCAATAACCACGCCGGGTCTGTATCCGGGCCTCGCCCTGGCGCAGTTTGACCTCGAGGCGATGCCAGCCCGGCTTGGGCTCGTCCTTTGGCTCATAACGGAGCACATAGCGCGTGGCGAGACTCGCCGCGATGCGGGCAAAAGCTTCCGTCAGCGTCGCCGTCGAGTGCGCGATCCAGGCCTGTCCGCCGGAGTGTTCCGCGATCGACTCGAGTGGGTGCGGTTCCATCTCGACGCGGGCGTTGGGAGCGAACGGCCGCGGGGGTCTGACCGTGACGAGGTGGACCATGGCGCTCGAGCGTTCCGCCGCCACCCGCAGGTGAAAGGCGTCAAGCAGGCTTGAGTTGTCGGCTTCGTCGGTGAACAGAATCACCAGGGTCCGCCCGCGGGGGTCGGCCACGGCAAGCGCCGACAGAAGAGCGTCGTAGACCGCGGTCCCTCCAACGGGTTCGAGCGACGCGATGGCGTGACGGATCGCTCCTCTATCGAGAGTGGGGCGCGCGAGCCATCGGATCTCGTCGGAAAAGGCGATCACCCCCACCTCATCGACCGGGCGCAAGGCGTCGAGCAGGAGGTTGCCCGCCTGGCGAAGAGCCTCCCGTTTCTCGCCGGTCAGACTGTTGCTGCTGTCGAAGACGAGAAGAACCTGGACAGGCAGGGCGTCGGTCTCCACGATCTCGACGCGGTGGGGAACGCCGTTGTCTCGCAGGTCGAAGTCCTCACCGCGCAGGCCCTGCACTGGCTTCTCGCGCTCGGAAACATAAACGTCCACATAGACGACGCCGACGCTCGCTCCAAACTCGGGCCGCGTCTGACCAAACGAGAAGGTCGGGGCGAGAAGAAGGATCGTCGCCAGCGCGGAGGGGAAGGTCACTGAAGTGATTCCCGGCGAAGCGTGTCGAATAAGTCGTGCGACGAACCGGCGTTGTCGGCGTTGTAGTCGCGATAGGGGTCCAGCGACGACGCCTTGCGGGAAAGGGCGCGCTCGGTCGCGCTCGCGGCGCCGATGGTGTCGCCGTGAACCAGCAGGGCGTGAGCAAGCCCAAGAGCCGCCGCCTGCCCGTCGGGCACGACCTCGAGCGCGCGGCGGAAAGCCTGGGTTGCGAGCTCTGTTCGACCTTTGCGTTCATGAACCTGCCCAAGAAAGACATGAGCGAGGTAGCGCGAGCGGTCGTCACTGCCAGCCGCAAGGACTGCCTCAAGTGTGCGCTGTGCCGCTTCGGTGAAGCCCAGCCGCCACAAGACGCGGCCGAGGTGAACGCGGGCCTGTTGGCGCTCGGGCGCGGAACTCACCACCCTTGACAGCTCGCGCCGGGCTTCGCGCAGCGAGCGCTCAGGGTCACCTGTCCCCAAACGGGCGGCTTTCTCATAGGAGACGCCCAGCGCGAGCCGGAGGTCGGGATCTTCGGGGAGAGCATTCAAAAAACCGATGCGAGCCCATGCGCGGGCTTGCTGCATACAGGCGTCCCACTCCGCGCGCCAGGTCATGGCCAGGAAGAAGCGCCGGGCGAAGTCACGGGTGCGATCGCGCCTCGCGAGCAGGCTCGCGTACTCCAAAGCGCGTTCCGCGTGGCGCCCCCCACAAGGCGGCTTTTGCTCGACGTCCTGGTGGGGCGGGTTCTCGAACAGATCACGGTCGAGATGCAGCATGACCGCCGCGCGGATCGGCTCCTTCAGCGTGTCGGAGCAGTCCTCGCAGCAAGAAGCGCGCTCGATCTCCCCCCGGATTCTGCTGAAGCCCTCATCGAGGGTCCTCCAATGGAATCGGCCAAGGATCTCCACCGCAGCCTTGTGTTCGCCCGCAGCGTATTGACGGAGGACTGCTTCATAACTCGCGGGCGGGGCGGAGGCGGCCTGGTCCGCGCCGCGGGGCGAACTGCCGATAACCGCGGTGACGACGAGAGTTAGAAGTGCCGCCTGAATACTGCCTCCGGATCAGTCGAGGCCGGGTTCGATCAGCGCGGTCTCGGGTTTGATGAAGGTGTGCTGGTCGGAGTCCTGAAGGATCTGCAGCAACGCATCGACGCCGATCTCCTGGGCGGCCTTGGCGCACTCGATGTTCTGGTTGGTGCGCGACACCGTGGAGTTGTCGCAGCAGATCGACACCGGCACGCCATACTCGAGCAGGGTCTTGATGGGATGGGGCGTGCCCTTCTTGACCGCGCCGGTGTGCTGGTTCGAGGAGATGCAGCACTCGACCATGATGCGGTCCTTGGCCAGACGCTTCATCAGAGCCTCGTCCTGGATGGCCGAGCAGCCGTGGCCGATGCGCTGGCACCCCAGGCCGTCGATCGCCTCCCAGATGTAGCGAGGCGGCCCATCCTCACCCGCGTGGGCGGTGAGGCCGAGGCGGCCGAGGCGGGCGATCTCGTAGGAGCTCGCGAAGAGGTGGGGCGGATTTCCGGTTTCGGGGCCGGCGATGTCGAAACCCACCACGCCGGTGCGGGCGTGGAGGTGCTGGGCCTCGGAGATGGCCGAGCGGGCCAGGATCTTCGCGATATGCGGCCCGTGCTGGCGCATGGCGATCACGATGAGCCCGAGCTTCATGCCGTGCCGCTTGTTGGCGTGATTCATCCCCGAGAGCACGGCACGGATCGCCTGCCGCGGGGTGAGGCCGGCGAAGGTGTGGATGATGGGTGAGTAGCGCAGTTCGAGAGTGCGCACCCCGGACTTGGCGGCATCGTCCACGATGGCTTCGGTGACGGTGGAGATGTTCTCGTAGAACTGGGTGATCCAGAGCGGATAGTGCATCTTGTCGAGGTAGGACATGAGCGTGCCCTCCTCGTGTTCCTGGATCTCGAGACGGCGGCGCATCTCCTCGATGGTGTCCACCGGGTTCAGCTGGTGATGGCGCATGAGATTCCAGGTCACCTCCACCGGAATCGAGCCGTCGGTGTGCTGGTGAAGTTCCACCTTGGGGGCGGAGGTGATGCGCGGGTCTATGTCGAAGTCCACCGGGAGATTCTAGCGGGCGCTAACATTGTGGATTTGGTGACGCCTCTCTTGTTGAAGCCGCGCGTGCTGATCGTCGACGACGACGCGGTGTTTCGTCTTCTCCTCGAGCGACGGTACGCCGAGCGGGGCTGGGAGACGGTCTCCGCGAACGGCCTGGTCGACGGTCTCCGCGCCTGGTCCCTCGGCTTTTTTGACCTGATCGTGGTCGATTACCTGCTGAAAGACGGGAACGGCCATGCCTTCGTGCAGGGTGTGCGGGACAAGGATCTCGACGTGCCCATCCTCTTGGTGTCAGGTGGCCTCAACCTGGAGACCCTTCAAGCCTTCGTGCGCGAAGCCATCGACGACTCCCTGACCAAGCCCATCGACTTCGACCGCCTCGATGAGATCACGGAGCGCCTGTCCCGGCTGGGCCGTGAGCGGCGGCGAACGCGGAGTCGCGCGGTGGCCCTGCTCGAGGTTTCGAAGAATCTCAAGGTGGGCGGCGACTCCAAGGAACTGCTGGCCCGGTTCGCGCGGGCGGTGTCGGAAATCACCCCCTTCAAGCGCTCGGCCATCTACATCACCGAAGAGGACGGACGTCTGGCCGTCCGTACCGCGGTTCACGGGGCATCCAACCTCCCGGACAGGGTGCCCACCGCGGAACTGGCCCGGGCCTTCGAGCGGGGCTTCAAGCGCGACTTCGCTTCCTTCGTTCCCGGTTCCTTTCTGGCCTCCCCCCGCGAAGCCCCCGAGGAGCCCTACTCCGAGGCCCGCGCCCGGCAGGTTCCGTCCGAACCCGGCGACCATGGTCTGGTCGAGATCCGCTCTTCGTTCCGGCTTTGGGGCTACATCCTCTTCGAGGACCCCGACGACGAGCGTCGCCCGTCGGAAGACAGCATGCGGCTGCTCTCTCTGCTTTCGGGGTACGTGGCGACCGTGCTCGAGAACCGCGTCTCCTATGACGCGGAGGCGCTGCTGCGTTCTCGTCTGGAGATGGTCCGCGACGTCGTTCACCTGGCTCTGGAGCGGGCCGATCTTGGGGCTGCGCGTTCCGCGGTCACCACCGCCGCGGTCACGCGCGCGGGGTATGCCTTCTCCGCCTTTCTCGAGCGGCACGCATCGGGAACCTGGTCGATCGAGGCCGCTTGCCCGTCCTACCTGGGCGCCCGCGCGCCGGAGTTGATGCGCGACGTCCTCGAACTGCAGGCGAGAACCGCTCACCCGGGTGGAGCGCTCCACCTTCCGCGACAGAGTTTCATCCTCGGCCACGCTCCCCGTTTTTCCTGCGCCATGCCCGTCTTCTCGGGCGCTGAGTTCCGCGGCTACTTCGTCATCGAGGACGACGTGCGCGATTCACTCGAGGCGGCCGACAAAGCGGCCTTCCTCACGCTGAGCGACCAGATCGGCCTGCTCATCCGCCGGCTCGACCACGAACGGGAGATCGCGCGGAAAGGCGCCGAGATCCAGGCCTCGTACCATCAACTCCAGGCCATCCACGAAGAAAACGTACGGATCCAGGAAGTGCTTCGTCGCTACGTGCCTCCGTCCACCTGGGAACTGATCGATCGGAACGGGCCGGGTGGTCCGGGCGGCATCGAGGCCGTGGTCGACCGGGCGGTGATGTTCGTGGACATCTGCGGCTTCACCAATCTTTCCGAGGTGCTGAAGCCCCCGCAGATCGTGGCCATGCTCAACGTCTACTGCACGGTGGTCGCGGCCATCTGCTACCAGCGCGAGGGCGAGATCGTCAAGTACATCGGCGACGGGATCATGGGCTTCTTCACGGACGGCCCGGCGGCGGTAAACGCGGCTCTGGAGATCCTGGAGGCCCGGGACAAGATCGCGGCCCAGCTTCAGCCCCTTGGGATCGATCCCATCGACATCCGTGCCGGCGTGGCCTGGGGCCCTACCATCGTGACCTCGGTGGGCCCCTTCTATCAACAGGACCGGACTCTTTTGGGCGACACGGTGAACACGGCTTCGCGGCTCGAACATCGGGCCAAGCCCAACTCCGCCCTCTTCGACAGCGCGATCATCGGCGACGCGGATCCTCGCTCTTTGGGCCTTGCCGCGGTGGGCCTGCTCAACCTGCGCGGCAAACGCAAACCACTGACGGTGTTGACCCTCGAAGGCCACGTCGGCCGGTACGCGACCGAACCCACGGGAGAGATCGTCCGCGAGCGCCGGGCCAGCGACCGCGTGCGCGTCGACCGGCTCGTCTAGCTTAGCGAAGAGCGCGCCGGACCTCGGCTTTCAGGTCGTCGAGTTTCGGGTGGTCGCCGGCGAAAGTGCTCACGTACTTGTAGGGCATCGAGCCATCGGGCAGACGCAGCAGCACGCCACCCAACTGGAAGGCGTCGCCGTGGACGCCGGGCTGAGTGAAGCCGTTCCTGCGGGCCTCGGCCGCGCGTTTGAAGACCTTCGGGGTCAGGAACGACAGCAGCGGACGCTTGAACTCGAGGGCCTGGTAAACCACGCGCTTTTCATCCACGTAGACTGGAAGATCGATCTTCGTCTCTTCCACAAAGGCCTGGGCGTAGCGGAGGCTCGAGTGACCGATCACCACCACCTGAGCGCCGAGTTTTTCGAAGGCTTCCTTCTCGCGGTACACCTGCACCGCCTGCTCTCGGCAGAAGATTCAGCCGAAGTGGCGGACGAAGATAAAGAGCGTCGGCTTGTTCTTCGCGATGGCTTCGAGGGAGATGTCTTTGCCCTCGAGGTCCTTGACGAGGAGATCGGTCATGAGGCCCCCTGCGATTTGAGGATCCGCTCGATCACCGGCCGCGATCCTTCTATGGCCGTCCGCTGCATGTAGAAAGCAAGGCCCCGCTCTCCGCCCAGCTCTTCGCCGTTGCCGGCGCGGCCGGGACCGCCGTGAACCAGCGCGGGCAAGACCGTCCCGGGTCCAGGCGAGAGTTCGGCGATCTTCACGCTGCCCAGGAAGAGGCGGCCGTGGAAAGGAGCGAGACCGAGGGTGGCTTCGGCCACGAACGTGGTGTCCTCGGAATACACAGATGAGACAAGGCCGCCGGCGCCGCGGGAAATCAGCTCGACGGCCTGGACCGCGGTTCCATCGTAAGGCACGATGGTGGCGGCCGGACCGAAGACCTCATGCGAGTGAACACTCGGAGCATCGGCCCCAGGCTCGACTTCGAGCAGGGTGGGCGAGACGAAGAAGCCCTTGCCCTCGGGCGTCCCTTCGGGTTTGAGGCCGGGACGTGAATGAACGAGGCGGCCGTCGCGAGCCAGGAGCGAGAGGCCCTCGAGCACCGCTGTCTTCTGCGCGGAGGTGGCGAGAGGGCCCATGCGCACGCCGTCCGTGGCAGGATTTCCCACCACCACCGCGGCCAGGCGATCGGCGAGATCATCGCGAAAACGTTCGCTGATGGGTTCGGGAACGAGAATCCGGCGGATAGCCGTGCACTTCTGCCCGGCCTTCTGGGTCATGTCGCGCAGCACGTCTTTGAGAAAGAAGTCGTAGATTTCTGAATCGGCGGTGGCCTCGGGCCCAAGCACCGCGGCATTGAGGGAGTCGGCCTCGACATTGATCCGGGTCCCGCGCGTGACCACACCCTGGGTATTGCGAAGAAGCGAGGCGGTGACGGCGCCGCCGGTGAAGGCGAGGCAGTCCTGACCTTCGAGGTGATCAACAAGATCCCCGGCCCGTCCGAGAAGCAGCGACAAAGCGCCCTCCGGCCAGATCTGAGCTTCGATCAGCAGTTCGAACATACGATGAGCGACGAGAGCGGAGCTGGTGGCGGGTTTGGTGAGCACCGGCATGCCCGCGAGCAGGGCCACCGCGGCTTTCTCGGCAAGGCCCCAGGCGGGAAAGTTGAAGGCGTTCACGTGCACCGCGACGCCATGGCGGGTGACCAGCACGTGCTGGCCCACGAGGCGCGGCGCTCGACCGAGTTGAATGGCCTCGCCGTCGGCAAGCAGACGTTTGTCGCCAATGGCAGCGCCCACCTCCGCATAGGCCTGCAGTGTGGCGATGGCGCCGTCGACATCGAACTTGGCGTCGGAGCGGGTGTTGCCGCCGTTCGTCATGGCGAGGCCGATGAGTTCGTCGCGGTTCTTCTGGAGCAGGGCCGCCGTCTTCTGCACCAGTTCGCCGCGCTGCTTGAAGGTGAGGGCGCGCAGGGCGGGGCCGCCCACGCTCCGCGCGTGATGCAGGGCCTGCTTGCGGTCGAGGCCATCCGCCGACGCCATGGCCAGGACTTCCTCGGTGGCTGGATTGAGCAGGGCCTCGCCCGGGCCCTCGCCCTGCCGCCATTCCCCGGAGAGGTAGCTCTTCAGTGTGGTCATGTCGTGCTCGTGAAAATCTCTAGTCCGACAAGTGGGAGTTCTTGAGGTCCATGGCGCGATTGGCGAGTGCGTCGGCCTCTTTGTTCTGCTCGCGCCGGACGTGTTTGATCTCGGCTCCCTCGAACGCGCGACGCTGGGTGGAAGCCTGTCGCCACAATGTGATCATGTCGGGGTGTTTGACCTTGTAGACGCCGTTCATCTGCTTGACCACGAGTTCCGAGTCTGAGCGGATTTCGATGCGGCGAGCACCCCGGGCGCTGGCCAGCCGGAAGGCATGGACGAGGGCCTGATATTCGGCCACGTTATTGGTGGCGGTCCCGATGAAACCATAGTGCTCGGCCACCACCTGACCTTTGTCGTCCACCGCGTGCACACCGTAGCCGGCGGGGCCGGGGTTGCCCCTCGAACCGCCGTCGATATGAATCACGAGTTCCGGCTGATGAGCGGAGCTCAAGCGCGGTTTTGCTTAACTCGGAAGGGGCGCTTCGATGGCCCCCTGGGGAGGCGGCGCGTTGAAGAACAGGATCCGTGAGCAGGAAGAGCACGGGATGATGGTGTCGTTGCGCTTCACGTCCACGTACACCTGGGCGCGGAGCTTCACGTGGCACATGGTGCAGGCCCCGTCTTTCGCCTCGGCAAGGGCGGTGCCGCGGCGCTGGAGGATACGGGTGTATTCGGCGAGCAGGTCGGGCTTGAGCGCCCCGACTTTTGTCTCTCGGGTGGCCGCCACCTCGGCGCGCGCCTTCCGGCTCGCCTCGATCTTGCCTTCGATGACCTTGATCTCGTCGCGACGTGTGGACTCGACGCCCTTGAACGAGGCCTCTTCGGCTTTCACCCGGGTCTGGCCGCCTTCGACCTTCTCCATGGCGTCGAGGATCAGGTCTTCGCGGGAACGAATCTCGCGCTCGACGTTCTCGATTTCGTGCAGGAGGGCCGTGTATTCCTTGTTGGTCTTGACTTCGCCCAGTTGACCTTTGTACTTGGACCGTTTGGCTTCGTAGTCCTGGACTTCGAGTTCAAGGCGCTTGCGATCCTTGCCCAGACCATCGAGGGCGGCTTTGGCCGCATCGAGCGCGGCGCGGTCGGCCACGATCTGGGCCTCGATCGCCGCCTTCTTTTCCGGCATGGTCACGAGTTCGGCGTCGAAGCGTCTTAACTCGACATCAGCGCGGTGGAGATCCACCAGCATTTCAAGATCAGGGTGCATAGGCAGCGCCGCCGATCTTACCTTCTCTGAAGGCGGCTACTCGACCCAGACCTCGATCGTCTCTCCGTCCTCGCCGACGATCGACACGATCTCCCGGATGTTCAGTGAGCGGAGCCGCTTCCAGAAGCCATCGGCGTCGTAGCCCTTGCCCTCGAGGCTGCGCTTCGCCGAATCGGGTAGCGATCCAAAGACGAACTCGGCGAGGGAGAAGGGCACGGTCACCGCCACGGTCTGCTTCCCGCCCTTGCTGATGCGGATGCGCAGGAGGCGGGCCGGACCCTCGGGTTCTTTCTCCTCGGATCTGGGCGAGACGCGCTTGGGCGTAGCCGAAGGACGCGGCGGTGCGGGCGGAGCTTTGGCGAGGCTCCTCGGTTCGAGCCGCAACAACTGGAGCTTCGCGCGCTCCACAATGTCCGCGTCTTTCGAGGCGCTCACGATTTCGCGGAGCACCGGGGTCGCTTTGCGCGCATCAACGAGGTTCGGAAGCGAACCTACCTGCAAGGCTCCGAAGTAACGCACGGGGGCGCGGTCGTCCCCCAGGGACCGGATCACCGCGGTGAGGAAACCCGGTTTGCCGGCGCGGGTGAGCTTGGTGGCGAGCCCGACGCGCGAAATCTCCGCCTCTTCGGCGAGCCGCGTGTCGGTGGGAGGCAGGTCGAGGAACACGCCGTATTCGCGGAAGGCGCGTTCGGTCTCGCCCAAAGACTCGCTGCAGCGGGCGATCCAATAGCTCGCGGCCTCGCTGTTGGGCCCCGGGGCGAGGGCGATCTCCGCCCATTTCGCTCGGGACTCCTCGTACTTGCGATCGAAGAACAGGGCCTTGGCCTCGTTGAGGTCGGTCTCGAGGGTAAGGGGAAGCGGGAAGGCAAAGGAGAAGGCAGAGAGGGCGACGAGAGTTGCGGCGAGGATGGTCATGGGGCGGCAAGCTCCTGGGCAACCATGTCAATCTTCATGAGCAGGTTCCGTTGTTCGACATTGCGGGCGATGGCGGCCACCTCGGCGCGTCGGGTGCACCTTGGAAGTTCCGCCACCTGCTGCAGCAGTCCTTCAACCTCTTCCATCACCCCGCGAGCGGCTACAAGAGTTTCGCCCGATCCGGAGACCAGAGCGGCACGGCGACGCAAGAGGGTGCGGCTGTTCTTCGATTCGTGGGCCACATCTACGCTGTCCTGCGGTGAATCCGGACAGTCGGCGGCCGCGCGCATCTGGACGAGGATGTCCTGGGCCTCGGCCAGATAACGAACCGCGTCGGCCCGCAGTTGGGTTTTTTCCAGTCGTTCGTAGAAGGCCGTGTTGTTGGCGGTCACCGCTATATCGGCGCGGTCTTCCTGCGGGGCGGCGTCTGCGACCACGGCGGGAACCCGCGTCGCTCCGTCCCGAGCCATGAACACACCGGTGAGGACGCCCAGACCGACGAGGCCGGCCGCGGCGAGGCCCGAGACGAAACCCCAACTGCGCGAGGCCGGAAGGGGATGAGCCTCGGCGTGAATCCGCGCGAAAACCCGCGTTCGCAAGGCGTCCGACGAGATGGGGAGGGGACGGTCGAAGGCCGCCTCCTCGCGCAGGGCCGCGGTCAAGCGCGTCAGGCCTTCGAACTCCGCCTGGCACGAAACGCAGGAGCCAAGGTGAGCGCGCACCGCCGCGGCCTCGGCCGGAGCCAGGGAGCCGTCGGCAAGAAGGCCAAGGCGGTCCTTGAAACGGAAATGCAGGAAGGTCATGCGCGCGCCTCGGTCATGGCCTCTTTCATACGCGCGAGAGCGCGATTGAGCGAACTTTTCACCGTGCCCAGCCGCACTCCGAGAGTGGAGGCGATCTCGTCGAGAGACAAGTCGGAGAAATGACGGAGGGTCACCACCGCGCGTTGCCTTTCATTGAGGACGAGGAGCCCCACTTCGAGCGCACGACGCGAGTCTTCGGTGTGGAGATTGTCGAGGGCGCCCCGTTCGTGCCGCGCGGGCACATGCTGCAGGTCTTCCTGCTCCACCGCGACCTCGCGGGTCCCCCGTCGCTTCTTCTGGCGATAGCGATCAATGGCGGCGTTGATGGCCACGCGGGTGAGCCAGGCCCCCACTTCGGCGCGGGTATCAATGCGCTGCGACTGTTGGAAGAGTTTGACGAAGGCGTCCTGAACCACCTCGAGGGCATCCTCGGAGTTTCGCAAATAGCCGTAAGCGATCCCATAGAGACGGCGTTCGTGGCGCGCCATGAGCGCGGACAGGGCGTCTTCATCTCCCGCCGAAAGTCGGGCGAGCAGATCGGTGTCCTGGAATCCGTTCTCCCGCTCCACAAGAGGCGATCTTCGACGACCTCAGCGCAGATATACAAGGACCCGTTCGCCATCGTCCTCGGTGACCTCGACCAGGGGGCCGAGCGGAAGCTTGTCCAGATCCCGTCCCCGGAACTTGCGCAGACGGTGCCGGGCCTCGGAGCAACCCCGGCTGGAACTGCGGCAGAAATCGTGATCGTCAAAGTCCCAGTCGAACTCGGAGTCTTTGGCGAGGCGCCTCACCAGGCCCAGGGGAAGCTCCACCCGGACCAGCTTGCGCTCGTGGGGATCGTAGACCAGGACACGAAGCTCCCGCGCCGGGCCCTCTTTTCCGGCCACATCGTTGGCCAGACGCCGCGCCTCGTCGAAATAGCGATCGGGGTTTGAAACGTGGGTGACGTTGACGAAGCAGCCGGCGCCGGCCAGGGCCAAACTGAGTGTGATCGCAAGTCGTTGAAGCATGGGACTTTTTCTCCTGAATCGGTGGGCTCTGTATGCGATAACGCCCCGGGGCGAAGAAAGGTTCCAAGGGGGCTTCAAGGGATAATGCGGGCATGGCTGAAGGCATTGGATTCTCCGGGATCGACTTCTCCGGCAAGGACGCTTGGCGGATGTTCAAGATCATGTCGGAGTTCGTGGAAGGCATTGATGAACTCCAGGAGCTCGACCGCGGTGTGGCCGTCTTCGGCTCGGCGCGGTCCCAGCCAGGCAGCAAGGACTACGAAGATGCCCGGGCCATGGGCTTCGCCCTGGCCAAAGCCGGGTACGACGTGATCACGGGTGGCGGACCGGGCGACATGGAAGCGGCGAACAAGGGGGCGATCGAAGGCAACGGCCAGTCGGTGGGCCTCGCCATCCACCTGCCCCACGAGGGCAAGCCGAACCCGTACCTGACCCACACCATCACCTTCAAGTACTTCTTCGTGCGCAAGGTGATGTTCGTGAAGTACAGCCGGGCCTTCGTGGTCATGCCCGGAGGATTCGGAACGCTCGACGAGCTGTTCGAAGCCGTCACCCTGGTGCAGACGAAGAAGATCAAGCCCTTCCCCATCATCCTCGCCGGGGAGCGCGCGCATTGGCAGGGTCTTCTGGACTGGATTGAGAACTCGCTGGTCGCTCGTGGGAAAGTGGGGGCGGAAGACGTCAGGATCCTGCAGATAGCGGAGACGCCCGAAGCGGTGCTGGAGATCCTCAACAAACATCAGATTGGAGCGGTGGCATGAGCGGAACGCGGCGAGGGACGTTGATCGCGGGCGACGGGATCGGCCCGGAAGTGGTTTCGGCCACGGTGCGCGTGATCGAGGCCACCGGAGTGAAGATCGAGTGGGATTCGCAGATGGCGGGAGCCATGGCCATCGCCACCGAGGGCACGCCCCTGCCCCAGAAGACACTCGACTCCATCCGCGCGAACGGTCTGGCCCTCAAGGGACCGACCACCACGCCCATCGGCAGCGGTCACGCTTCCATCAACGTGGCCCTGCGCAAGGGCCTCGATCTGTACGCGAACGTGCGCCCGATCAAGACCCTGCCCGGGGTGAAGAGCCGGTACGACAACGTGGACCTCGTCATCATCCGCGAGAACACCGAGGATCTGTACTCCGGCCTCGAGCACATCGTGGTGCCCGGAGTGGTCGAGTCGATCAAGGTGATCACCGAGAAGGCCTCCACCCGCATCGCGCGATTCGCCTTCAACTACGCACGGGCCCACGGACGCAAGCGCATCACCGCGGTGCACAAAGCCAACATCATGAAGTTGTCGGACGGCCTGTTCCTCGACTGCTGCTTGAAGGTGGCCGCGGACTTCCCCGACATCAAGTACGACGACATCATCGTGGACAACTGCTGCATGCAGCTCGTCCTCGACCCCACCCGCTTCGACATGCTCCTGCTCGAAAACCTCTACGGGGACATCGTCTCCGACCTGTGCGCGGGTCTGGTGGGGGGCTTAGGTCTTGCGCCCGGCGCGAACATCGGGGAGAAGGGCGCCACCTTCGAAGCGGTCCATGGCAGCGCTCCCGACATCGCCGGCAAGAACATCGCCAATCCCATCGCCCTGATCCTCTCCGGAGCACTGCTACTCGACTACATCGGCGAACTCGAGGCCGGCAATCGGGTGAGGGCCGCGGTGGCCGACGTGCTCAGAGAGGGCAAACACATGCCCAAGGATCTGGGCGGCTCCGCCTCCACCAGCGAGGTGGAGGAAGCCATCGCCACCAGGATCTCCGGCTGATCCGTCGAGCGTCTCACCGGGCCCTCCTGGCCCTGATTCTCGGCCTCGCGCTGGTTGGGCTCACGGGCGCGTCCGCGGCGTGGCCGGACGATCCGCTGCCCGAAGGCAACGCCTACGTGCGAAGTCTGCTCTCGGAACAGCGACAGCAGGACGACGCGATCAGCGACTACACCTACGACCTCCTGGAAGTCCGCGAGAACCTCGACAAGAACGGCATCGCCACCTCGAAGACCAGCCTGCGCTACGAGGTGTTCTACGTGAAGACGCGGCAGGTCAGGCGGCTGGTGGCGCGGAACTCTCAGCCGCTGCCTGAGAAAGAGCAGGCGGCGGTGGATCACAAGGTGGAGGAGCGGGCCAGGGCCATTCGCGAGGGGCAAGTGGTGACGGAGCAGACCGGAGTGCGGCTGTCGCGGCTCTTTCCGTCGTTTGATTTTCAGACCGTGGGGCGGCGCGAGTTGCTGGACCGGAGCGCGCTGGAGTTCACTTTCAAACCGCTGAGCGAGGATTCACAGAAGAAGGAAGTGGTGGGCATCGGCGACGATCTGCTCCGGCAACTTTCAGGCCGCGTCGTCATCGATGAACGTGACAAGCGGGTGATTCGGCTGGAAGCGCGAAGCAGCGATGACATCCGAGCCAAGATCGCCACCGGCGTCAAGCTGCGCGCCATCACCTTCGAGATCGAGTTCGTGCTCCTCGAGGACAAGGTCTGGCTGCCCGCCCGGGTGAACACCTTCGTCACCGCCCGCGCCTTTTTCTTCAAGACGGTCCGCATTCGTCAGACCTCGACCTACTCGAACTACCGCAAATTTCGGGTGGATACGGACGAGCGTTTGTAGGGCCGCCCCTTG
>JAGNNV010000261.1 GCA_017990495.1 Vicinamibacteria bacterium
GAAACCGCGTGTTTGCGTTTCTCGAGTTCCACGCCGAGGACGTGCGGAAGCAGCGCATTCGCCGCCTGGTAGGGCGGCAGATGGGGAGTGACCATCACAATCCTCAACGGACGGGCCGCGGGAGCTGGAGCTGAAGAGCGTCGGCGCATTCGGCGTACGTGACGCCGCGGGCCTTCAGGCGCTTCATGATGTGGTCGAAGATCTGCTCGAGCCGGTCGAAGAAACGATCCACGTCGGCCGCATCCTTGTTGTAGGGCGATCCGCCGGGAATCAGCTCGCTCGAATGGAACAACATGTTGAGAGTGGGCACGGATCGCGACACCAGTGAACTCGCCAGCGCCTTCGCGTCGTCGACGCTGGAGTAAGACGGTCGCAGCCAGACCGCGCGGATCCCCAGCCGTTTCAACACTCCGCGCCACGGGATGGCGGGCAGTGAGGTGAACTGCTTCTCGAGGAACTTGGGGAGCCAGGGTGCGGTGGACGAAGAAACGGGAATCTCGAGGACTGTGGAGCCTCCCGCGTTTCGCACGTCCTTGTGGCTCGGCCAGTAGGGCGAAACCGGCGCGCCCGCGAACGAGGGTCCGCCCTTGCGCCGTTCGTTGAACAGGGGATCGACGCTGGTGTCGACGCGATAGCCGAGCTTCTCGAGGATGCGCAGAGAGCGGGTGTCGAATCCATGGCGACCGGCGCGGTAACTGACCGGCCGCACCCCCACCGAGGTTTCGATGGCGGTGGTCAGTTCGCTCAACTGGGTCTCGAGAAGCGAGTCGTCGAGTTCGCTCGGGTAGCGTCCCACAAGGTCCTCCACCCTGTACGGAGGTGAACTCCAAGGATGCAGATGGGCGCCGATCTCACAACGCCCGGTGGCGGCCAGGTCGCGCAGCACCTGACGCGACGGCTCGCGGGTTGCCATCTCGTGGGTGACCAGATACGAAGGGCGCACTCCGTGGGCGTCGCACACGGCCTGCAGACGCGGGAGCGCGAGAGCGTTCTCCACGGACAACCGTCTCCGGCCCGGCAAGGTCCACTGGTCGTCGGCTTCGGTGTCGACGCCCACCATGAAGAGAGGCTGTCCGCTCATGCGCGGTCCAAGTCTCCATCGCCGATGTAGAGATTCCAATTCTTCACCGCGTCCAGCACCGGCCTCGTGACACCGTGCGCGTCGGGGGTGCCGCGAAAAGCCACGCAGTACTGGACCGCGGTGGCGCCCGACCGAAACCCGTGACGGCGCAACGCGGCGGCCAGCCTCGCATTGAAGCAGTAGACCTCGATCCTGGCCATGCGCTTTGTAGAAAAGTCGGCTATGGCCGCGGCGAGCAGAGCGTCCTGGGTGCTCTGATCCTCGGTGTCACAGAAGAGGTCGGCGATGACTCCCCGCCGGAAGGAGGCCTCACCCTCTTCACGCAAGACCGCGTAGCCGGAAAGCGTGCCTGACTTCCGCGCCTCGAGCACCCGATACTGGCGAAACGGACAAGCGAGATATTTCCACCGGAGGTAGCGGGCGTCGCGGCGCACGCAGGTGGCGAAGGACGCGCGGGCGCGGAGCCACAAATCGTCGTACTCGTCGTCGAAAGTCGCGACGGCGCGCACCTCGACGTCGCGCGCCTGCTCCGGGCGGCGGGAGATCAGGGCGAGCCCGAGACCGACGAGCGGTCCTGCCACACTCCCCGCAAAAGCGCCCCATTTCCTCCGAACCACCGCGCTGGCATCGAGGATCTTGAGGTACGAGGGCACGGGCCCCACATCGGTGAAGATCTTCCTGAAGAGAGGGTAGGAGGAGGGGGTGAGCCCCAGCGCCAGTGCTACATCCACCTCGTCGGCCCACCGGTTGGATAAGGCGATGCCGATGCCGCGTCCCTGGGCGCTCTTGCGCACGAAGTAGTCGTTGCCCGCGGAGGCGCGCACTTCGCGGTCGCCCCACCACATCGGGAAGGGCATGGTCGCCATCTGGCCGAGCAGGTTGTCCCCCTCCCGCGCCATCCAGATCACCGGGCCGTCGTCGGGGGTGTTCGGGTTCTCGAAGTACTGCCAGTCGTAGCGTCTTCGGCTCCGCTCAAGGTTTCCGTCCCCGAAAACTTCGGCATAGAGGGCGAAAAGCTCCGGGTCGTGTTCAGGGCGTCGGCGGACAATCTCAAGACTCGTCATGCGTTTCAAGTATGGCGGGGAGAGTAGCCGAAGAGCGGGCGGTTCAACGACGCGGGGCAAAATGTTGGCACCGGGGCCAAAAATTGCTTTTGGGAGGGGTGCGCAGCGCTTGGCTGCGTCCCCTCCCGAAGCGTTCCTCCTTGGAGGGAGGTTCCCGACTTTACGGGAGCAGAGTTGGTTTGGAGGGTATTTGGAGGGTAGTTACGTCTTCTGCTCCATTAGACGAGCAACCAGCGTGCCATGGTTGCATCCAAGCTGAAGAAAATTGAAATTCGTGATCGGGGTCACCGGATTGTCGACCGCTCGTGCGTCTTAGGTATTGAATCCCTGTGAGACAGCGATCGTGAGAAGTTGTTCTTGCCTCTGGTCGGGACCGGAGGCGTGGAGAGTCGGACACGCAGTGTGAACCGGCTTGTGTTGTCTTGTACACTCGCGCGCTTTGAGGCGATCTTAAAGAGGTTCACCGGAATATGAAGAAGAACAAATTCGGCGCTCTGCTCGTTCTTGTTGTCGCGGGCTCTTTCGCGGCCGCCACGGCGCGGGCTGACGTGAAGACCGATCAGGCCATTGCCAAGGCTCAGGAACAGTTCGCCAAAGGGAAGGCCGACGAAGCCATCAAGCAGATGGTGAAGCTCACGTCGAGCTCGCCCTCGGTGGAGGCCTTCCTGGCCCTCGCCAATCTCCAGGAACTCAATGGAAACGGCGACGAGGCTCAGGCGAGTCTGGCCAAGGCGGTGGAGATGGCGGGCTCAGCCACGCCTGCTCTCCAGGCCCGCGCCTACGCGGCGGCCTCCCAGATGGCGCTCAAGACCGGTACCGGCAAAGCGGCGCTCGACTTCGCCAAGAAGGCGGCCGCCGCCGAGAAGAACGGCCACTCCCTGGGCGCCCTGGCTTCGGCCCAGGCCCGGGTTGGCGACGCAAAATCTGCGCACGCCTCGGCCGATGCCGCGATTGCTGCGGGGGCCACGGTATCCGCGGCCCACGCGGGCAAGGGAGACGCCCTGTTTTTGTCCGGTCAGGTCGCCGAGGCGGTTGCGGCTTATCGCAAAGCCACCGAGCTTGATCCCAAGAACACCGCCGCTCATGTAGGTCTCGCCTACGCGCTGGTGGCGTCCAACAAGGCCGCCGAGGCCAAGGCCGTCGCTCTCAAGGCCACCGAGATGGACAAGAACTCGGGTGCCGCCTTCGCCGCCCTCGGGTACGCGATCTCCGCGGAGAAGAACTTCAACGGCAACGATCCTTCGTGGACCGACGCGATCGCTCAGGCCCAGCAGGGCGCGTTCCTCTCGCCCAAGGAGCCCCAGGTTCAAGTGGTGGTGGCGAAGCTCTTCGAAGCGCGTGGCAACTACGATCAGGCGAAAGTCTCCTACCAGACGGCACTCACCACCGATCCCGGCTTCACCGCCGCTCGCACCGCCATCATTACCGCCAAGTTCCGCAGCGGCGACCTCGAAGGCGCGATCAAGGACGCGGCCGAACTGGTGAAGGCGAATCCCGAGAATCCCGAGGCCAACAAGGTCTACGGCGAGTTCCTGGCCCGCAAGGGTCAATACAAGGACGCCATCGAGCCGCTCGAGAAGGCCACCGCGGCCATGCCCAAAGCGGGCGACGCCTTCGCCTTGCTCGCCCACTCGTATCACATGACGCGGTCTTACGAGGACGCCAAGGACGCCTACGCCAAGGCGGTGGAACTCAATCCCACCGACATCGGCATCAAGTCGAACTACGGTCTGCTCCTCGGCATGAGCGGCGACACCGAGAAGGGCGCTCAGGTCCTCGCCGCCCTCACCAACACCCCCGGCTACAAGAGCGCCGCGGGCTTCGCCAACTACGGCTGGGTGCTTTCGCGCATGAAGCCGCCCAAGGCCGCCGAAGCGATCGCCGCCTACAAGAAGGCCATCGAGCTCGATCCCAAGAATGGCGGTCTGTACTACGGTCTGGGCTGGGCTCAGTTCTACGCCGAGGCCTATCCCGAAGCCATCGCCGCATTCGACACGGCGGGACAGATGGACAAGGCTCTCTACGCGGAAACCCGCGCCGGTGTCGCCCGCAGCCAGTACTTCATCGCGGTCAACGCGAACCGCAACGCTCCCGACTTCACCAAGACCAAGGCCGCCATTCAGGCCGCCGACGCCGCGGGTCGTCCGGATACCTGGGCGAGCGACGCGGTGGTTCGTTATGAGAAGGCGGTGGCCGACGGGAAGGCCGCGGAAGAAGCGGCCAAACTCCAGGCCTCGATCCGCCAGGCGGCGGGTGACGATGTCGATGTCCCCACCCTGTCGAACCGGCTTCAGAAGGGCTCGATCCAGCAGCGCGTCGATGCCGCCAACGCCCTGGCCGCGGCCGGCGCCGCCGCCGCCGAAATTCTTGGCTACGCCCTCGAGACCGATTCAGTGATCGTGGTTCGTGAGGCGGCGGTGAACTCGCTCCGTCGCATGGGACCGGGCGCTCGCAAGGCCCTGCCCGCGCTAAACCGCTACATCCGCACCCAGCCGCCCACCATCATGAACCCCACCCCGGATGAGATGAGGCTTGAGTTCATGGAAGCCGACATGCGACGGGTGATCGTCTCCATCATCCGCAAGCTGGGCTGACGCGGGGCGCCGCGAGGCGCCCTTGATCCAAGCCAGGCGGTGAGCCTTCAAGCTCACCGCCTTTTTATTTGGCTAAGCGCGGCCGAGTTTGGCGCCGAGCCACGCCATCGGAAGGTACGCCGCGATCAGGTCGAGGGCGATGAACCAGGTGGGAGCCGGGATCATCATCGAAGCCGCCACGCCGCCCGCGAGGAACAGCCCTCCAATGCCGAACGCGACCCTCATCTTGTGATGCGGCACGATGCTCACGGCGACCAGCGCCGCCACCAGGGTGCCGAGGGCATGGGCCAGGAAGGGAAACACGAAGTGCTTCGCCTCGAGTCGCGGCATGGCCGCGGTGAGTCCCTCAACCGTGGTCATGTCGGCGCCCGCGGGCGGCGCGATCACCGACGATGAGATGGTGACGAA
>JAGNNV010000262.1 GCA_017990495.1 Vicinamibacteria bacterium
ACCACCGCGGCCGAGATCGCGCGGCAACTGGGACTCGACCTGGACCTGCAGGGCAAGCCGCTGCGAACCGTGCACGCGAAGGACCTGGCCGGTCTCGATGAGGCGGGCTGGCTGGAGGTGATCAAGGGCGCTTCAGTTTTCGCTCGTGTGTCTCCCGAGGACAAGCTGAAGATCGTGGACGCGCTGCAGCGCGAGGGCCAGGTGGTGGCGATGACCGGCGACGGCGTCAACGACGCGCCCGCCCTTCGCAAGGCCGACATCGGCGTGGCCATGGGCATTCGCGGCACCGAGGTGGCCAAGGAAGCGGCGGCCATGGTCATCACCGACGACAACTTCGCGACCATCGTGGCTGCGGTCGAGCAGGGCCGCATCATCGTCCACAACATCCTTCGCTTCATCCACTATCTCTTCTCGTGCAACTTCGGCGAGATCGTCACCGTGTTCGCGGCGATCATGATCGGCTGGCCCATGCCCCTGGGCGTTCTGCAGATCCTCTGGCTCAATCTGGTCACGGACATCTTTCCCGCCATGGCTCTGGCCCTCGAGCCCTCGGCTCCCGACGTGATGAAGCGTCCGCCCCGCAGCCCGCAGGAGCCGCTGATGACGCCACGCTTCGGCTGGCTGATCGTATGGCAGGGCCTGCTCCTCGGCGGCTGCGCGCTCGGAACATTCGCCATGGGCATGCGCTGGTACGGCAGCGAGGGCCAGGGTCTGTCGCGCGCGGTCACGATCTGCTTCATGACCCTTGCTCTGGCCCAGGTCTTCCACGCCTTCAACGCACGTTCGCGGACCGGGTCGGCGTTCACCTCTCGTCTATTCACGAATGGCTGGCTCTGGGGGGCGACGCTCGTCTGCGTTCTGCTGCAGCTCGCCGCCGTCTATGTGCCCTTCCTGCGGACCGTCCTGCGCACCGAGCTGCTGGGCGGAGCCGACTGGGGGCTCATCGGCCTGGGTTCGCTGATACCGGTCGCCGTGGTGGAAGCGGTGAAGTTCGGAGCGAAGAAATGAGCCAGAAAAGGGAGGCCCCCGATCAGGGCTTGGGGATGCGCACCGTCTTGCTGATCATCAAAGACCCGGAAAGCACGAACAGCAGCACCAGCGGGTGCAGGGTGTAGGACAGGATGTCCACCACGCCCCCGGGGATACTCGAGCCCACGCGCCCGGCAAAGGTGAGCCCCATCAACACCAGAACCAGCAGCACGCTCGAAGGAATCGGCGTGCCCTCGAAGTAGGTGACTTTGCCCGCCTCCTGCGACATGGCTTCGGCGGTGATGTTGTAGCGCGCGAGGCGGGAGATGCCGCAGCTCACGAAATACACCAGGCCCACGGCGTCCCACAGTCCGCGAAAGCCGAGCGCGAAGGCAAGGCAGGCGGGGGCGACGCCGAAGCTGACGATGTCGGCCAGAGAGTCGAGCTCGCGTCCCATGGCCGACGCGGTGTGACGCCAGCGGGCGACCCGCCCGTCGAGAACGTCGAAAAGGAGAGCGAGCACGATGAACGCGCCCGCGGCGTAGGGCTTGCCGTCGGATCCCTCGGCGATGTGCGACATGGCGAAGAAGATCGCCGCGGTGCCACACGCCCCGTTCAGGAGCGTGAACAGGTCCGCGAGGTGGAAGTCACGGATCATCGAGAAGTGCCGCGTCATGGCCTGGGGGGTTACCTTCCCTGGGGAGGCTATCACTCGGCTTGGACCTCTCTCGGTTGTGTTCTGCGGCTGTACAGCAGGAGGAACAGATAACCGCCCAGCGCGGCAATGAGCGAGGCGGCAAGCACCCCGACTTTGGCTTCCTCGATCAACATCTTGTCCGAAAAGGCCAATCCGGTGATGAACAGGCTCACCGTGAAACCCACACCGCCGATCAGTCCCGCCCCGGTGATGTGCGGCCAGGCCACGCCACCGGGCATCGTCGCCCAACCCAGTCGTACCGAAAGCCACGCGAAGCCGGTCACGCCCACCACTTTGCCGACCACGAGGCCCAACATCACTCCCAACGTCACCGAACTGGTGAGCGCCTGCCGGATGAACTCAGCGGAGAGCGCCACGCCGGCATTGACCAGGGCGAACAGCGGCAGTACCAGGTAACTCGTCCACGGATGAACCATGCGCTCCAACCGCTCGAGCGGCGACTCCGTCTGGCGGGCCAGTTCCTCGATGCGCCCGATCATCACCTCGCTCCGCTCCGACTCCTCCCGGTCAAGCGAGTCGCGCACATCCGGCAGGGTGGCCCTCATCGTCTCCACGAAAGTACTCTTGCGCCCCGACGACTTCGCCGGAGTGATCGCACCGAGAATGACGCCCGCGATGGTGGCGTGAACGCCGGATTTGAGCATGGCGACCCAGAAGACAACGGCCGGCAGAACATAGGCAAGGGTTGAGCGGAACCCCAGCCGGCGCATCGCCAGCATCAGCCCCAGGACGCCGATGGCCAGCCCCATCGCCTCGAGGGAAAAGTGCGCGGTGTAGTAGACGGCGATCACCAGGATCGAGCCGACGTCGTCCGCGATTGCGAACGTGAGCAGGAAGATTCGCAACTGCGAAGGCACGCGCTCACCGAGCAACGCGAGAATGGCGACAGCGAAAGCGATGTCCGTCGCCATCGGAATGCCCCAGCCCAGAGCGCCTGCGCCACCGAAGTTCAGTGCGAGATAAAGGCCGGCCGGCACGATCATGCCGCCCAGGGCCGCCGCTACCGGCAGGGCCGCCTTGCGTTTATCCGAAAGGTCGCCGGAGATGAGCTCACGTTTTATCTCCAGCGCCACCACGAAGAAGAAGATGGCCATCAACCCGTCGTTGATCCAGTGCTGCAAATCCATGGCGACGGAGAAGGCGCCGATTTGAAAGGAAACCGGTATGTCGCGGAGGGCGAAATACGACTGACTCCACGGGGAGTTGGCCCACAACAAGGCCACTACCGCGCAGGCGAGCAGCAAAGCGCCGCTGATCGTTTCGCTGTAGATGAATCTCTCCGCGGGGAGCAGCACCTGCCGATTCAGGGGCGAGCCCAAGGCGCGAACCTCGCGCATGCCGCGGGTGCGTGCGGGGGCGTGGGGCTTGGGCCCTTTCGGAGCCTTCATGGCGAGACGCCCGTCCGGGCCGCGTCTCCAGGCGAGTCGCGCGCCGGTTCTCCAGACGGGGAACTGGAGGGTCCCTTGGGCAGGAGATTCTCCTCCTCGCGCAGCGGTTGGGCCTGGCGTGCCTGTTCGTCCAGGACGTGTGCCTCGCTCTGCAACCCGCCTTCCGCTTTGGTGGACACCACCTCCAGCGCTTCTGAGGGGCCATCGCCTTGAAGGTGCTCTGCTGTCCGCGCGTCGGGGGTTCCCGCCGCCTTCCCGCCGGTCATCGTGATGGGGATGCCCTGTGGGAAGACCACCTCGCGCGCCTCGTCGGGCATTGAGATGCCGTGCTTCTGAAAGGCGCGCTTCACCAGCCGGATCAGCGAGGACCGCACTTTCAACCAGTGTTTGCGGCCGTTGATCCAGAAGTAGACGCGGAGGTTGACCGTGGCCTTTCCCAGACCATCGACCAGCACCAAAGGCTCTGGTTCGTTCAACACCGCCGGATGGGCGGTCAGCACCTGGAGCGCTATTCCCTGCGCCTCGTTGATCGTGTCGTCGTAACCGATCCCGATATCGAAATGATCGCGCCGGTTGGAGTTGGTCGTGAAGTTGCGCAGATTGCTCTTGTAGACGCTGGCATTGGGAATCTGCACGAGATTGCCGTCCATGGCCATCAGAATGGTCGTGCGCACATTCAACTGCTGTACGTATCCCGTCACGCCCGCCACCTCGACCAGATCGCCCGTCTCGAACGGCCGTTGCATGCTCAGAAAGATGCTGGCGAGAAAGTTTTCGGTGATGTCCCGGAAGGCGATGCCCACGGCCAGACCGACGAGACCAGTGCCCCCGACCACGGTCAGCGCGAGTTCGGTCAGGCCGGAGACTCGGAGGACGATGTAGGTGCCCACCAGGAACACGAGCACGCCGATGCCACCCGCCACCACATTGCGCAACAGCCGCGCCTGAACCCGGCCCCGCAGAACCGCGCGCGTTCTCCTCGCGGCCAGCAGTCCCGTTCCCACTGACAGCGCCAGGATCAGCAGCCCAAGGAGAAACAAGGGGAGCGAGCGCAGAAAGTCGCGCCAGAGCGCCATCAGGCCGCGTCGTGCCGGGTCCCAGTCCCACATAGGCCGCTCCGCAACCTCCATCCGATTGGCCACCGCGACGACGTCCTGGGTATTGCGGGCCAGATCGCCCGCCCACTTCTTGAGTTCAGCGGAGGCCACGCGGCCCTCGAGGAAGACGACCCCTTGCTCAACCCGGACTTCCGGCCCGGTAAACCAATCCGTCGCCACCAGCACGCTTTGAAGGCGCTGGCGGATTTCTTCATCCCGCGCGACCGGAATGACATCCACCTTCGCGGGAGCCAGGGAGAGATCGTCCCCTCCGGGCGGCGGCGCCGGCGAAGCGCCGGCCTTTGGTGGCGGCTCTTGCGCCCGGACCGTCACCACCCGCATCGCCTGAACCGCGACGAGGCAGGCCGCCAGCAGCAGGAGTGCGCGCAAGGCCGGGGCCGCGGCCTTCGCCGTTCCGGAGCTCATCATGCGCGGTGCCGTTCAGAGCTCATCACTCGTGGTGTTCTCCGGATGATCAGGAGGCGCCCAAAAAGTGGACCCGGGGGAATCCCCGAACAGTGTTTACCGCGAACGCCCGCCCGCTCTCGGTGCGGCAACGCACTGAGCCGCGGGCGCCCTCTTTCAGTACTAGGCCGAGCGCTCCCTGCGCTGCAAGCCATCGGGGTACATGACGGTCAGGAACGCGGCGATGAGGAGAACGTTGAACTCAGCGCCGTTTCGGCCCCCGCCCACCACGAACCAGCCTTCCCGACCGTGGATCATGATGATGCCCATCAGGAGCACGGAAATGGTGATCCATCCGAGGGGCCGAAGAAATCGGCCGGACAGCAGGGCCGCGGCCATGGCCACGTGCGACAGCTTGATCGCCCAGGCCAGGGGCAGGCCGAAGGGCGCGAATCCCGCGGGGTCGAGGTAGAGACGGCCAAACGCGTTCACGCCGCCATCGATCATCCCCGGCACGCTGTGCGCCAGCATGACCACGGCGAGGGTGAGCTTCAAGAGTAACGCGCGGTC
>JAGNNV010000263.1:0-1864 GCA_017990495.1 Vicinamibacteria bacterium
GAAAGGACCGCGCCGTCGCCGCGGATTGAATCGCGGCTGATCGCCACTTCGATCGCGAAGCACAACGCGATAGCCACGGTGAGGGCGGTGGTGACCACGCCGCGGAAGGCGGCTCGCGAGGGCGGCATCGAAGCGTCGTCGGGAGAGCCCACCAGAGAACGCGCGGTCAGGAGGTCGACGGTCGGAAACGCGCCGTCTTTGAGATCCCGGGCCATGCGGTCGAGCGCGCTTTCAACCACCAGCCTCGGCGCCGCCGACTTGAATCCGCGACGGACTTCACGAAGGCGGCCATCGTCGCCGATGTGCAGGACGCGCAGCGGACCGGCGGCCTCGAAGGCGCTCTCGCCAAACTCCTCGCTTCCACCCACCACGACCACCGTGATCTTGTCTTCCTCTGCGTGCCGGGCCGCCACCGCGCGCAAACCGAGAAGGTCCGATTCCCTGCCAAAGCCAAGCGCCGGATAGAGCACAAGGCGACCGCAGGCGCCGTCTCGATCCACGATCACCGCCGAGCCCTCGAACGCACTCAGGCGAGTGTCCACGCGCATGAACCCGCGATCCGAGATGAGAGCGTGGAGCAAACCCTCGGTAAGCCTGCCGGCGAAGATGTGGTTCTCCGCGAAGATCGGCCGGGGGCGGGCCGGCGCGAAGCGGGCATAGAGGCGGAAGCCCAGGAATCCGGCGAGCAGCACCAGGGCGACGAAGGTTGGAGACATCAAAACGCCGCAGTCTATGAGGCGGGGGCGGGTCGCCTTCAAGTTGGGAATGGGATACTTGAGACAAGAACCATGCGACGAACCAAGATCGTGGCCACCATCGGCCCTGCCTCATCCACGGAAAACGTCCTCGACCAGCTCATGACCGCGGGCGCCACCGTCTTCCGCTTGAACTTCTCCCACGGTTCACACGAGGACCACTCGCGAACGTTCAACCTCATTCGCGAGATCGCGAAGCGCCGAGGCGACGCGGTGGCCATCCTGCAGGATCTCTCCGGTCCGAAGATCCGCACCACCAAGGTGGCCCTGCCCGAAGGCATCGTCCTCGAGACCGGACGCACCCTGATCATCACCAACGACGAAACCGTGGTGGGAACTCCCGAGCGCATCGGCACCACCTACGAGCCCTTGCCCAGAGACGCCAAGCCGGGCGACACCATCCTCCTCGACGACGGCAATCTCGAACTCAAGGTGCTCGGAACCGCGGAGCGCTCGGTCACCTGCGAAATCATCCACGGCGGGATCCTCAAGTCGAACAAGGGGATGAACCTGCCCGGGGTGTCGCTGTCGATTCCCGCCCTCACCGACAAGGACCGATCCGATCTCGCCTTCGGTCTATCGCTTGGCGTCGACTTCGTGGCCCTCTCGTTCGTGCGTCGGCCCGAGGATCTGCGCGAAGCGAAGGACCTGATCCGAAGCCTCGGCGGCGACGCGCCGCTCATCGCGAAGATCGAGAAGCGGGAAGCCATCGACAATCTCGCGAGCATCCTCGAAGAGGCGGACGGGGTGATGGTGGCGCGCGGCGACCTGGGCGTGGAACTCTCCACGGAAGAAGTGCCCACCCTGCAGAAGAAGATCATCGCCATGGCGAACGCCGCGGGCAAGCCCGTGATCACCGCCACCCAGATGCTCGAGAGCATGATCGACCGCGCACGGCCCACCCGGGCCGAGGCCTCGGATGTGGCGAACGCCATCCTCGACGGCACCGACGCGGTGATGCTTTCCGCGGAAACCGCTTCGGGGAACTTCCCCGTGGAATCGGTGGAGACCATGGCCCGCATCGCCTGGTACACCGAGGAACACGACGAGTTCCAGAGCCCGGGGCGTCTTGCCGGAACCTCGGGATCCGCGGTGGCCCGCGCCCTGGC
>JAGNNV010000263.1:1964-5122 GCA_017990495.1 Vicinamibacteria bacterium
TACTGAAGGCCCGCGCGCGCCTCGCGGCGGGCGATCGCGCCCGGAACGCCATCACCCATGAACCCGCCGGCGTCGGCGAAGATCTCGATCTTCTCGGAGACCTGGTAGGCG
Organism: Vicinamibacteria bacterium; assembly: GCA_017990495.1. Taxonomy (GTDB): domain Bacteria; phylum Acidobacteriota; class Vicinamibacteria; order Fen-336; family JAGNNV01; genus JAGNNV01. The sequence goes on from JAGNNV010000263.1 coordinate 2,076, forward strand.
ATAGAGGCGGAGAGCGAGGCGAAGTCGCGCTGCTCGTGCTGGCGGAGAGGCTCGTCCTGGATGGCCAGACCGGCCTTGCCGCTGACCGTCACCTTCTCCGTCTTGTAGCCCACAATCAGAGCCGATTCCATGCGGAGGGTGTTGGGGCCAAGGCCGTTGCCGAAGCTGGTGTTGGGCAGGGTCACCTCGAACTGGAGGGCCACCGCGGGAGCCGCGGAAACCTCACCCTTGGCGAGGCCAAGCTTGGCGCGCAGAGTGGCGTCGCCGAAATCGGAGATGGTCTTGCCGTAGCGGGGATCGTTGATGGCGTAAGTCTGCCCGTTGAATTCGGCGGTGAACTCGGCGCGGGCCGAGGGCACATAGCTGAGGCGGATAACCGGGCCATCGACACGGGTGCGCTCCTGAAGCGTCCCGGCTTCGGCGAAGGTCAGGAAGTTCGGTTCTTTCCCGATGGTCATGCCGAAGACGTCGAGCGTCACGTTTCCCGGCGCGGGAATGAAGGCGCTGGGGGTCAACATCGGACCGGTCTGGGCCGAAGCGGTGGAAGCGGCCACCACGAGGCCGGCGAGAGTTACGAAGCGGCGAAGAGAGAGCACAGCGTTTTTCCTTTGGGGATATGAGTCTTGAAGATGTGGGGTTCGGGGCACGATGCGACGAACCCGCCCGCGGGATGGACGCGCGACCCGAAAGCGGGGTCGATGGAGGCCTGAGACAAAGCCTCTCCTCGCAGGGGTCGCTATACTCGCGACCTTGAGCACATCCAAGGGGGATCCGAGTCGAGGAGTCTACTCGAACCGTAGGTTGAAGGCGGGAGTCCTGCTTCTCACCCTGCTGAGCCTCCCGTTGGCCGCCCTGTTCGGGTTCTTCCTGTGGGTGTTCGTCCGCAGCAGCTCGCTGGTGGACGCCCGGCTGCAGGAGGCGCGGAAGCGCGTGCCCACCAGGGTCTACTCCCGGCCGGTTTCTATCCGCACCAGCGACCACATGACCGCCGAAGGGTTCGTCTCCATCCTGAATGCGCTCTCCTATCAAGACACCCAGAAGGCGGAGCCGGGTCCTGGTGAGTTCCGGATGGCGGACGGGAATATCACCCTCCGGGCCCGGGAGAGCGTGGCCGATGGGGCTCCGCCCGTCCCTGATCTGGTGAACGTCGTCTTCGCCAACACCAAGAACTCGGGCTTCATCGTGAAATCGATCAAGACCTTGAAGGACGACAAGGAGTTGAAGGTTCTCACCCTCGAGCCGGCCCTCATCTCGTACCTCTTCGAGGGCGAAGAGCGGGAGAAGCGGCGTTTCATCAAGTACGACGAGGTGCCCCGCGTTCTCGTCGAGGCGGTCCTCGCCATTGAGGATCGGCGTTTCTTTCAGCACCCGGGCTTCGATCCCTTCCGCATCGTGGGCGCGGCCCTGCGCAACATGAAACCCGGGGGGAACCTGCAGGGCGGTTCCACCCTGACCCAGCAGTTCGTGAAGAACTTCTTTCTCACTCCGGATCAAACCCTGAAGCGCAAGATCCAGGAGGCCGCCCTTTCCTTTGTGCTGGAGCGCCGGGCTTCCAAGAAGGAGATCTTCGAGTTGTACATGAACGAGATCTACCTGGGCCAGGTGGGCTCGTTCAACATCAATGGCATGGGCGAAGCCGCCCGGGTCTTCTTCCAGAAGGACATTTCGAACCTCTCGGTGGTCGAGTCGGCCCTGCTCGCGGGCATGATCCAGTCGCCCAACCCCTATAACCCCATGCGTCATCCCGAGCGGGCCAAGGCGCGGCGCAACGCGGTGCTGAGGGCCATGGCCGAGGAGGGCTTCATCACGGCCGAGGACCTTGCGGCCTTTGCCGACGCGCCCATCGAGGTCAAGTCGAAGTCGAGCCCTGGCCTCGACGCGCCCTATTTCATCGACCTCGTCCGCCGGGATCTGAAGACCCGCTTCGGCGAAAGCGGCTTTCACAACCTCAAGGTTGAAAGCACGCTCGACCTGCGGCTGCAGCGGGTGGCCCAGGAAGCCATGGAAACCGGCCTCGCCGACCTTGACGCGAAGCTGAAGCGCAAGGACGGCATGAAGCTCCAGGGCGCGCTCATCTCTCTCGACGTGAAGACGGGAGGAATTCTCGCCCTCGTGGGCGGCCGCTCGTACACCCAGAGCCAGTTCAACCGCGCGGTGCAGGCGAAGCGTCAGCCGGGGTCGACCTTCAAGCCCTTCGTGTTCCTCGCCGCCTTCGAGGCCACCCTCGACGACCCCGCCCTGCCCCCCATCACCCCGGCCACGGTGGTGGACGACTCGCCTTACGTCTTCTTTTATGAGGACAAGGAATACATCCCCCAGAACTTCGAGGACGAGTACTTCGGTCCGGTGACGCTGCGTCGCGCCCTGGCCAAGAGCCTCAACGTGGCCACCCTCAAGGTGGCGGAGATGATCGGCTACGAGCGCATCGCCATCCTCTGGCGCGACCAGATGGGAATCTCCCAGTCGATCCAGGCGGTGCCGTCGGTGGCCCTCGGTTCGTTCGAAGTGAGTCCGCTCGAAATGGCCACGGCCTACGAGGTGCTGGCTTCAGGCGGCTACCGCCGCGAGCCCTTCGCCCTGGGGCGCGCGTCCACCGAGGACGGAACTTCCTTCGATCTGGGCGGCAACTCGTCGGAGTCGCGGGTGGTGCGGCAGGAAACCACGTACCTCGTCACCCGGATGATGGAGAGTGTGCTGAACGAGGGCACGGGCGCCGCCGCGCGGGGCTTGGGTTTCTCGGCCGAAGCGGCGGGCAAAAGCGGCACCACCAACGACACCCGCGACGCCTGGTTCGCGGGCTTCACCCCCGACATCGTCACCATCGTGTGGGTGGGCTACGACGACAACTCCCCCGTCAACCTCGCGGGCTCGCGCGCCGCATTGCCCATCTGGACGGAGTTCATGAAGGCGGCGGTAGCCGGCCTCGGCAAGCGGGGCTTCCTTCCGCCGGAAGAAGGTGTCGTCTTCGTGAACATCGATAAGGCCTCGGGCCGCCGCGCGAACCCCTACTGCGGCAAAGTGTTCTCGGAGAGCTTCCTGGTGGGCAC
>JAGNNV010000264.1 GCA_017990495.1 Vicinamibacteria bacterium
CTGCTCACCCACTGGATCGGCGGGAAGCCGTACCAGGGACCGGTCGACACCTGGGGCGACGTCTTCAATCCCGCCACCGGCGAGTCGAACACCCGGGTGGCCTTCGCCACTCCGGATATCGTGGACGCCGCAGTAAAGGCCGCGGCCGCCGCCCAGAAGAAGTGGGGCGCGGCCTCACTGGCCCAGCGAGCCCGCGTCATGTTCGCCTACCGGCAGCTTCTCGAGAAGCACAAGGTCGAGATGGCGGAGATGGTGACGCGAGAGCATGGCAAGGTCGCGGCCGACGCGCTCGGCGAAGTGAGTCGAGGAATCGAGGTGGTCGAGTTCGCCTGTGGTCTGCCTCAGCTCCTCAAAGGCGAGTTCTCCGAGAACGTGTCCACCGACGTCGACAGCTACTCGATCCGACAGCCGCTCGGGGTCGTCGCCGGAATCACTCCGTTCAACTTTCCGGCCATGGTGCCGATGTGGATGTATCCGCTCGCCATCGCCTGCGGCAACGCCTTCATCCTCAAGCCGTCGGAGAAGGATCCCTCCGCGGCCAACTTCTCCGCGAGACTCCTGGCCGAGGCCGGTCTGCCCGAGGGCGTGTTCTCGGTCGTGCACGGCGACAAGGTGGCGGTCGATGCCATCCTGAAGCATCCGGGGATCGCCGCGGTCAGCTTCGTCGGCTCGACTCCGATCGCCCGCTACATCTACGAACACGGCACGAAGGCGGGGAAGCGCGTGCAGGCCCTCGGCGGCGCGAAGAACCACATGGTGGTCCTGCCCGACGCCGACATGGATCTGGCCGCCGACTCGGCGGTGAGCGCCGGCTTCGGTTCGGCGGGCGAGCGCTGTATGGCCATCTCCGCGCTGGTGGCCGTGGGTGATGCCGGGGATCGTCTCATTCCGAAGATCCAGGAACGCATGGCCAAGCTGAAGGTCGCGGCGGGCGACACGCCCGGCGCCGACATGGGGCCGCTCGTCACCCGCGAGCATCACGCCAAGGTGCGGAGCTACGTGGACAAAGGCGAGGCCGAAGGCGCGAAGCTCGTGGTCGACGGCCGGACCCTGAAGGTGCCGGGCAACGAAGGCGGCTACTTCCTCGGGCCCTGCCTCTTCGATCAGGTCACTCGCGACATGACCATCTACAAGGACGAGATTTTCGGACCTGTCCTCAGCGTCGTCCGGGTCAAGACCTACGTGGAAGCCATGACTATGATCGAAGAGAACCCCTGGGCGAACGGTGTGGCCATCTTCACCAACGACGGCGGCGCGGCGCGAAGGTTCCAGAACGAGGTTCCGGTGGGCATGGTCGGGATAAACGTGCCCATCCCGGTCCCCATGGCCTACTACTCGTTCGGCGGCTGGAAGAGTTCACTCTTCGGCGACTCGCACGTCCACGGGAAGGAAGGCGTCCACTTCTACACCCGGGGCAAAGTGGTCACGAGCCGCTGGCCCGAACCCCACCACCGCGGCGTCAACCTTGGCTTCCCGGAGATGAAGTAGGCCGGCCCTGGTTCTGGCCGTGGACCGTGTAGAGGATCATCAGCTTCTGGCCGATCTTTGACGACAGACCGCTGGTCAGGCTCTCCACTTCGTTCACGGCCTGCAGGGCCACGCCGTCGTCGAAGCGCTGGATGTAGAGAGCCGCGATCTTCCCGGTGATCGCGAGCATCTCCGTGCAGTAGTCGAGGTACCTCGAAAGCAGGAACGGCGTCATCGGTCGGGGCTTTGGCGCGGGCGCTTCCGTGCCCTGGTCCAGCACCCACTCGGGGTCTTTCGTGAGCTGGTGCATGTCGATGACGTGGGCGATGGCGCGAAGTTCGTGGATCGACCGCAGCGCGCGCTCGCGTTTTATCCGCGTCTCGATGCCGCCGAGGAAGAAGATGGCGGCCACGATGAGCACCACGTCGTTGATGGCCGACTCGAGCACCTGGATGAACTGCGCCAACTCGAGGCCGCCCTGGGGCCAGGGCAGAGTCGACAGAGTCAGGACGAGACCGAGCAGGATGATCCCGATAAGGGTGAGAACCAGGATGCGCAGGGGCCAGATCGGCCGGGCGATCCAGTCGGACGTGGCGTTCGCCTTCTCGGCGATCCGGCACAACTGTCCCGCCACGCCGGCCAGGCCCGATCCGGGGAAACGGGCTTCAATTCGCTCGCGCAGACGGTTGACAGTCTCGGAGATCAGTCGCGGGTCGAGGGTCACTTCGGCCATGAGGGGAGGCTAGCAGTCGCGGAGCCGGCTTTGCTGCGCGCCGAGCCCCTCGACTGGCAAGCGGCGATCCGACATCGCCCTCGAACGTCCCGAAACCGGACACCTCGCATCTCGGCCCCGAACGCGTAAGGACCTGAATCTGCGTCGGTTGTAGGCGCCCCACGGCCTGGCACGCGATTTCCTATGTACCAGGAGATGAACTCCGCTGCCGCCGTCACCGTGCTGGTTGCCGACGACCAGGCCGACATCCGGACCTCGCTGCACCTGGCATTGAAGTGCGCGGGTTTTGATGCCCAGATGGCTGATTCCCCGGAGGCGGTGCTCACCGCGGTGGCGCGTCAGCAGTTCGATGTGGTCCTCATGGATCTGAACTACACCCGCGACACGACCTCGGGCGGCGAGGGGCTCGACCTGCTTCCGCGCCTCAAGTCACTCGATCACGATCTGCCGGTGGTGGCCATGACGGCGTGGGCGACCATCGATCTGGCTATCGAGGCCATGCGGCGCGGAGCGGGAGATTTCGTCCTCAAGCCCTGGGACAACGCCACCCTGGTGCGGACGGTGCGGGCGCAGGCCCAGGTCAGGCGTGACCGCAATGGCCGCAACGCCCGCCGCGCTCTCGAGGTTCGAGACTTGGATGGCGCCCGGAGGGTGCAGTCACGGCTGCTGCCCCAAAGCGTGCCCACGCTCGAGACCCTCGAGTGCGCCGCCGCCTGTTCCGAGGCGGGAGCGGTGGGTGGAGACGGCTACGACTTCGTGGATCTGGGCGGAGGAAACGTCGCCATCGTTCTGGCCGATGTCTCGGGCAAGGGCATGCCGGGCGCGATCCTATGGGCCAACCTTCAGGCCACGCTGCGCAGCCAGACGGCGGCGCTCGCCGGCGACCTCCCGGGATTCATGGCCACGGTCAATCGTCTCTTTTTCGCGGCCACTTCGCCCGAACACTTCGCCACCTTGTTCCTCGGGATCTACGACGACGCCAGCCGCAGCCTTCGCTACGTGAACTGCGGGCACAATGCGCCCCTGCTCGCGCGCGCGGATGGCGGCTTCGACCAGTTGAACTCCACCGCCCCGGCACTGGGTCTCATGGAGAAGTGGACGGCCCGCGAGCGGAGCGTGGAACTGCGTGAAGGCGATACTCTGCTCATCTACTCCGACGGCGTCACCGAGGCGCGCCGCGAGAGTGAGGCGACGGGCGACGAAGAGTTCGGAGACGCGCGGCTCGCCGCGTCGCTTTGCCAGCACGCCCGGCAGCCCCTTGCAGACCTCCCGGACTCGATTCTCGAGGACGTCAAGGCCTTCGCGGGGCCCGAACCTCAGGACGACCGCACCGTCGTGGCCCTGCGGGGTCGCGCGCGGAAGTGATCCTCAGCCGCCCATGATGCGGGTGGCGGCCTTGTCGGCAAGGGCGGCCACCGCCTTGCCCGCCTCGTCTCCGCCCACCCGGCCCGCGAAAGACAGGGCATGCAGGAAGGACAGGGCGTTGTGCCGCCGCGCCAGTCCGTCGACCGATTGGAAGGCGGCGCCCCAACTCGCCATCGGCTGGGGATCGGAGATCGACGCGAACCAGGTCTCCCAGAAGGCCGCGTCGAGCACACCTCTTCGATAGGAGAAGACCACGGCCCGGGCCAGCCGTTCGGGTTCGCCGAAGGAGTAGAACACCGGACCCTTCGGTGCGATCTGCGCGGACACGGCCTGCATCAGTCGCCCGACGCCCGCCGCGTCGACCTTCGGATTCAGGCCGAGTTGAAGGACGAGATCCGCGCCGTGGGCCACGCCGTGACGCCAGCCCGCAACGGGATCGAAGCCGCGATAGTCGTTCACGCGAGTCAGACTTGAGGCCGCGACCTCGACCAGCTTCGCCCTCACCTCGTCAGGGAACAAGGGCTCGATCCGATCGGTGCGCGCCACTTCGGACAGCACAAGGGCGGCGAAGGGAAGCCGGAAGCCGGCGGCGTCCGCGTCGCCCGCGAGGGTCGTCCTCAGCGAGGCCTCGAGGGTGAGAACGGTGGCCGGAGTCAGGGCTTTGGCGCGCAGCCAGGTTTGGAGTCCCTCGAAGACCACTCCATCGCGGATGGCGGGATCCGGGTCGTCGATGCAGGCCAGCAGGCGCACGGCCAGAGCGTTCCGATCCTCGGCCGAAGGCACCTCGAACTTCGACTCCTTGAGCTTGAGGACCTCGGCCCGGGTCATGCCCGCGGGTGGGCACGCTGGGGCGGCCGGCGCGGCGAGGAGCAGGGTGGCGAGCAGGGACAAGGTGATCATCTGGGGGTCTCTCCGGTATCGGTGGTGGCCTGGGGAATGGTGGGCGGCTGGTCCGCCAGAGTGAACAGAAAGGTGGACCCATGGCCCTTGCCGGCGGTCTCGACCCAGACCCGCCCGCCATGGACTTCGACGATGCGCTTGACGAGGGCGAGGCCCACGCCCGTGCCCGAGCTTTTCGGGTCGAGCTTGTCGAAGAGGTTGAACACACGCTCGGAATAGCGGGGGTCGATACCCTCGCCGTTGTCGCGCACGAAGAAGGCGAGCCCCCGAGCCGTTTCCTTCGCGCCGATGACGATCCTCGGGTTCTCCTGCGCGCCCATGAACTTGGCCGCGTTGTCGACGAGGTTCTGCACCACCTCGACCAGGCGGTCGCGATCGACGCGGACCACCGGGAGGGGGCCCAAGATCTCCACCGCTACCTTGGCTGCGGTGAGACGTCCGTGCGTGAGGTCCAGGGCATCGCGCACAATGGCGTCGAAAGGGATCTCCTCGGGAGCCTTGGCCAGGCGTCCGATCCGCGAGAGCTCGAGCAGGTCGTCGAGGAGCTGATGCATCTTGGCGGTCGACTTGTACACCCGGTCCATGTCGGCGCGCACCGCCTCCAGGCGTCCCTCCCGGGCGGCCTGTTCGATGTGGCCGAGGAATCCG
>JAGNNV010000265.1 GCA_017990495.1 Vicinamibacteria bacterium
TGCTCGTAGATGTCGGGGTCATACCAGCTGAAGAACCGGCCCGCCCCTGCGCGGATGGTGGTTCGCGGATTGGGCGAGTAAGTGAGGCTCCCGCGCGGCGCGAGATTCAGCCAGCCATCGAGGTGCGACTGGCCTTCCACGCGCAGGCCCGCCGCGACGGTGAGGTCCTTGGTGAGTCTGGCTTCGTCCTGGACATAGGCGCCGAGTTGCCGCAGGCCGTATTCCACCCGTGGATCGCCGGTGCGTTGCGAGAAGAGCGAGGGACGGCCCGCCTCGTAGCTGGCCAGATCGGCGAAGGTGAAGGAGCCCGCGGCGTTTCGCTGCTCGTCGCTGGTCACCGAGAGGTCCCGCAGCAGAAAGCCGAAACGGAGGGCCTGCTTCTTGCCGATCGAAAGGTCGAAGTTCGACACGAGTTCGAGATCGCGCGACGACCGCCCTCCGGTGATGCCCGCTCCGCCCGCGCCGAAGGCCCCCATCACGCGCACCGAGGGTGATGGATCGTTCGAGGTGAAATCGAGCGATTCGAACTTGCCCTGCAACCGTACCTCTGAGGCCATCCGTCCGAAAAGCACGCCGTTGTCGGTCAGGCTCGCCGTGGTTTCCCGCCGGTCCTGGGCGTAGCCACGCTCGGGCAGATCGAAGCCGCCGATGCCGAGCCCGGCCTCGTTGCGCGAGAGCGAGAGGAACTCGCCGCGCAGCGTGTGGGTTTTGCCGTAGCCATGCTCCAGTCGGGCCGAGATGTCGAGGCGATCGGTGCTCGAATCCGCCAGTTGCGAAAGGCTGCCGCTCGGCGTCTGGGCGAACACCGTGCGCGCGGTGTCGGTCATCCGACCCTCGAGCGAGAGATTCAGCGACGTCCGGTTCTTCGCCAGTGGTCCCGACAGATCGAAGCCGAAGCGGCGATACGAGTCGGGCACCCGGGAAGGGGCGAGCGGCGAGCGCGAGTTGAGCGACTCGTCCCGGAACCCGCTGCGCGCGGTGCGATTCCAGTCGCCGAGGCCGGGCTTGGTCTGGACGTCGATGAACACCGGCTGTGCTTCATGGAACTCGGCGGCATAGGGATTCATGACGAAGCGGATCTGCCGGATCTGCGACTTGGGCGGCAGCCGCCCGCCCGAGAATCCGTTCACGCGCATGCTGGCCTGTGGACCTGCGATGCCGCGAAGGGCCGCTTCGAGTTCGTCGGGGTCATCGGGCAGATTGGCGAGGTCCGCCTCGGTGAGAGTGGTCTTGTATCCGAGGGAGGCTGAGCCCGAATCGTCGGGCGTCACCGAGACGTCCTCGGCGAGCTTCGCGAGCTTGAGCTTCGCTTCGACGGTGGCGCGACCGTCTCTCACCTTCACCTTCTTCTCCCAGGGCTCGAAGCCCTGGATGTTCACCCGCACGCGATGCTCGCCCGCTGCCACTCCGGAAATCACAGCCTCGCCCCTCTCGCCGGTCACGGTGGTGATCGCGGCGGGCGAGTCGGGATTGATCGATACTGTGGCCCCGGGAATGCGCCCGCCCGAAGGATCGGTCACGGTGACCGCGACGTCCGACGATGCGACTGTGGAGAGCGCGAGAAGGAGAAGGGAAGTGGCGAGCATGGCGTTCAGGGTCCCCGCTTAGCGCTTCTTGAAGTGGTCGGCGCCAAAGGCCGGGTTGAGCTTGATCTTCTGGACCGTCCACTCCTCGGTCGGGCCATCCTGGACTTTGATGGTGATGGAGCGCGGCAGCGAGACGCCGCCTTCGCTCTTGTAGTCGGAGAGGAACATCTGCGCCTCCTTCAATTCCGGAGCAGCGGCGGCTGCCGCGGCTGGAGCGCCATGACCGGGGGCGCCGGCGTTCGCCTGAGGTGTCGCCCCGGGAGCCTCACGCCGCATCGAGAGCCGGCGCGGAATTTCCTGGTACACCAGCATCATCGGCCGCGCGGTCTTCTCGTCAAGGAAGAGCTTGCCCTTGAAGCCGCCCGGGCCCTTCACGTCCAGCACTTCGGCGCGGCCGTCGGGCGACTCGGCCGTGCCGCCGTAGGTGAACTCCACGCCCGGCAGGTTCGAACCCGCGAGCAGGGCCACCGAGAGACGGGCCATGTCTTTCTCGAGCCGAGCCCGAAGCCGCGCGGGATCGTCGGAACCGCCCGACCGGATCATCACGCCACCCATGGGCGCGGAGACCGGACCGGTCCACTGACTCTCTCCGTCGAGGGCCGAGCCGATCGAGATGGGGGGCATGCCGGGCATGGGCGAGAACGAGTCGATGAACAGGTACCGCTTCGGGTCGGCGATGTCGAACTTGATATCGCCCGACATCTCGGGCCCGGGCTGGTCGCCTTCGCCCGGCAGGACGCGGCGCATGTCGGCCTCGAAGCTGAGGCCCTTCACCGAGGCGAGCCGGGCCTCGCCGCCCAGGCTCTCCCTGAGTTTGGCGAGAAGACCGGCGGCCTTGGCGTCGGTGCCTTCGGCCCCGACGATGCCGGTGGTGGCGAGTGCGAACAGGGCGGCGGCCGCGATGTCCTGGATCTGACGTTTCTTCATGGTGGGTGATCTCCTTCTGGAAAATGCGCGTTCGAAGGTATGTACGGCCCGGACCGCGGCGCAGTCGTCAAGGGGTGTAAGGCGCTCGTAAAGAAGTCGTAAAGCGGCCGCTTTTGCCGGGTGACCCCGAACCGCGGTGCTACATTTCCGTCCTATTCAGTGATGACCCCGCCGTCCTTTTCCGCTCCGTCGTGGCGTTCGCGCGCCGAGGGCGGAGCCCTGCTCGCGGTGATCGCCCTGCTTTTCGTCCTCGCCGTGATCCAGCATCGCTGGCTTGGAGCCATCGCCGAGGCCGAGCGGCGCAAACTGGGAGAAGAGGCGGCCGAGAAGGCGTCGGCCATCGCTCAGGACGTCGATCGCGAATTGACCCGTGCGTTCCTCGAACTTCGGATCGACTCGAAAGCCTTCCCCGGGCCCGAGGGGCCGGGCGCGGCTGCGGCCTTCGGTGAGCAGGTCGCGCGGTTCCGGTCGGAATCGGCGCACCAGGGCCTCGTGAAGAGCGTGTTCGTGGCCGAGCGAGGGGACGCGAGTCCCGGTCGGCTGTTCCGATTCGATGAGCGGGCCGGCGCTTTCGTCGCTGAAGAGTGGCCCGAGGTTCTGGCCCCGGTTCGGGCGCTGATCGAGGCGTCGACCGAGGCCCCTCTCGCCTTGCCCATTCCCATGCCTCCGTCGTTCCCGCCGGTGGTGGCCGAAGTGCCTGCGTTGCTCTCGCCCATGATCGACGTGGTGATCTCCGAACGCAGGGGCGTCGCTCCATCGCCTCGGGTCAGCGAGATTCGCGAGATGTTCATGCGCCATCAAGGGCGCGGGCCGGTGCAGATCGTCCTTCTCGACGGCGCGTATCTGCGGAGCACCTTGGTCGGTGGTGTGGCCGGGACTCGGCTTGGAACTGAGGGCTCGTTCGCCTGGTCGGTGACCCGGAGTGTTGATGGTCTGGTCGTGGCAGGTGAGCCGACGGCCCCGAAGACCGCTGCCGACGCCGAGGTCCCGCTGCTCAGGCTGCGGTTCGACGAACTCGACAAGTCGCTGCTGCGCGGCGTTCTCCCCGGCCTCTCGGGAGTGGTGTCGGAGTCGTCCGTGCGCCTGGTGGTGCAGATGAGCGGCGCGTCCGGGGTCACTCACATCAATCGCTCGGGCCCGCCCGCCGCGCCCTGGACGCTGCGCCTGCGCCACAAGGAAGGGTCGATCGCTGCCGCCGTGCGATCGCAGCAGGTTCGTAATACTGTCCTCAGCGCCTCGATCCTCGGTGTACTGGGCCTCTCCGCCGGCCTCGTGTTCTTCTCCGCCCGACGATTGCGTGCGATCGCCACCCAGCAGGTCGAGTTCGTGGCCGCGGTTTCGCACGAGCTGCGCACGCCGCTTTCGGTGATCCGTTCGGCCGCCGACAACCTGGCGGACGGTGTGGTTCAGGACCGCGACCAGACGAAACGTTACGGCGCCCTGATCCGCGACGAGAGTGTGCGCCTCACCGACATGGTCGAACACGTGCTCGAGTTCGCGGGCGCTGACTCGCCAGGGCGAGCGGCGCGTGGACCGGTTGACGTGGGCGAGGCGGTGCGGGCCGCGGTGAAGGGTATGGAGGGACTCGCCTCCGAACGGTCGGCGGAGATCATGGTCGAGATCGCCGAGGATCTGCCGCGAGTGAACGGCGATCTATCGCACCTGACCCGCGCGATCTCGAATCTGCTGGGCAACGCGCTCAAATACGGCGGCGATGGGCCGCGAGTGACGATGCGGGTGAGCCGCGGGCCTTCTGGGGTGGAGATCGCGGTGTCGGATCGCGGCGCGGGACTCGCGCAAGCCGAGATACCCCGCCTCTTCGAACCCTTCTACCGCGGACAACGCGCGAGCGAGGCCCACATCCCGGGCAGTGGTCTTGGTCTCGCCCTGGTGAAGCGCATCGTCGAGAGCCACGGCGGCCGGGTGAGTGCCGGCAACCACGCGTCCGGCGGCGCCCTTTTCACCATCGGACTGCCCGCGGCATGAGCGCCCGGATTCTCGTCGTCGAAGACGAGCCCGGCCTTGTCCTCACTCTTGAGGACCGTCTGCGCGCCGAGGGTTACGCGGTGGGGGTAGCCCGCGACGGCGAGGAAGGTTTCCTCCGCGCCACCGGCGAAACCTGGGACCTGATCCTTCTCGACGGCATGTTGCCGCGAAAGTCGGGATTCGATGTCTGCCGCGATCTTCGCTCCCGCGGAGTCAAGACGCCGGTGTTGATGTTGACCGCGCGGGGTCAGGTGAGCGACCGCGTGGTCGGCCTGAAGCTCGGCGCTGACGACTATCTGGTGAAGCCGTTCGACATGTCGGAGTTGCTCGCCCGGATCGAGGCCCGCCTGCGCCGCGACGGCGCGCCCGCCGATCCCGCTTCCACCGCACCCGCTTCTGCCGCCTTCGGGACGATCCACGCGGACTTCCGCCGCGCCGAAGTCACGAAGGCCGGCGCCCCCGTCGAACTCTCCGGCAAGGAACTTCACCTGTTGCGCTACTTCATCGAACACCAGGGCGCCACGATTTCACGCACCGAACTGCTCGAAGCAGTGTGGGGCTACAGCACCGTCCCCTTCACCCGCACGGTGGACGTCCACGTGGCGAACCTGCG
>JAGNNV010000266.1 GCA_017990495.1 Vicinamibacteria bacterium
GAAGCGGCGTCGGCGGTCGCGTCGGCGACACGCCCCCCCGCGCGGCCCTTGCGAGCGGGAGCCGTGCTCGCATCGGATGCCGGCTTGTGTTCCTGCGGAACCGCCGCCCCTTCCTTCTTCGCGGGCTGATACTCGTTTGACTCCGCGGCCTGGTCGAGTTGGCCCTTCTCCGCCGCGACCTGACGCTTGAACTCCTGCATGGCCTCGGGCGCCACCGCCACCCGCATGGGCTCGGTCTCGCGCGCGGCCGCGGGCGTGGTTACAGACGCAGGCGGAGGCTCCACCGTGGGCTTGGGCAACATCGGTCCTTCCGGCGCCTGCGGAAGCTGATTCACCGAACTCTCAGCCGTCATTGGGGTCGGCGCTTCGAGCGGCGTCTCGCTTCCCTGCCGCGCGAGGAAGAGGGCCAGGCCGACGGCGGACAGGCTCGCGGCCATGGCGATCCAGGACATCGATGCCCCCCGCGCCTTGCGGGCCACGGGGGCAGACGCTCCGCCGGCCAGGCTCTCGATCTTTTGACGCTGAATGGTCGACAGCATGTCGGCGCGGTCAGAGCCCGCCTCGCCATCGCCCGAAGCCGTCCAGGGCGGCGACTCTTTCAGGAGTCCCAGCACCTGTTCGATCTGCTCCCGATCGGCGCGGCACGACGCGCAGGTTTCAAGGTGAGTGAGCACAAGCTCCTTCACCGGCATTTCGGCCTCACCCACCACCACGTCGGTGATGTGGACCTTCAGATCTTCACGCAGGCAATTCATGAACGCACCCCCGGGGCCGCCGGTCGGAGTTCGGCCGCCAGAATCTTGAGCGCCTGATGCAGCATCCAGCCGACGGTTCCCGCGGGTTTCCCGATGGTGTCGGCGATTTCCTGATACGAGAGACCTTCCTGAACCTTCAGGAAGACGACCTCGCGTTGCTCGGGTGTGAGCTTGGTGTAGGCCCGGCCCAGATCGACCCTTAGGGTCGCGGTGGTTTCGGGCGACGCGGCGTGTCGTTCGTCGAGCCCCTCGTTCAGTCGCATGCGGCGCTTCTCCTTCCTCACGATGTCGAGAGCGAGATTGCGCGAAACCCGGTAGAGCCAGCCGCCCAGGTTGTCGGGGCGGGGCTTTTCGGTCAGGAACCTGATGAAGGTTTCCTGAACCACATCCTTCGCGATCTCCGTGTCGAGGAGGACCGCTCGGGCGTGCCGGACAAGAGGTTTTTCAAACCGGTCCATGATCTTCGAGAGTCCCACCTCGGGGTCTCGATCGAACTCGGCCAGAAGTGCCTCGGTTTCGCTCATCGCGTTATCGAACTTTCATGAGCAAGACGCGGGGAGATGGCGTTTCCTTGGGGGAAGTCCATAGGGTCATTCGAACACGAGTGCGGTCATAATCGCGGGGTGAAAGGGCGCCCACGATCGAACGAATGAGCCAGCCGCCTCAGACCATCGGCCGGTACCAGGTCCGGGTCGAGTTGGGCCGCGGGATGATGGGCGTGGTCTATCGGGCCCACGACCCCGACCTCGGGCGGGACATCGCCCTCAAGGTCATCCAGTATCCGGGCGGCGCGAACGACCCCGACCGGGCCGGATTCGAGGAGCGCTTCTTCGCCGAGGCCAGAAGCGCCGCCCGCCTCTCCCACCAGGGTATCGTGATCGTGCACGACGTGGGCCGCGATGGTCCCACCGGCGCGCCTTTCATGGCCCTGCAGCTCGTGCCGGGACGGACACTCGAGGTGCGGCTGCGGGAGAGGAAGTGCCTGGAGATGCGCGAGGCACTTCTCATCGCCCGCCGGGTGGCGGATGCTCTCGATCACGCCCACCGCGAGGGCGTGGTGCACCGGGACATCAAGCCCGCCAACATCATGATCCTGCCCTCGGGCGACCCGATGATCATGGACTTCGGGATCGCGAAGATGGAGACCTCGCGGCTCACCGCCACCGGGCACTTCGTGGGCACGCCGCTCTACATGTCGCCGGAGCAGGCCCTGGCCAATCGGGTGGATGGCCGCTCCGACATCTTCTCCCTCGGCTCGGTCCTCTATGAATCGCTGACCGGCGTGCCCGCCTTCGCGGGTGAGACGGTCACCAAAATCCTCTTCCAGTTGATCAGCCTCGAGCCCGCGCCGCCGTCGAGCGTGGTCTCGTCGCTCACCCCCGCGGTCGATCACATCCTCGGTCGGTGCCTGGCCAAGGACGCCGAGCGGCGCTACCACAGCGCGCGCGAGCTGAGCGAGGATTTGAGCGACGTTCTCGAGGGCCGGACTCCGCGAAGCCTGATCCCCGCCTCCGCCCGGGTCACGTTGCCCGCCACACCCGTCTCCGCGATCGAAACCCTGGCGGCGGCCGGCCCCGCGACGCAGACGCCGGCGCAGTTCGTGGCCACGACAACGGGCACCGGGCCCACCGATCCCGCCCGCCGCGATCACGTGAAGTGGCTCATCGCGGGCTTTGGGTTGTTGACCCTGGGAGCGTCGATCTGGTCCCTCGATCCCTTCGCCGAACCGGAAATCGAAGCGGACCCGCCCGAGGTGGTCGCGACGGCCGCGCCGACGCCGCCCCCCACTCCAACTCCTGATCCGCTCGCCACTCCGACCAAGGCCCCTGCCCGCCTGGTGCTCGACTTCCAGCACACCCTGCGCGAGGGCACCCTGCGGGTGTTTCTCGACAACCGCAAAGTCATCGACCAGCCGATCTCCGGACGGATCACCCGCAAGATTCTCGGCATCGAGTTCCGCCGCGGACGTGTCGCCCGCAATCTCGAGATCTCGCCGGGACGGCGCACGATCAGGCTGCAAGTCGCCTGGGACGACGACGTGCGAACGGAAGAAATCGAGGGCGCCTTCAACGCCGGAACCCGGCTGAATCTGCGGGCGAGACTCGGTAGCATCGGCGGCCTGCGAAAAAATCTCTCCCTCGACTGGAACTGAATGCCCGCTCCCCTCCCGAAGACCATCGGACGCTACGAGATCGTCCGCGAGATCGGCCGGGGCGCCATGGGCGTGGTCTATGAAGGCCGCGACCTCTCCCTCATGCGCCCGGTGGCCCTTAAAACCCTGTTGCTCGAGCCCGTGCCCGAGGACCTGCGCGAGTCGTTCGAGCAACGCTTCTACCAGGAAGCGCGGGCCGCCGCCGCCCTGCAGCATCCCTGCATCGTGGTGGTCTACGAGATCGGCATCGACGCGGCCCAGGACGCCTTCTTCATCGCGCTCGAGCACCTCCGCGGCCATACCCTCGAAGAGGTCATCGGCCACGGCCCGCTCCCCTGGCAGGAAGCGCTTCGGATCACCTCTCGCCTGGCCGACGCCTTGTCCCACGCGCACGACCACGGGATCGTCCATCGCGATATCAAGCCCGCGAACGTGATGATCCTCAAGCGGGGCGAGAAGAGGGGCGAGCCGAAGATCATGGATTTCGGAGTGGCCAAACTCGACTCGTCGAAGCTCACGAGCGCGGGCGACGTTCTGGGAAGCCCCGGGTATATGGCGCCCGAACAGGCGTTGGAGGCGCGCGCGGATGCGCGGAGCGATCTGTTCTCGCTCGGAACAGTGCTCTACGAAGCGCTCACCGGGCGGCGAGCCTTCGGCACGGGGAACTTCTCCGAGATCATGATGCGTCTCGCCTATGAGCACCCCGCCGCTCCGAGCAGCATCAACGGCGACGTCCCGCCCGCGGTCGACGCCATCGTGGCGCACGCCATGGCCAAGAACCCGGACCACCGGTACGCGACCGCCGACCAGCTGGTCGAAGACATCGAGGACGTTCTGGCCGATCGGCCCCCGCGCCATACACGCCTCGGCGATACGCCCAAGGCCTCCCCAGAAACTGGCCTCGACGGCGCCACCGCTCCGGCCCCGCTCGGCCGCACCTCGCCGCGCGGGGTCACCGCCACCCTTCCCGCTGCGCCCGGGGATCCCCGAGGCGGCCCCACCGGCTTGCCGCGCGGCCCCCTCTCCCTGCCGGAGGGACGCCGGGTGAGCCTGCGTTTTCTCTCAGGGCCCAAGGAAGGTGCCGAGCACGTTCTCCGCCACGCATCCTTGCTCATTGGGCGTGAGGGGGGCGAATCGGGGGCGGCGATCGAGCTGCCCGAGGGCCAGATCTCCAGGATGCACGCCATGGTCGAGGCCCGCGGCGACCGCTTCGTCCTGCGTGACCTCGACAGCAAGAACGGGACTTTCGTGGGAGAGATGCGGGTCAAGGAGGTCGAGATCCACCACGGGTCCGAGTTCCAGATCGGAAACACGCGTTTCAGACTCCTCGTCACCGGCCTCTGACGGGGTTTCGGGGTCCCCAACCCCAAAACGGGGCGCTCAAGTAGAATCGCGGGTCACATTTCAATGATCCGACCCTATAAAGGCCAGCGGCCTCGTCTCGGCGAAGGCGTCTATATCGACCCGTCCGCCCAGGTCATCGGGGACGTCACCCTCGGCGACCACGCCAGTATCTGGCCCTGCGCCACCGTCCGGGGAGACGTCCACTCGATCTCCATCGGGGCCTATTCGAACATCCAGGACAACTCCGTCATCCACGTGATGGCCCCCGACTTCCCCACCGTGATCGGAAAACACGTCACCGTCGGCCATTCCGTCAACCTGCACGGGTGCACCGTGGGCGACTACGCCCTGATCGGAATCGGGGCCATCATCCTCAATGGGGCCACCGTGGGGTCGGAAAGTGTCGTGGCCGCGGGGTCCCTCGTGCCCGAGGGCATGCAGATCCCCGAGGGCGTCATGGTGATGGGCAGCCCGGCCAAGGTCCGAAGGCCCCTGACCGACGAAGAGAAGGCCGGCCTGCGCGAATACGCGCAGAATTACTTCGATTACAAGAACACGTATCTCGAAGAACAGAACGCTCAGTAGAGCGTTCCCGACAACCGACCATGCCGACTCTCTCTTTCCTCTTCGCTTTTTCCCCCGTGGCCTCAGGGCCCAGGAGCATCTCTTGAAACGTTCGCACTACTGCGGTTCGGTCGACGCGTCCCACGTTGGACAGACGGTCACCCTGATGGGTTGGGCGGCCACCCGCCGCGACCTCGGCGGTGTCGTGTTCATCGACCTGCGCGACCGCGAGGGCATCTGCCAGGTGGTGGCGCGTCCGGAGATCTCGAAAGCCGCCCACGACG
>JAGNNV010000268.1 GCA_017990495.1 Vicinamibacteria bacterium
GGCGGCGAGCCCGATGCGACCGAAAAGGTCGAGCGGGGCCTCAACGAACAAGGAGGAGCCAAGGTGCGAGAGGGCCTTGGGTGAGTTGAGGCGGGCGATCTCGAAGTCCTCGGCTCCGAACTCCGAGGCGTTCAACCGAGAGGCGAAAACCGCGGCCGCGTTGTCGGTTCGCTGTGCGCTCAGATCGATACCGACACGGGGAAGCCGCTGCTTTCGCGTGGCTTCGGCCCGGGAGACGGCGGCGCTGGCGCGCTCCCGGAGGGCCTTGATGTCAGGGTTCGAGACGCGGGCGCGCTCGAGGGCCTCGGCCAGGGACAAGGGCTCCTGGGCGAGGCCGGTCGCGGGCAGGAGCGCCGCGATCAGGGCGAGGGACAGCAGTTCGCGATTCATCGTATGCGTATATAAGCATATAAGCGATCACGACGTCAAGTCCGATCCCGACTTTCGAACTCTCGCAAGTCGACGGCGCGACGACCGCCGTACGCGAATGACTCAGGGCAGGGGCAGCAGCAGGCGCGGCTCAGCGGTCAGCGAAGCCAGTTCGTAGACTTTCCCCTGCGAAAGCAGCAAGCGTGCTCCTGCCGTTCCCGGGAGGGGAGCAGGAGACCGGCGCGGAAACTGGTGGCTCAGCAGAGATGAGGTCATCCCTGAAATCCGACGCACCACGGCGCCGGTGGCGCAGTCGATGAGCGTCAGATCCATGGGGGCGTATTTGCCGGTGTGAACGGCTACGACGCCTGGGAACATCTCCCCGGACAACATGGCGTGCCCCTCGCCCATGGGAAGTTCGAGGGCCGGCTCGCCCGCGGAGGTGAAGACGCGCAGCACCGCGTGGTCGCGCGCCCCGGTGAGAGTCACGATGCGATCGTCGGCCAGGAACACGGCGCCCGACCATGAAGTCGGCCCTTCCGGAACCAGGGGCCTCTGAGCGGGGAGCGGCCTGCTCTGCAGATCCAGGAGCGAGACCGCGATCGTCTTGTACTGGTCGCCCGAGATGGTGAGGATCGCCTGGGTTCCCGCCCGATTGAAGTGAACGCGGGCGAAGGCAGCCGGAACGGATCCGAGCGGGGTGACCTTGAGCGTTCGGGTGTCGACATCGACGAACTCGATCGAAGGCGGTGTGGCCTTTGGTCGCCCGAGGGCCACGCGGAGCGCGCCGCTGGGCGCGAACACCAGACCGTGGAACAGGCTCTTCTCCTTGCCGAAATCGACATCCCCTCGATCCTCCCCGGTACGGGTGATGAGAGTGAGTCGCGCGCCGAGGGCCGCGAGGACATCTCCGCCCGGCGAAGGAACGACGGAATAGATGCCGCTCGCGAAATCCGCGCTTCCGCGTCCCCGGAACCCGGGCGCAAGCCGCGCCGGGATGGGCAGCGGTTGCACCTCTCCTCCCGCGCCTCGGACGCGGAAAGGAGTGGACGCTCCGACCAGGGCCCGGATGGGTCGGAAGAAGATGGGGCTGGCCGCGCTCCATACCGTCGTCTGGCCGTCGGCCGAGGGCCAGGGCCCCTGGTTGGGGTCAGACTTCAGGTGGGTCACATCGCCGGAGGCCAGGTTCAGGGCGAAGATGGGACTGTACTGAGTGGCATCGCCGCGGTCCACCGTGGTGGTCGCCCACGCCGTGGAGCCATCGGGCGAACTCATCACGTGCGACACGGATTGGATGGCCTTGGTCCCCGGGTTCAGCACGTAGGTCCACGCCGCCACCACCACCACCGAAACCAGGACAAGGTGAGTGAACACGACGATGTGCTGGAAGCGAGCGATTCTCATGCCTTCAGTGCGTCCGGCCGCGATGGCCACCAGACTCGCGATGGCTGCGGCCACGATCCAGGAGCCGAACAGCAACCTCACCGGCCCGGGGGAAGCGTAGGCCCGCACCATCAGATCCGCGAAGAGGCCAAAGATCCCGATGGCGCCCGCCAGGATCAGGAGCAGTCGCACGGGCACGGTCAGGGCGTCCCTCCACTTCCACTCGTGCCGCCGATTGCGGCCCGAGGCGGCTATGGCGAGCGACGCATACAAGGCCAGTGACCAGGTAACGGCGAGGACCTGCGCGTGCGACCAGCCGATCACCGACAGGCTCCAGTCGGACAACTCGTTACGGGCGAGCCACGACGACGCCATGAACGCCACGAAGGAGGCGGCGGCGAGGCCCAACAGTGCGGCGATCCGGCCGCCGATCAGCGCGATCATCGGCAGGGGGCGGGCGAAGAAGAACGACCCCCGCCCGTCGGCGAAGTCGCTGCCGAAGTAACCGCCCGCGGCCACACCAGTCAGGCCCAGAGCGAGGGCCAGCATGACATCGAGGGGAACCTTCACCCCCAGACCCGACGCGAGGGCCGGAGTGAGGCCGGCGATGAGCGCGCCCGAGAGCACACCGAAGCCGAGGCGTCGGAAATCCAGAAGGGCCACGGCCCAGATCATGTTCATGACTGCCTCCCCGAACCTCGGGTGAGATCCGTGAAAATCTGTTCCAGAGACTGACCGCGCTCGAGCTTCAGCGCCTCAATCTCCTGATCGAGACTGAGCCGGGCGCCTTGCAGGATGCCCACGCGATCAGCGATTCCCTCGACCCCCGACAGGTCGTGGGTGGTGAGGATGACCGTGGTGCCGCGATCCGCGAGTTCACCGATGAAGTCGGAGAAGAAGTCGTTCCGAGCCACGACGTCGAGCCCGAGAGTCGGGTCGTCGAGGACGAGCAACTCCGGCTTGCTGCCGAGAGCGAGGGCCAGGGTGAAGAGCGCGCGTTGTCCCTTCGAGAGCGACGCGACCAATGAGTGCTCGGGCACGCCGACCCGTGTGAGGCGGGCCTGCACCGCGGCCGCATCCCAGGTGGGATACATCGCGGCGTGGAAAGCCACGGCGTCCCGCACCCGGATCTGACCCGGCGCATCCGACGTTTCAGGCACGTAGGCGGCGCGGGCCAGAAGCCGCGCCCGGTCCGTCCAGATGTCCCCGCCGAAGGCAAGCACTCGGCCCGACGTCGGCTTTTGCAGGCCGAGCAGGCAACGCAGCAGCGACGACTTGCCCGCGCCGTTTCGCCCGAGCAGAGCGTAGACGGTGCCGCGAGCCACGTCGAAGGACACCTCGTCGAGTACCAGATTCTTGCCGTATCGCACGGACACGCGATCCACGCGCACCAGGGGTTCGTCCGTCATCGCCGGTCTCCTTCCTCGCCACTGTCATTCAATTCTTCGAAGGCCTGCTCGAGCGCTGCGCGCGCCGTGTCGAGTTCCGCTCCATGGGTGATCACCACCGAGGCGAAGTTCATGGCCGCCTGACGGATCACTCGTGTCTGTTCCGATTTGCGCACCGCGGGGGGGGCGGCCGACACATAAGTGCCGTCGCCCCGGCGGACCTCCAGGAAACCAGCGCCCACGAGACGCTGATAGGCCTTCGAGACCGTGGCCGGGTTGACCCGCAAGTCGGTGGCCAGCTCGCGCACCGAGGGCACGCTGTCGCCGGGGGCAAGGGCGCCGGAAGCGAGGAGGCGCCGCAGCGCCTCTTCGATCTGGCTCCAGATGGGCCGGGGATCCGTGGGGTGGACCGGGATCCTTTGCGTCCAGGGGTCGGTTCGGGGAGGTGTCATTGTTGACTCACTGTATCGGTACACTAATACAGTGAGATCAACCCGTCAAGGGTCTTCGCTGGAAATCTAAGAACCCGCTTTATCGATGTTGCCCGACCAGAGGTACTCCTGGGTTTCCTTGACCACCACACCTGAGAGACCGAGCAGGGCGATGAGGTTGGGCACCGCCATGAGCCCGTTCGCAATGTCCGAGAACGTCCACACCACCGCGATGGGCTGCACCGAACCCACCATCACCGCGATCACCCACATCACGCGGTAGGGCCTGATCACCTGGGTGCCGAAGAGATATTCGGCGGCCTTCTCGCCGTAATAGGACCAGCCCAGGATGGTGGAGAACACGAAGGTCAGGAGACCCACGGTGAGCACCAATCCACCCAACACAGGGATGTCTTCGAAGGCCTTGTGGGTGAGGGCCGCGCCCCCGAGGCCGTTCTTCCATTCGCCGGAGTTCACGATGACGAGTCCGGTCATGGCGCACACCACCACGGTGTCCCAGAAGGTGCCGGTCGAGGAGACGAGGGCCTGGCGCACGGGGTTTCTCGTCTGCGCCGCGGCGGCCACGATGGGCGCGCTGCCGAGGCCCGATTCGTTGGAGAAGAGCCCGCGGGCGATGCCGTAGCGGATGGCCTGTGAGATGCCGGCGCCGATGAAGCCGCCCACGGCGGCGTGGCCGGCAAAGGCCGAGGTCACGATGGTGACGATGGTCTCGGGGATCGTGCTCGCGTGCATGATGAGGAGGATCAGGCAGCCGAGGAAGTAGAACGCGGCCATGAAGGGTACGAGCTTCTCGCACACCGAGGCGATCGACTTGATCCCTCCCAGGATGACGATGGCCGTGAGGACGGTCATGATGAGGCCGGTGATCCAGGGATCGAGGCCCAGGCTTTCCTTGGCCAGGGAGGAGATGGAGTTCGCCTGGGTCATGTTGCCGATGCCGAACGCGGCGACGGCGGTGAGCGCCGCGAAGATCATGCCCAGCCACTTGGCGTTCATACCGCGTTCGAGCGCGTACATCGGGCCGCCTGCCATCATGCCGTCCTTGGTGACCACGCGGTACTTCACCGCCAGCACCGCCTCGGCGTATTTGGTGGCGATGCCGAAGACGCCGGTGAGCCACATCCACAACACCGCGCCCGGCCCGCCCACCGAAACCGCGGTGGCGACACCCACGATGTTTCCGGTGCCGATGGTGGCGGCAAGTGCAGTGGTCAGGGCGCCGAACTGACTGACGTCACCCGCTCCCTCCTTCTCCCTCGAGAACGAGAGTTTTATCGCCTTGGGCAGGTAGCGCTGGATGAACCGGAGCTTGAAAGTGAGGAAGAGATGCGTGCCAAAAAGCAGGATGAGCAGGGGAGGACCCCAGACCCAGTCGCTGATTTGTTGGAGCGTGGTTTCAAGCGAGGTCATGCATTGTCTCCGGGCAGGGTGAAAGAACGGGGCACGGTAGCAGAGCCTTTGACCGGCTCAAAATGTGAGGCCTCTGATAAGTTTCC
>JAGNNV010000267.1 GCA_017990495.1 Vicinamibacteria bacterium
CGCCGAGCTTCTGCGCTGGCAGGCCGCCATGCTGGGCCGCGAGGGTCGCGTACAGGAACTGAAGCGCGAGGTCAACGAACTGAGCCGCCGCCTGGGGCACCCCGCTCCCTACCCGAGCCAGGACACCGCCGCCCGGCCGACGCCCGCTATCGCCTGACCGCCGAGTCGGGTTTACACTGGTCGTCGATACGGACCAGGTGTCCAGGGGTTGGACACACGCCTACCAGGACGGGGGAGGCTGAAGATGAGCGCTGCAGGACCAGTCGGTTCGCCGGACATCGTGGGGACGGGTGCGCTAATCGTCCCGGGACTTCAGTATTCCGCCGAGCAGATGCGCGGTCTGCTCGAAACCGCGCCCGACGCCATGGTGATCGTCGATCAGGCCGGGCTTATCGTGCTGGTGAACACTCAGACCGAGCGCCTGTTCGGCCACGGCCGTGAGGAACTTCTGGGCCAGCCCATCGAGGTGCTGATCCCCGCCCGTTATCGCAAGCAACACCCAACCCACCGCGGCGCGTACTTCGCCGACCCCCACGTCCGTCCCATGGGTGCAGGCGTCGAGCTTTATGGCCTGCGCAAGGACGGCACCGAGTTCCCGGTTGAGATCTCGCTCAGCCCCTGGCGCACCGAACTCGGCCTGCTGGTGACCAGCGCGATCCGCGACATCACCGACCGCAAACGAATCGAACGCGCCCTTCAGGAGAAGAACCTCGAGCTGGAGGCCGCGGCCGAGGCGAAGAACCGCTTCCTCGCCAACATGTCCCACGAACTCCGGACCCCGCTCAACGGCATCATCGGATTCGCCGAGTTTCTGGTGGACGGAAAACCCGGGCCCGTGAACCCGAAACAGCAGGAGTACCTCGGCGACATTCTGACCAGCGGCCGCCATCTCCTGCACCTGATCAACGATCTGCTCGACCTCGTCAAGGTGCAGGCCGGCAAAATGGAGTTCCATCCCGTCCCCTTCGCTCTGCGCGAGGAGGTCGAAGGCGTCTGCGCCATGATGCGGCCGATGGCCGACGAGAAGAAGCTCACCATCGAGCTGTTGATCGCCCCGGAGCCATCGAGGCTCACCCTCGATCCCCAGCGGTTCCGTCAGGTGCTCGTCAATCTGCTTTCGAACGCGGTGAAGTTCACCCCGCGCGGAGGGCGGGTCGAACTGATCACCGAGGCCGAGAGGGCCGGCCACTTCCGTCTCTCGGTGCGCGACAGCGGCATCGGTATCCGCAGCGAGGACATGAAGCGCCTGTTCACCGAGTTCGACCAGCTCGAAACCGGAGCGGCCCGCAGGTTTGAAGGCACGGGCCTGGGTCTCGCCCTCACCCGCAAGATCGTCGAGCGGCAAGGCGGGAATATCACCGTGGCGAGTGAGCCGGCGAAGGGCAGCACCTTCACCGTGGTGCTGCCGGTGGACGCAGGGGCGGCGGCCGACCTGTGACCCACAGCATCCTGGTCGTCGACGACCATCCCACGAACCTGAAGCTCGTTTCAGACGTGCTCGCCTTCGAAGGGCACCGGATTTTGAAAGCAGTGGACGCCGAGACTGCGCTCGAACTTCTCTCCACCACCCTTCCCGATTTGATCCTCCTCGACATCGCCTTGCCTGGGATGGACGGGCTCACCCTCACCCGAAGGCTCAAGGCCGATCCCCGCACCGCGGCGGTGCCCGTAGTGGCCGTCACCGCCTTCGCCATGGTGGGCGATGAGATGAAGGCGCTCGAGGCCGGATGCGACGGCTACATCGCCAAGCCCATCGACACCCGGGCCCTCCCCGGCCAGGTGACGGCCTTTCTGAGCGGCCACGCCCCGTCGCCGCGGATCCATCCGTCATGAGGATCCTCATCGCCGAGGACAACGCGGTCAACCTGAAGCTCCTTCGGGTGATGATGAACGCGGAGGGCCTCGAAACCCTCGAGGCATCGGACGGGCTACAGGCCCTGGCGCTCCTGCGCGAGCATCGCGTGGACGCCATCATCTCCGACATCCTCATGCCGAACATGGACGGCTACCGGCTGTGCCACGAGGTGCGACGTAGCCCCGAATGGCATCACCTGCCCTTCATCTTCTACACCAGCACCTACGACTCCGGCGAGGACGAAAAGGTTGCTCTGGACATGGGCGCCGATCGTTTCCTGCGCAAGCCCCAGCCCGTGCGAGTGATCGTCCAGGCCCTGCAGGAGATCGTGTCCGCCGGCCCGCGGGCCTTCGAACCCATCGGCCCGGCCCACGAGGCCGAGTTGATGAGGGAGTACAGCGAGCGCCTCGTCTACAAGCTCGAGGAGCAGATCGCCGAGCTGCGTGAGCGTTCCGCCCAACTCGCAGCGGAGGTGACGGAGCGCAAGCTGGCCGAACGCCGGGCCGAGGAGAGCCTCGCTCTCACCCAGCGTTCCGGCCAGGCCCTGCTGCGCCGGGTCGAGGAGCAGGAGCAGGCCGAACTCGCGCTGCGCGAAAGCGAACAGAACCTCCGCCTCGCCCTGGAAGCGGCGCAGATGGGCACATTCGACTGGGACATCCCACGAAATCAACTCAAGTGGTCGCGCTGGCACGAGCAGATGTGGGGCTTCGACCGCGGCGAGTTCCCGGGAAGCTTCGAGGCCTTCTCCGAACGCGTGCACCCGGAGGACCTGCCCCTCGTCAAGGCGCGCATCGACGCCTGCATCGCCACGCGCGAGATGTACCAAATGGAGTTCCGGCTGTTGTGGCCCGATGGCAGCCTTCACTGGATTCAGGCTCGCGGGGAGTTCACCTATGACTCCGAGGGAAAGGCCTCGCGCATGCGCGGGGTGGTGGTGGAAACCACCGCTCAGAAACAGGTGATGGAAGCCCTGCGGGACAGCGAAGAGCGGCACCGGCTGCTGGCCGACAACGCCAGCGACGTCATCTGGATCATGAACCTCGAGGGCAAGCTCACTTACATCAGCCCCTCGGTCGAAAAACTCAGGGGCTACACCCCGGCCGAGGCCATTGCCCAGACCGTCGAGCAAACCCTTGCCCCGGACTGCGCCGCCCGTGGCGCCGTTCTCTTCCGAAGCGCGCTCGCGGAACTGGCCGCGGAACGCCCCTTCCCGGAATCGCGGTCCGAGGTCGAACACCTGTGCAAGGACGGCTCCACAGTGTGGACCGAAGTAACGACGTCCCCGATCGTGGGCACCGACGGCAAGCTGATCGGCATTCTGGGAGTGATCCGAGACATCTCTGAACGCCGGCGTCTGATCGCGGCACTCGATGAAGAGCGTGTCCGATTGGTCGAGGCCCAGGCGGTGGCGCGGGTCGGCAGCTGGCAAACCGACTTCCCGAGTCACGAGGTGACCTGGTCCGATCAGACTCACCGCATCTTCGAGACCTAACCTGCAACCTTCACTGCCACCCACCACGAGTTCATGCGTCGCGTTCATCCGGCGGACCGCGAGAGGCTCGAGGCAGCGTTCAAGGCCTCCGCAGAGAGCACATCGCCGTGTTCCATCGAACACCGCATCGTGATGGAAGGCGGCGGAGTCAAACACGTCGAGGAGCGCTGGCAGGTCTTCCTCGACGCGCGCGGCGCGCCCGTGCGCGCGGTGGGCACCTGTCGCGACATCACGGCCGAGGTTCAGACCCAGGAGAAGATGGCGTCCCAACTCGACGAACTGCGCCGGTGGCAAGCCACCATGCTGGGACGCGAGGCGCGCAATCAGGAACTGAAGCGCGAGATCAACGAACTTTGCCGCAAGCTGGGCGAGCCGATTCGGTATCCCAGCCAGGACATGCCGCCGCTCTGAGCCCCCGTGTCCGGGTGCTTACGCGCGCGGTCTCAGCAGCGTTCTTCTTCGAGAGCCGCGAGTTCGTGGGCTACTTCGTCGCCGAGGCGCGCGATCAGCGGGTCGTGAGTGAGGGCCAGACCCTCCTCGGCGATCACCAGTGCTTCACGATGACGCCGCGCCGCGCGCAGGTGGCCGATGAGCGACGGATACACGAGGGAGGCGGCCCGGACGTCGCGGGCCGCGTGGGCCACTGCACGCGCCTCGAATAGCGCTTGGATCTGCTTCGCGTCCACGCCCTCAGGACCGGCCGCGGCGGACGTGGCCAGGGCCAGCGAAACCGCGACCGCGGCGCGGAGATCCGATCCGCTATCGCGAGGCGCGTTCGTGGTGGGCTCGTTGGCGGGCGGCGTGTTCGCGGACGGTGCGTGCGGACTCGGCATGCTCGCGGTCAGCGAGCCCGGGCGCGTTTTCGCGGACGGTGCTTCCCGAATCAACACGCCCGCGGTGCGGAGGTATTCGTCAAGAGCGAGACGGGTGCTGGGAAACGCGAGTTCGTCCCACGGAATCTCGTGTGGCGCGAAGGTGCGCACCTCGAGACTCTCGTCGCCCACCATCGGCTCACCGGAGATCACGTGCGCCGCGAAGGTGACCACCACCACCTCGCTGTCGGCGAATGAGAACGCGCCGAGCAACCGGCCGATCTCGACCTCGAGCCCCACTTCCTCACGCGTCTCACGCCGCGCGGCCTGCTCGAGCGTCTCCCCGCGATCGACGAAGCCCCCGGGATGCACCCAGAACCCTGCTCGCGGATCGATCTCGCGCCGCAGCAGCACGATGCCGCCGTGGTGCTCGACCACCGCCCCCGCCGCGACCTTCGGGTTCAGATACATCACATACCCGCAGCCCGGGCAGAGAAGACGCTCCGGCTCGAACTCCTTCAGACGACGCTTGTGGAGCGGCGATCCACACTTCGGACAGAACTTGAACCCAGGATCACTCAACACGCGCGGAAGGTTACCGCAGGCCCGCCAGTGGCGGCGCACTGTAGGGGCGCGCACAATGTAGGGGCGCCCCTTGCGGCGCCCTGAGTCGGACCAAAGGTGTGTCGGAGGGGCGGTGCCCTTGACGATGCGTGGCGACTATCACGATCGCCAGCACCCCACAAGCGCGGCATCGGGGCGGTGGGCATCACGCAAGCGCTGTATCGCTGGCTCCGGCGTATCGCGGTTACCAACGGACTGCTCGCGCTCCTAAGCGGCTTCCGCCTAAGTCCAATCTTTTCAACCGGGGTTCTTTGAAGCCGCTGATCGACACGATCGGCCCGAAGGAGCCGTGGGACACTAGGCCC
>JAGNNV010000269.1 GCA_017990495.1 Vicinamibacteria bacterium
GATCGCCTCGATGGCCAGATTGAGCGATTCGATCGGCGTTGTGTACACATCCACGACAACGACGAGAGACGGCGCCGAAGCGGGGGCGGCCGCGCCCAGCGCCTCCGGTCGAGTCGCGATCACGGGCGCGGACACCGCCACCTCCGGAGACTCGGTCCGGGGAGTCCCGGGGGCACCCGGTGGCGAGACAAGGCGCAGGAACTCCAGGCGTTGCGCCTTCCCCTTCTCGAAAACCTGGATTTCATCGGGGCGGAGGTCACGCACCAGTTGTCCGTTGCGATCGGTGGCGATGAGGTCGATCAGCACGAGTTCGGTGCCCGCGCCGAAGACTGGTGCCTGCGATTTCCTCTCGGCCTGCGGTGGCGTCATCGCAACGCCGGACCGGCCTGAAGCGCCGAGGGCGACAATCACGGTGAGAAGGGTAGCGAGGGTTGGTGAAGGCATTCAGGGTATCTCCATGTCGGCGCCGGCCGAAGCCAGCCTGCCGCCGCTATGACGAGCCACGACGGTGAGGTGGTAACGCCCCTTTTTCGGGGCCTCCGTCGTGCTGAGGATCTCGACGTTCCCGGTCGCGAGCAGTTCCTGGTGGCGGTCGTTCGTGAGCTTCATCTCCACCTTGTTTGAGAAGAAGTAGCGCTTGCCGACGGTCTTGCCCTTCGCGTCGCGAAGCACCCCCTGCAGTTCGATGTCATTCCGGAACTCGCCGCCTTCCTCGTGAAACGTCAACGAGCGGGTTGGCAGGGTGGTCAGGATCTTCAAAGAGCCGGCTTCGAGCCGAGTTGCGACGGCGATGCCGTCGGCAGCGTGGAGTTCGGGGAACAGAATGGCGTGAGCCACCGCTCGCTCCGTTCGATCCGCGTCGCTCAGCCACTCGTAGCCCTTCCGGTAGCGCAGGGCCAGGCCAGGCCGCGTGGTCTTCAGTTCGATCTCGTAAAAGCGTCCGGGTTTGCGATCGGCCGGAGGCGCGTAGGCCAGCATGTAGTAGCCGCGCGCGTCGACGGTTGCCGCCTTCATGGCGCGGCCAAGGTCGTTGCTGTTCATCGAGGCGACGCCGCCCGTTTCTTCGGCCAGCGCGAGCAGGATTTCCTGAGGGTCATTCTGGGAGGCTCTTTGCACACGCTGGAGGAACCCCTCATTCACAAAGCGGGTGGTGATACCGACGGCGGCCGAGGGAATGCCGTCCGAACCCGGCCCGCCCAGGCCGCGCGCGTCCACGGTGTAGAACGAGACTTGGGCGCGATTGGCCTCGTCCAAAACCGCTCGGAGCAGGCGAGTCGAGTCGGCATCATTGCCGCCCAGCGATGTGTAGGTGGCGGACATGCGGCCGCTCCCACCCGTAGGCCCCGAGCCGCAGGCGCTGTCGACGATTTCGGCGGCCATGGCCGAGGGTCGCATGGCATAGCCGGCCGAGAAGAAGACCAGGTGCTTTCGCCCGGGCACCGCGGCCAGGTGGCGGCTGAGCGCCGCGAGCCCCTCAAGGGCCAACGTGGTCGCGCGACCTGCGTGCTCCAGGTAGACCTTGGCCTGTACGAGAGCGGCGCCGCTGCCGTTTGCCGTGCCGTCGCAGCTGCGGGACACCTCCTCCACGAACCCGGCGATACTCGCCTCGCTGTTGCCCGGTGACGGCCTCAACGACTCGACCGCCGCCGTGAAGGTGCCGGCGTCCTCGGTGAAAGGCTGTCGGATCTGGATCCCGCGATCGAGGGCCACGAGCATCAGCCGGGTTCCCGGTTCGATCTGTTCCCGCGACATGGAGACGATCGCCTGAAGGGCCTGATGGAGCGACTCGATCGGGGTGGTGTACACATCCACCACCACAATCAGAGATGCAGGCGCCGCCTTCGGTGTCCCCGGGGTCCGGGCGTCGCCCATCGCGTCAGGCACTGGCGTCGGCCCGGATTCGAGATTGAGCGGGCGGGGGACAGGTTCGCGAGGCTCCACAAGGCGGAGGAACTCCAGTCGTTGAGGTTTGCTCTGCTCAACGACCTGGATCTCCTCTGCGCGCAGGTCGGTCACGAGACGTCCGTCGCGACCCGTGGCGATGAGGTCGATCAGAACCAGGTCGGCGCCGGCACCGAACACCGGGGCCTGCGCCTTCTTGTCGCTTTGCGGTGGCGTCATGGCGGCGCCGGACTGGGCCAAGGTGCCGAGGGCGGCAATCGCGGTGAGAAGGCTGGCGACGGCTGGTGAAGGCATTCAGGGTATCTCCAGGTCGGCGCCGGCCGAAGCCAGCCTACCGCCGCTATGACGAACCACGACGGTGAGGTGATAGCGGCCCGTCTTCGGGGCCGGCGCGGCGTTGGCGACTTCGACGTTGTCACGCGCACGCAACTCCGCGTAGCGGCTCTCGGGGAGTTTCATTCCGATGGACTTCGAGAACAGGTAGCGGTTGTCGACCATCTTCCCGTCTCCGTCGCGCAGCACGGCCTGAACCGAGATGTCGTTCAGGTATTGGCCGCCTTCATTGCGGAACTCGAGGATCCTGGTCGGCAGCATCACCGCGACGTTGAGTTTGCCCCCTTCGATCCACGGGTCGATCGCCAGCCCCTCCTGTGCGTACAGTTCGGGAAACCGCAAAGCGGCCGCGACCGCGCGTTCGCCGCGCTTCTGGTCGGAGAGCCACTCGTAGCCGCGTCGATAGCGGAGATTGAGGCCGGGCCGGGTGACCTTCACTTCGATCGGATAGAAGCGGCCCTCCTTGCGATCGCCCGAGGGGACGTAGCTCAGAAGGTAGTACGCACTCGCGTCTCGGACCGCGGCCTGCATGCCCCGAGCCATGTCGTTCGTATTGATCGACGCCGTGCCTCCGGTTCCATCCGCGATGGAATAGAGAATTTCCTGGGGCGCGCGAACCGTTCGCTGTTGAACATGCTGGGCGTTTCCCAGCCGGACCGTCCGCTGCGAGAGGCGCTGGCTGGCCGAAACCGAATCTCCGACCAGGCCGCGGGCGTCCACTGTGTACACCGAAACCTGCGAACGATTGGCCTCGTCGAGGGCGGCGCGAAGCATTCCGGCAGCGTCCACCGGAGCGCCCACGCGCAACGCGGCGTGAGCGGCGTTGGCCCCCGTCTGCATGTCCACTTCCCGATACGCCGTAG
This sequence comes from Vicinamibacteria bacterium, assembly GCA_017990495.1. Lineage (GTDB taxonomy): Bacteria > Acidobacteriota > Vicinamibacteria > Fen-336 > JAGNNV01 > JAGNNV01. Next base: position 3,099 of record JAGNNV010000269.1, read on the forward strand.
GGAGCCGCGACGACTGCCGACCCGAGCCCTCAGCCGAGCCCGAGTAACACATGGACTCGACGACAGACGCCGCGATCGATTGCGGTTCCATGGCGTAGCCGGCCGAATAGAAGACCATGTGCTTGCGGCCCGTGAGGGGTGCGAGGTAGCGGGAGAGCGCTGCGATCCCCTCCGTCGTGTTCAGCAGCCCCTGACGCGTGTCCTCGACGAACGCTCGAGCGACGCCGATGGCGTTCTTGTCGGCGTTTGTCGTCATGCCGTCGCACATCCGCTCGATCTGTTCTACCAGATCGTCCATGGCGACTTCGATGCCGGGAGCGGTGGGCCGGAGGGCCTCGACCGCTGAGATGAATCGGCCCGTGTCGGACGTGAAAGGCACGCGGATATGGAGACCCCGGTCGATCGAGACGAGCATCAACTCCGTGCCGGGCTCGAGCGTCTCTCGCACCATCGACAGGACGGCGGCGCGGACCGGGACGAGCAGCTCCGAGGCGAGGCTCGCCATGTCCACCACAACAACCAGTCTGAGCGGCGGCGTCTCCGCCTGCTGAAGGCCGCCTGGAGCCGACGATGCCCCCTGAGCCGGGGGCGGAGTCGTGATGCCGGGATTCGCCGCCGGTGCGGGCGCAGGCGTGGCCCGGCCGACGAACGTCAGCGTGTCGAGGCGCTGTTTTTTCCCTCCCTCGTAGACCTCCACCTCGTTCGCGCGGAGATCGCTCACGGCCCGGCCCTCGCCGTCGATGGCCACAAGGTCGATGAGGACCACTTGGGCGGTCGCTCCGAACTGGAGCGGCTTCTGCGACCGGGCCGGTGAGGCCGCGGTGAACACGACGCTCGCGGCAACGAGGAAGATCGACGGCGTTCGCATCCTCATGTTTCCATCTCCGTTCGGTTACGGCACTTCGACGTCGGCGCTCGCTGAGGCGAGACGTCCTCCGCTGTGGCGAGCCACCACCGTGAGGTGATAGCGGCCCTTCTTCGGGACCGGCGCGTCGTTCGCGACCTCGACGCTATCCCGCGCCCGCAGGTCGGCGTATCGGTTTTCGGGGAGTTTCATTTCGATGGACTTCGAGAAGAGGTATCGGTTGTCGACCATCTTCCCGTCTCCGTCGCGCAGCACGGCCTGAACCGAGATGTCGTTCAGGTACTGACCGCCTTCGGTGCGGAACTCGAGGATTCGTGTGGGCAGCATGACCGCGACGTTCAGTTTGCCGGCCTCGATCCACGGGTCGATCGCCAGTCCCTCCTGTGCGTAGAGCTCGGGGAAACGCAGGGCGGCGGCGAGAGCGCGTTCCAGTCGCTTCTGATCAGAGAGCCATTCGTAGCCGCGACGATAGCGAACCTTGAGCCCGGGGCGAGTGACCTTGACTTCGATTGGGTAGAAGCGGCCCTCCTTGCGGCCACCGGGGGGGGCGTAGCTCAGGAGGTAGTAGGCCTGCGCGTCTCGGACCGCGGCCTGCATGCCCCGAGACATGTCGTTGGTGTTAAGCGATGCCGTGCCCCCGGTGCCCTCGGCGATTGAAAAGAGGATCTCCTGAGGCTCTCGCACCGCGCGCTGCTGGATGTTCTGGGCGTTCCCGAGCCGGGTTTGACGGATGGAGACTCGCTGGCTGGCCGGGATCGCATCGGTCGTCAGGCCGCGCGCGTCCACGGTGTACACCGAGACCTGCGATCGGTTCGCCTCGTCGAGCAGGGCTCGCAGCATTCCGGTTGAGTCCACGGGCGCCCCGGCGCGAAGCGAGCCGTGCGCCGCATTCGGCCCGCCCTGCAGCGCGGCGGCTCGGGGATTCGACCTTGGATCAATGCCCGGACGTGGGGTCTCCCGCCCGCTGCCCTGCGCGGCGCCGTCGTAGCAGATCGACTCGATGATGGATGCCGCAAGCGACTGGGGCTGCATGGGATAGCCGCCTGAATAGAACACGAGGTGCTTGCGGCCGGGAATCGGGGCGAGATATCGGGAGAGCGCCGCGATGCCTTCGG
>JAGNNV010000048.1 GCA_017990495.1 Vicinamibacteria bacterium
GAGATCGACGACGACGTTTACGTGGGTCATCAGACCATCCTCAAGGGCTACCACAAGAACCGTATGGTCATCGGCGCGGGATCATGGATCGGTCAGCAGTGCTTCTTCCACTCGGCGGGCGGCCTGACCATTGGACGGCGGGTGGGAATCGGGCCCGGCGTCCGGATCCTCACCTCCAGCCACTCGCTCCAGTCCCACGCGCCCATCATCCTCGACTGCCCTCTCGAGTTCCGGCCGGTGACCATCGAGGATGGAGCCGACATCGGTGTCTCCGCGGTGATTCTCCCCGGCGTCACCATCGGCCAGGGCGCTCAGATCGGCGCGGGGGCGGTGGTGAGTCAGGACATTCCTCCCTTCGCCATCGCGGCCGGCGTCCCCGCGCGCGTCGTGCGGCAACGGCTTTGACCATCACCCGGGACGGGATCACCGTCGTCGTCATGACCTACAACGAAGCGGAAACGCTTCGCGCGGTGGTGGCAGAGATCCACGAGGCGCTTGTCGCGACGGATCGCCCCTTCGAGATCGTCGTCATCGACGACGGGAGTCGGGACAACACTCCCGAGGTAGCAGCTGAACTCGCCCGGACGGTTCCCGGTCTGCGGGTGGTGCGGCATCCCGAGAACCTCGGACTGGGCTCGGTCTATCGCACCGGGCTCAGCGAGGCGCGTCAGGATCTGGTGACCTTCTTCCCCGCGGACGGGCAGTTTCCCGCCAGCATCATTGGTCAGTTTCTCGAGAAGATCGAGGGTCATGACGCGGTCTTCGGCACACTCGACAATCCGGTGGGTCCGGTGGGGGCGATCCTCAACCGCCTGGAGCGGATCTTCTATCAGCTCCTCTTTGGCCGCTTCCCGAGGTTCCAGGGGATCGTGATGTTCCGGCGGAAGATCCTCGACGAAGTCCCCCTGCGCTCCGCGGGCGGGCGAGGGTGGGCCGTCCTGATGGAGCTGATCCTGCGCATTTCGCGCGGCCCCTATCGGTTCACCAACGCGCGGACCACGCTGCGTCGGCGCGAGGTGGGGCGTTCGAAGGTCCGCAACCTGCGGACGATCTGGGTGAATCTGGTCCAGGCCTTCCATCTGCGCCGGCTGCTTTGAGGCCTTGATGGCCGCCACTCTCTTCAACTCCCTGCCCGATCCGGCCGCGTCCAGCGACCAACTTCTCGGGAGGTTCCTGGACTACGTCGCCTCCAAGGGCCTGACTCTCTACCCCGCTCAGGAAGAGGCCATCCTCGACCTGTTCGAGGGCAAGAACGTCATCCTCAACACGCCCACCGGCTCGGGCAAGTCGCTGGTGGCTTCGGCCATGCACTTCGACGCGCTGACCCGCGGGCGACGGTCGGTCTACACCTGTCCGATCAAGGCGCTGGTGAACGAGAAGTGGATGGCGTTGTGCCGCGAACTCGGGCCCGAGAATGTCGGTTTGTCGACGGGCGACGCCACGGTCAACCGCGACGCGCCGGTGTTGTGCTGCACGGCGGAGGTCCTGGCCAATATCGCGCTTCGTGAAGGCGAGGATGCGCGGATCGATGACGTGGTGATGGACGAGTTCCACTGGTACGCCGATCGCGATCGCGGTGTGGCCTGGCAGGCCCCGCTGCTGACCTTGCGCCGGACCCGCTTCCTCCTGATGTCCGCCACGCTTGGGGACATGACCTTTTTCGCCGAGGCGCTGACCGAGCTGAACGGATTGCCGACGTCGACGGTGATGTCGGTGGATCGACCGGTGCCTTTGGAGTTCACGTACTCCGAGATCGCGCTGCCCATCACCCTCGAGAATCTGGTGACCGAGGGCAAAGGCCCGGTGTACGTAGTCCACTTCACCCAGGCCGACGCCGCGGACAGCGCGCAGGCCTTCACCAGCCTCACGTTGTCGAGCCGCGAGGAGAAGAACGCGGTGGCGCGTGAGATCGAGGGCTTCAAGTTCTCGAGCCCCTACGGCCCGAACATCCGGAAGTGGCTGAAGTCCGGGATTGGCCTGCACCACGCCGGCCTGCTTCCGAAGTACCGCGTGCTCATCGAGCAGCTGGCGCAGCGCGGTTTGCTGAAGGTCATCTGCGGAACCGACACCCTCGGAGTGGGGATCAACGTGCCCATCCGCACGGTCCTCTTCACGAAGCTGTGCAAATACGACGGGCACAAGACCGGGATCCTCTCCGCCCGCGATTTCCATCAGATCGCCGGCCGCGCCGGACGCAAGGGCTTCGACGATGTGGGCTTCGTGGTGGCCCAGGCCCCTGAGCACTTCATCGAGAACCTGCGGCTCGAGGAGAAGGCGGCCCAGGGCGGCAAGAAGTCGGTGAAGCGCAAACCGCCCGAGCACAACTTCGTCAACTGGGACAAGAAGACCTTCGAGCGTCTCATCGGCGCGCCGCCCGAGCGCCTGGCCTCGCGCTTCCAGGTGACCCACGCCATGTTGCTCAATGTGCTCTCGCGGAAGACCGACGGGTGCGTTGCCATGCGTCATCTGATCCGCGACTCCCACGAGACCGACCGCGCGAAGAAGGCCCACTTCAAGCGCGGTTGGCAGCTCTTCAGGTCCCTGGTCGAGCGCGGGATCGTGGAGATCGGCCCCCGGTCTGATGAGGGTTCGAAGGTGCGGGTGAACGTCGAGTTGCAGGACGACTTCTCGATGAACCAGGCCCTCTCGCTCTATCTCCTCGAGACCATCCCGCTGCTGGATCCGGACTCGCTCGACTACGCGCTGGACCTCGTCACCCTGGTCGAGTCGATTCTGGAGAATCCCGAACTCATCCTCCGCCGTCAGCTCGACAAGGTAAAGGGCCGGGCCATCGCCCAGATGAAGGCCGATGGAATGGAGTACGAGCAGCGTATGGCCGAGCTCGAGAAGCTCGAGTACCCGAAGCCGCAGAAGGAGTTCATCTACATGACCTTCAATGCCTTCGCCGACCGTCATCCCTGGGTGGGGGAGGAGGCCATTCGGCCGAAGTCGATCGCACGGGAGATGTTCGAAGGCTTCTGGTCGTTCTCGGATTACGTGCGGGAGTACGAGATCGAGCGGGCGGAAGGTTTGCTCCTGCGTCACCTGAACAGCGTCTACAAGGTGATGAGCCAGACTGTCCCGGACGTGGTGAAGTCGGATGCGGTGCGCGAGATGGAGATCTATCTCCGCACCATGCTGCGCGACGTCGACTCCAGCCTGCTCGAGGAATGGGAGCGGATGAAGGATCCGAACTACCTGGCGCCTGTCACCTCGGGAGGCGGTCTGGATCTACGCCCTCCCGGCGCCGACGAACCGCTGGACGTCACCCGCGACGCGAAGATGTTCACCGCGGCCATCAGGACGCGCGTGTTCGCCTTCCTTCGTGCCTGGTCGGTGGGGGACGACGAAGCGGCGCTCGCCATCGTTCTCGCTTCTCACGACGCAGAGGGCGTTTCATGGGATGCCGCCCGACTGCGCGCGGCCCGCGAGGCGCATCGTGTCGAACACAAGGGTCTGCGACTCGATCCCGAGGCGCGCAACCTCCGCCACACCCAGGTGAAGCCCACCGAGGACAGCGCGGCTTGGAATGTGGAGCAGATGCTGGTCGACCTCGAAGCCATCAACGACTGGATGGCTTCATTCCATGTCGACCTCGCCGCTTCCCGCGAAGCAGGCGAGCCGATGATCCAATTGGCGCGCCTCGGACCTCTGGCGTAACCCCCCGGACCCGAGCCACCGCCAAGCCGATTGGACCTCTCGTCACCCCCCGGAGTAGCCACTCCGTTTGACGTGCGGAAACCGGGGGCCCAGCGTGACCTCTCCGTCTGCGACCGCGACGTCAACGCCCCTCGGAAGCAACCTCCTCCGCCAACGGCCGCAACGGCAGACTCGTGACGAGGCCGAGGACGACACCGCCCGCGCCCACGATGCCGAGGTACAGGAGCGCCCCCGGCAGTCCGCGCAGAGTGGATTCGCGGGTCAGGGTATCGGCGCGCGTGTTCGCCTTCCTTCGTGCCTGGTCGGTGGGGGACGACGAAGCGGCGCTCGCCATCGTTCTCGCTTCTCACGACGCAGAGGGCGTTTCATGGGATGCCGCCCGACTGCGCGCGGCCCGCGAGGCGCATCGTGTCGAACACAAGGGTCTGCGACTCGATCCCGAGGCGCGCAACCTCCGCCACACCCAGGTGAAGCCCACCGAGGACAGCGCGGCTTGGAATGTGGAGCAGATGCTGGTCGACCTCGAAGCCATCAACGACTGGATGGCTTCATTCCATGTCGACCTCGCCGCTTCCCGCGAAGCAGGCGAGCCGATGATCCAATTGGCGCGCCTCGGACCTCTGGCGTAACCCCCCGGACCCGAGCCACCGCCAAGCCGATTGGACCTCTCGTCACCCCCCGGAGTAGCCACTCCGTTTGACGTGCGGAAACCGGGGGCCCAGCGTGACCTCTCCGTCTGCGACCGCGACGTCAACGCCCCTCGGAAGCAACCTCCTCCGCCAACGGCCGCAACGGCAGACTCGTGACGAGGCCGAGGACGACACCGCCCGCGCCCACGATGCCGAGGTACAGGAGCGCCCCCGGCAGTCCGCGCAGAGTGGATTCGCGGGTCAGGGTATCGGCGGCCGCCACGAGCGCGGCCGCGGCGGACCAGCCGATCGCGCTTGCCAGGACCCACAGCGGTGCGCTCACGGGCCGGCCCCGCAGCAGCGCGGCCTGGCCGATTCCGGCGCTGACTCCGGCTACGGCCACCGCGCCATAGAGGGAGTAGGGAGGCTGGAAGCCCAACAGTCGCGCGATGTCCACCAGCAGGAACGGAAGGGCGAGGCCAAACGTCGAGACCCAGCGCCACGACTGGGAAGGGCCGAGCAGTGGCCGCAGGGCGCGCTCTTGTGCCACACCCACGCCCAGTCCCATGCCCAGACCCACGGCGATCTGCGAACCGTGCACCCCAGCCATCTCGCCGGTCAAGGCGAGGGCCACGACCAGAACGATGCCCAGAAGCCAGCCGAGGAAGGTGATGCGAACCCAGGGGCGCAAGGAGGGAGCTTGGGGCATGGGGGGAATCTACGACGATCGCGCCGGCGTGTGCGCGGACAGTGCGATCAAGCGATGGTCAGCCGATTGCCGCCCGCCCGTTTGGAGGCGTAGAGACGTTGATCGGCGGCGGCGAGCAGGGCGTCGGCACTTCGAGCGTCATCGGGAATCGTCGCGCCTCCCACCGAGAAGCGAGGGGCGCTGAAAGTGAAGGGCGGGGTTGCCCCGGCCCACAACCGGTCGAATTCCTCCGTGGTTCTCTCGAACAGGCCGGGAGCGATCTGAGTCGGGCCGCCCGCAATCAGGATGGCGAACTCCTCGCCGCCATATCGGCACACCGTGTCGTTTTGTCGCGCCACCGCGCGCAGGGCTTCTCCGAAGAGGGACAGAACGCGGTCCCCGGCCGGATGACCGTGGGTGTCGTTGATCTGCTTGAAAGCGTCGAGATCGATGAGGAGCAGCAGCAGCCGATCGCCCCGCACAATCGCGCGTTCGGCCTGGACCCGCAGCTCGTGGTCGAAGTAGGCGCGGTTGAAGACTCCGGTCAGGGAGTCGCGGACGGCCTCCTTCTGAAGGTCCCGGAAGCGATCCTTGTAGGTCACGGGGCCGGTGTTTCGCCGGAGCCTCGGTGAGGTGTCGCGTTCGGCCGACATGCGAGACCAGGGCAGGAGAAAGACGAAGGCCAGGGAGTAGAAGCTCGCCGCCGCGACCTTGCCCACAAATCCCACCGTGACCAGCGTTCCGAAAAAGGGACGCCCGCCGAAGGCGATCGGGCCGAAGGCGAGGGCGTCGAATCCGACGCTCAGGATCAGCGCGAAGAGCGCCCGCGCGAGCACATTGCGACTGACCCGTTCGCCGAACCACTCGAAAGCGCGGATCAGGATGAACGCGTCCACGGCCAGCAGTCCCGCGCCCACGATCAGGACGCGCGAGACCCGTGAAGCCGTGGCCGCGTCGAGTCCAAGCGAGTTCGCCCCGCTCGGCAGATCGAAGAGCGGCTGGCCGATAAAGATCAACACCGCGAGGGTGAGGTTCGCGATGAGGATGCCGTAGATGAGTCGTCGTGTTTCCGCTTCGTCCTCGAGGACATACACGAGAAGAATGGCGAACAGGGTCGCGGGGAAGAAGATCACCGATCCGGGGCTCACCGAAATCCCCGGGAGCACGCCGACGGAGAGGCTGATGGCGAGGATCGTCTGCGGCACCTGAAGCAGGCCGGCGAGGACCGCGATCGGGGTGGTTCCCCAGAAGTGCCGGAAACGAGCGGCCACGACAAAGGCCACCGCGAGCAGCAGGGCGATGAAACCGAGGCGGGTCAGGTTGGGAATGAAGTCCGGTATGAAACTGGGCACGGCTCTCCCGAATGTCCGGCATTCTGGCAGGGTACGGCGGGGTTGCCAACCGGGGGAGCGGCCGGGGAGTCTCGGCAACTATGCTCTCGGCCCGATGACCTCCTCGCGACTCAACTTCCGGATCGACGCCGAAGCCTCAGGCTCGCGCGCGCGCGCCGCCACGTTCCGGACCCTCCACAACGAGGTCCTCACCCCCCTCTTCATGCCGGTGGGCACCCAGGCCACGGTGAAGGCCCAGTTGCCGGAGACTCTCGCCGCCTCCGGTTCCCAGATCCTCCTCGCCAACACGTATCACCTTCTTCTGCGGCCGGGCGTCGAGGTGTTCAAGGCGATGGGCGGCATTCACCGGTTCATGACCTGGGACCGTTCCGTCCTCACGGACTCGGGCGGTTATCAGATCTTCTCCCTGCCGCACTCCCGGGCCATCACCGAGGAGGGCGCCGTTTTCCAGAGCTACATCGACGGCAAGTCGATCCTTCTGTCGCCCAAGGTGAGCATCGAGACCCAGATGGCGATCGGCAGCGACATCATGATGGTCCTCGATCAGTGTGTGCCATCGACCGCGGATCGCGCCACGGTGGAAGCGGCGCTCGGCCTCACTCATCGGTGGGCCGCGCTCAGCCTGGAGGCGCGAGGCGACTCACCCCAGTCGATGTTCGGGATCGTGCAGGGCGCGCTGTTCGAGGACCTGCGACGACAGAGCGTGGAGCACCTCGCCGAGATGCCGTTCGACGGTCTCGCCATCGGCGGCCTCGCCGTGGGCGAATCGACGAACGAACGCCACGACATGTGCGAACACACCGCGGCCATGCTTCCGCGGGACAAGCCCCGCTATCTGATGGGCGTGGGCACGCCCCTTGATCTGCTCGAGGCCGTGCACCGCGGGATCGACATGTTCGACTGCATCATCCCCACTCAACTCGCGCAGCGGGGAGGCGTCTTCACTTCACGCGGCTACGTGCAACTTCGGCGCGGGGTGCACAAGTTCGCGGACATCGCACTTGACCCGAAGTGCTCCTGTCCGACCTGCGCCCGCTACTCGCGGGCCTACCTGCATCATTTGACCAAGTCGAGCGAGCCGCTCGGCTGGCATTTGCTCGGTCAACACAACATCTACTTCTATCACCAGCTCATGCGCGAGATCCGCGCCAGCATTCTCGACGGCCGGTTCCTCGAGCTGTACGCGGAAAGACGCACCATCCTGGATGAACACGACATCGACAACGGTGTGGCCAAGGTGAAGGTCCGGCCTGCCCCCCCGACGACGCTCGGAAATTACACGGTCCACATGGCGCCTGAAGGCTTCGGCGCGATTCGGCAAGTCTCGTCCGGCGAGACCATGCACGCCCACACTTCGCCCATCGAGGAGGCTCGGACGCTGTATGTCGAGCAATCCCAACTCCGCGAGCGGATCCGCTTGTCCGGGGATGCGAATCCACGAGGGGTGTCCCCTCTCGTGATCTGGGATGTGGGACTGGGCGCGGCCGCCAACGCCATTGCGGCGATTCAGTGCTATCAGGAAGAAGCGGACCGCGGTGTCGTCCGCGATCTTCACGTGATCAGCTTCGAAAACGACCTCGACTCCCTTCGGCTTGCCTGCCGGAACATCAAGCACTTTCCGTACCTGCGACATGGCGGCCCGGGGGGGCTTCTGGAGCGGGGCGAGTGGCACTCAAAGAAGTATCCGGGGTTGCACTGGCATCTGGTGGAGGGCGACTTCTGGGCGTCGATGGAGAGGGCTCCTCACCCTCCGGATCTGATCTTCTTCGACATGTTCTCAACCCGCACCGACGCCCCGGCCTGGAGCGTGGGCGCCTTCCGCCGCCTCCATGCCGCCTGCTCGGACCGCGACGTCGAGCTTTTCACCTACACCGCGTCAACGGGCTCGCGAGTGGCCATGCTCAGCGCGGGCTTTTATGTCGCGAAGGGGCGCGCCACGGACGTGAAGGCCGAGAGCACGATCGCGCTCACGCTGGCCTCTCTGCAGCGAGGAACGGCCCGGCGGCATGATCTGCTCGGGGCGGCCTTCCTGAAGAGGTGGCACAAGTCGCACGTTCAGGTTCCGGCTGATCTGCCGGATGCGGAGCGGGAGGCCTTCGAGCAGGCCATTCGGGACCACCCGCAATTTCAGCCGGTGGCGTGAGCTCGTCGCGGACCCCTACTCGACCCGGAGCGCTTCCAGAGGACTGATGCCGGTGGCGCGTCGAACGGGCACGATGCAGGCCGCGATGGCGGCGAGGGCGATGACCAGCGGGGCCACGGTGAGCGAGAGCGGATCGGTGGCGGCCACACCGTAAAGCAATCGGCCCACCATCTGAGAGAAGGCGAGGTAAGCGGCAAGGCCGGTGGTGACGCCAATGGCGACGAGCCGCGCGCCCTGGCCGAGGACCAGTTCCGCGATGCTCCGCGCCGATGCGCCCAGGGCGATGCGCACCCCGAACTCGGAAGTGCGTTGGGCCACCGCGAAGGCCAGCACGCCGTACACCCCCAAGACGGCGAGGAGCAAGGCCACGCCGCTGAAGAGAGACAGCAGGATCATGGGGGCGCGACGCGAGAGCGCGACATCGTCCATCCGCTGCTGCATGGTCTTGATGTCGAAGATGGGCTGGTCAGGATCGGCCGAACGCACCGCCTCGCGAACCGAGGGAGCGAGGGCCAGGGACTCGCCCTCCGCCTTCACCGCGATGACCATATTGGTCCCCGGACGCTGGGCGAACGGGTAGTAGATGGTTTCCTTCTTCACCTCCTCTTCGAGACTCTGGAACTTGATGGGGGCGATCACGCCCACAATGGTCCAGGGCTTCTCCGGCTCGCCGTTCACGATCCGTTTGCCAAGGGGATCCTGACCCTTCCAGTATTTGTCGGCCAGCACTCGGTCGACCACGGCAACCCGCTGTGACGTGAGCGTGTCCGTATCCTCGAGCAACCGGCCCTGCAGCAAGGTGAGACCCATCGCTTTGAAGTACCCAGGGTCCACCGTGCGCTGCTGGGCGTGAGGCGCGGGCGCGCCTTGGGGCAGCACGATGTCGGGGCTCGAGTACGACCCCGAGTTGTTGTTGCCGGCGAAGGGCAGGGCATTGGTCAGGCCCGCGGAGCGGACGCCGGGAAGGGCGCGGATCCGTCCCAGGGCGGCGTCGGCGAACGCGATGCGCTTTTCGGGCACGTCGTACTTCGCGGCGGGCAGCGAGAGCTGGACGGTAATGACGCCGTTCGGGGTGAACCCCGGGGTCTCTCGCTGAAGGGCCTCGAAGCTGCGCACCAGCAAGCCGGCGGTCGAAAGCAACATCACCGCGAGCGCGATCTCCGCCACCACGAGGCCGGAGCGCAGGACCTGCGTCCTTCGGCCTCCCGAACTTCCTCGACCGCCCACTTCCTTCAACGTGCTCGCGGCCTCCGCCCGAGCCGCGTTCCACGCGGGCAGCGCGCCAAAGGCGAGGCCGGTGAGCAGGGCGCAGGCGAGAGTGAAACCGACGACGGTCAGGTCGAGCTGCACGCTGAACCCGCGGGGCAGATTCGAGAGTCCCAGGCTCGCAAACGCGCTGACGCCCCACCAGGCCACACCGATCCCCAGGATCCCCCCGCCGGTGAACAGCAACACGCTCTCCGTCAGCAGCAGCCGCAACAGTCGCGCGCGTCCCGCACCCATCGCCGATCTGATCGCGAGTTCGCGTTCACGAGCCACCGCGCGCGCCAGAAGCAGGCTCGCGATGTTCGCGCAGCCGATGAGCAGCGCGGCCGCCACTCCGGCCTGGATGAGCCACAACATGCCCCGGATGTTCGACACGTTTTGCTCGAGAAAACCATTGACCCGCCCACCGAAGCCGCTGGTCTTGAAGAACTCCCGCGAGTCGGCCAGCCGCTCGGCGTTCCGCGCCTGGATGGTGTCGAGATCCCGCTGGACTCCTTCGAGTGTGGCGCCGGGCTTCAGGCGCGCGATCATGGAAGAGAATTCGTTGCCGCGCTCGTTGTCGGTCATCTGAGCGGCGGTGAAGGCGAAGGGCACCCAGATCTGAAGCCTGGGGCTGGGAAAGTAGAAAGACTCCGGCATGACCCCGATGACCGTGTACGGGATCGTGTTCAGCCGGATGGTTTGACCGATGATCGAGGCCTCCGCGCCGAAACGGTTCTTCCAGAGAGCGTGGGACAACACCACGACCTTGTCGTGGGCGGGATCCGCCTCGGCTTCGCCGAACACCCTGCCCAGGTGAGCCTGGGCCCCGAGAGTGGTGAAGAGCGAGGGGGTCGCCCGCAGGCCCACGATCCGTTCGGGCTCGCCGTCACTCGCCAGGTTGAAGCTCTGGTTCGTGTACATGGCCCCGTCCTCGAACCCGGCCACGCCCGTTTTCCGGTCGAGATAGTCGGGAATCGAGGTGCCAGCGTTGGGCAGGCCCATCAGGGGATAACTGTTGTAGACGAAGACCAGCCGCTCGGAATCCGGCCATGGATAGGGCTTGAGCAGGACCGCGTGCACCACCGAGAAGATCGCGCTGTTCGCGCCGATGCACAGGGCCAGAGTCAGCAGGGCGATGGCGGTGAACGCCTTTGACTTGCCGAGCGACCGGAGGGAATAGCGGATGTCGTTCACAAAACTCCTTTGGCCCTATTCGTCCCTGAGGGCGACGATGGGATCGATGAAGGCGGCGCGCAGGGCGGCGGGCAGGCACGCGAGGGTGGTCAAGAACAAGAGGACCGCGGGGGCGGCGATGAAGGTAGCCGGGTCCGTGCTGCTCACTTCATAGAGCTGACTCGCGAGCAATCGAGTCAGGGCGAACGCGCCGGCAAGACCCAGCACCGCTCCGAGAGAGGCGAGGCGGCCGCCTTCCATGAGAATGCCGCGCAGGACCCGCAGGTGGTCGGCGCCCAGAGCCATGCGGACCCCGATGTCCCGGGTCTCGAGCGTCACCTTGTAGGAGACCACGCTGTAGAGGCCCAAAGCGGAGAGCGCCAGGGCAAGGGCGGCGAAGAGACCGAAGAGCAGGGCGGCGAAGCGAGCGCGTTGCACCGTGCCGCTCATCAGCTGTTCCATGGTGCGGGGCTCGGAAACGGGGAGGCTGCGGTCGAGCGCCCACACCTCTCTTTGAAGGGATGGCGTGATCTGGAGCGAGCTCTGCGTGCTGCGGATCAGCAGGGTCAGCGAGGGAATGGGCAGTTCAACGTGGGGCCAATAGACCATCTCCCGGGAGGCACTGTCGAGGCTGCGGTGGCGGATGTCTCCCACCACGCCCACCACGACGCTCGGGATGAGCGGATCGGCCATGTAGATCTCGAGCTTCTCGCCGATCGGATTCCTGCCTGGGAAGTGGCGGCGCGCCAGGGACTCGTTGATGATCACCACATGCCTCGCCTGGGCGTGCTCCTCGGTGAGGAAATCGCGGCCCTGCAGCAGGGGAATCCCCAGGGTGGAAAAGTAGTCCGGGGCCACGATGCGAACGTCGGTGACCGGTAGATCGCCCTTGCTGATCTCACGCCCGACCACGCCGAAACTGGTGGCCGCACCCGGGCCCGAAAACGGCGCGAACACGTTGCCGGAGACTGCGGTCACTCCGGGAATCGACTTCACACGCGGAAGCAGCTGGTCAAAGAATGCCCGGACTTTCGCAGGCTCGGCATATGTCCCGGCGGGCAGGCTGATCCGCGCGGTGAGGAGACCTCTTCCATCGAATCCGATATCGGCGGAGATCAGCCGGTCGAAACTGCGGAGGAGCAGTCCCGCACTGATCATGACGACGAGACCCAGCGCAACCTGGGCGGTGACGAAGCCCTGGCGCAGGAATCGACTGCGCGGGGATGTGCCGCCGCGGCTGCCGTCTTTCAAGGCCTCGGCGAGGTGGGGCCTGGAGGCCGCCAGCGCCGGCAGCAGCCCGAACAGCAGTCCGGCGCCCAGGGAAACCACAAGGGTGAAGCCGAGAACGCGGGGATCGAGGCCCAGCGGATCTCCAGGCAGAAGGTCGGGCGGCATCAGGCGGTGAAGCCCTGTCATCGCCGCCTGTCCGAGCGAGAGACCGAGCGCGCCGCCGAGGACCCCCAGCAGGAGGCTCTCCGCGAGCAGCCCTCTGACCAGATGACGGCGTGATGCGCCGAGAGCCGCCCGGACCGTGAATTCGCGGGCTCGAGCCGACGCCCGGACGAGCTGGAGATTGGCTACGTTGGCGCAGGCGATGAACAACGTAAGGCACACCGCGCCGAAGACCACGAGCAGCACGGGACGGATTTCGCCTGAGAACTGTTCGCGCAAGGGCACGAGGTTCACCGACCAGTCCTTGTTGAAGTCCGGGTGCTGCTTTTCGAGGCCCGACGCGATCGCCTTCATCTCCGCGCGCGCCTGCTCGAGGCCCACGCCGTCCTTGAGCCGGCCGAGTCCGGCCATGAAACGTCCCCGACGCTGCCGGCTCTCGGCGTCGAATCGGGCCTGCACCCACAACTGCGGGGGCGCGCCGTTGAAGGAGGCTTCTTTCACATAGAGACCAAAGTCGCTCGGCATCACTCCCACAATGTCGGCGGGGGTTCCGCTCAAAGTGAGGGTGCGACCGACGATCCCCGGATCGCCGCCGAAGCGCTCTTGCCAGAATTTGTGACTGAGGACGACGGCGAGCGGACGGTCGGGTCGCTCGTCCTCAGTGGTGAGAACGCGACCGAGGTGGGCCTGCCCGCCCAGGATCGCGAAGATGTTGGGGGTCACGGCGGTCGCCCGGATGCTCTCGGGGTCGCCCGACCCCGTGAGCGTGAAGGAACGGTCGAAGAAGCCGCCCATGGCGTCGAAGCTTCGTGACCGCTCGCGCCAGTCCTGGAAGTTCGCGGGCGAGATCACGTTCATGGGTTTGTCGCGGCGAAGGTTGTGCTCCCACAACATCACCAGCCGGTCCGGCTCGCGATAGGGCAGCTCGCGGAGGAGCACGTCGTTGATCACGCTGAAGATCGCGGTGTTGGCCCCGATGCCGAGCGCGAGGGTCAGCGTGGCGGCGAACGTGAATCCCGGCGCCTTCAGGAGCGCGATCAGGGCCCCTTTGAGATCGTTCTGCATCCCGGCCTTCTCTACCAAGTCCCGTGCCACGCCCAAGTGGGTGATTCCCGCCGGTTTTGGGGGATTACCGTTCGCGTTTGGGAACGGCTTTCCCGTAACCGGACGCGCTCCCCGGCCTCAGGGTTCGGCGAGAGCCCGCGTTGGAGCGATCCTCGAGGCGCGCCAGGCGGGTAACACGCTCGCGCCCAGCGCGAAGAGCATCATCAGGCTCGCCACGCTCAGGAGCGTCCACGGATCGCCTCCAGACACCTCGAAAAGAACGGAGTTGATGGCTCGCGCCTGAGCGAACACCCCGAAGGCGCCCATCACCACTCCCACCCCGACCGCACCCAGTCCCTGCCGCAGCACCATCAGGATCACATCGCGCGGCATCGCGCCTATCGCCATGCGCACGCTGATCTCCCGCGTTCGCTGGCCGACCACGTAGGCGATGACCCCGTAGATCCCGATGGCGGCGAGGGCGAGGCCCGCGAAGGCCAGGCACGACAGGAGGAGGCGGTTGAAACGCATCACCGCGGTGGAGGCCTCCACTCGCGAGGCCATGGTGGCCACGTCATAGAGCGGCACGGACGCATCCACGCGGCGCACCGCGTCGCGTATCAGCGGAGTGAGCGTGGCCGGATTCGCGCTCGCGCCACGAACGACCAGAGTGATCGAGCGTCCATTGGCGTCGAAGGCGCGGCGCGGGGCCTGATCCATCGGCAGGTAGAACTCGGCCATCGGCGCGGCGGCGATCCCGCGCGCCCGGGTATCGGCCACGACGCCCACGATCTCTTTCCAGGCGGGCTCGGCGTCGCTGCCTTCGCAGCACGCGATCCGTTTCCCGAGGGGACTCTGGTTCGGCCACGCCAGGCGCGCCAGCGTCTCGTTGACGATGATGACCCGCGGAGAGTCTCGGCGGTCGGCGGCGCTGAAGCCCCGCCCCAGGCGTGTGGGCATGCCCATGGTCTCGAGGTAGCGGGGAGTGACGAGCTGCATGCGGGCGTTGACGCGCTCGCGCGGCGAGGTGGCGCGTCCTTCGATGCGCAGTCCGTAATTCACATCACCGATGAGGGGCGGGCGAGTGGAGGCGGCGGCCCGCTCGACTCCCGGCGCGCCTTCAAGATCGGCCACCATCTGCGCTACCGCCGCTGCCGGGTGGTCCTCGCCGGGGTAGGCGAGCGCGGGCAGCGCGATGCGCGCGGTGAGGAGGTGCTGCGGATCGAATCCCGGAGACACGCGATCGAGGTTTTGAGCGCTTCGGATGAGGAGTCCCGCGCCCATGAGAAGCATCAGCGCGAGTGCGACCTCGGTGGCCACGAACGCCTGGCGCAGGCGGTCGCCCACGCCTCCGATCGACCCGCGGGAGGCCTGCCCGGCGCTTGACGCGAGCCCGGTCCGCGATTCGCGCAGGGCGGGCGCGATCCCGGCGATGAGAGTAGCCACGAGCGCGACCAGGGCGGCCGCCGCGATCGCGACGCCTCCGAGGCGTGCCTCGGCAAGGCGCGGAACGTCGGCCGGACCTCCGGCCACCAGCACCGGAAGAGCGACGGCGGCAAGGGTCAGCCCGGCGATCCCCCCGAAGCCGCACAGAACCAGGGCTTCGGTCATCAGCTGCCGCGCGATGCGCAATCGAGAGGCGCCCAGGGCCGCGCGCACCGCGAGTTCGCGCTGCCGCGCCGCTCCACGCGCCATGAGCAGACTGGCCACGTTGACGCAGGCGATCAGGAAAACCAGCGAAACGGCGCCGAGGAGGACGTAGAGGCGCTCCTGGTAACCGCCGACGATGCGATCGAGCATCATCGCGCCGCTCACGGCCCGGCCCTCATTGTCCCTCGGCGCGGCCTCGCGCACCGCGGCCGTGATCGCCGCGGTGTCTGCGGTGAGTTGTTCGAAGGTGACCCCGGGCGCAAGACGCGCCGTGACCCCGAGATAATGCGCGTCGAAGCTCCGCTCCGGACCAAAAGCGATGGGGGTCCAGATCTCTACCTCCTCCTCCGGAATCGCGAACTCTCGCGGCATCACCCCGATCACGGTGTGAGGACGTCCGCTCAGCAGGATGGTGCGCCCAAGGACGGTGCGATCCCCGCCGAAGCGACGGCTGAAGAGCCCGTGGCTGATGACGGCCACGCGGGCTACGCCTTGCTGGTCCTCCGCTTCGGTGAAGACACGGCCGAGGAGCGGAGGGAGGCCGAGCACGTCAAAGTAGGCCGCGGTTACGTGGGCTCCCAGCACCCGTTCGGGTTCTCCGCCCTCGGTGAGATTGAAGGTGGCGGAGCTGCGCGCCGCGATTCCCGCGAAAGTCCGGGACCGCTCCTTGATCACGAAGTAGTTGCCCACGGAGACGGCGCCCGGCCCGCCCTGGAAAGTGGTGGCAATGTCCACCAGTCTCGAAGACTCCGGAAAGGGCAATGGATTCAGAACGACGGCGTGGAGCACGGCGAAGAGCGCCGTGGTGGCGCCGATGCCCAAGGCGAGCGTGAGCACGGCGACCAGGGTGAAGCCGCGATCGCGTCGCAGGGAGCGGAGTGCGAACCTGAGGTCCTGGGCAAGATCGGCAAGGGCGCTTGATAGGGGCATGGTTACAAGGAGAGACGTCGCTCGCACGGCTCGGGTTAGCCGTCAACGGGCGCCGCGCCGCGCCACGGGCGGGGCCCCACATTCGAGGGAACTGTTTCGCCGCCGCCTTCGTCTCTTCGGATGTGAGACAACAAAAGGAAAACACGAGCCGGTCCGGCCAAACCGTTGGACATCCGACGGTTCCGACCACGCCAGTGTCCGCCGGTGGGACGGTGTCGTCCGGCTTCGGCCAGTCGTATACCGGCGTTCAATTGAACCAGTTCCTTTCACGTTTTCTCGCAAACCAACCCGCGCGTCTTGCCGTCTCACCCGGCATGACCCGACCAAGGAGCCTGTGATGATCAAGCCAATCGTGAAGACACTCTCGTTGTCGTTTGTGATGCTGGCCGGTGCTTCCATCGCGCCCGCCACCGAACAGATTCCCCTGCTGAACCTGGCCTCGGTTCCGGCCGACACGCTGCGCGTTGGTTGCTCCACAACCGCCGAGATCGAGCGTGGCTGGGAGGCGCAGCAGCAGTTGCTCCAGGAGCGTCTCGCCGCCAAAGCCGCGGAGACCGTGCAGGTCCCCGGTACCATCATCTCGACGCCGCTCACCGAGTTCATGCCGCAAGCGGTCGCCACCGCACCGTCGACGATCGAGGGCAAGGAGGCGACGACTCGACGGAGCGCGCGCTCAGGGCTGGGCCGGCGGATGTAGTCGGCGACCTCCCGCAAGGGGTTCATATCGGGGCACGCTCGCGTGCCCCGTTTTCGTTTTGAAGGGAATCGCACCTGGCGAGTTGGGAAACCCTGGGGGCAGGCGGTCCGACCACGGGAACAGGGTGTCCGGTAATGGGACCGATGGGGGCGGGCGCAGGGCAGGCCCACGGAACTTAATTCGCTGACAACACGTTAGATAGGAGAGCCGCCGTCACCTGGCACAGGCATTGATAAGAGGACTGACATGGACATCGCCCGCCCCGACCTCGCCGTTAAGCGCAAGAAGAGGAACCTGCAGATTGGAATCGGCGCCGCCGTCGTTCTGCTGAGCGCCACCTGGGGCCTTTCGCAGCTCAAGCCGGCGGCTCCCAGCGTCGACCGCGGCACACTCTTCCTCGACAAGGTGAAGCGCGGCGAGATGCTCCTGCAGGTGCGTGGTCTCGGCACACTGGTGCCTGAGGAGGTTCGTTGGATCCCGGCCTTGACCGCGGGCCGGGTGGAGCGCATCGTGGCCCTTCCCGGCACCCTGGTGAAGCCGGACACGGTCATCCTGGAGCTCTCGAACCCGGATCTCGATCAGCAGCTTCTCGAAGCGGAGTCGCAGTTGAGAGAAGCGGAGGCGCGTCTGATCGAGGCACGCTCGAACATCGAACGGTCCCGTCTCGATCAGCAGGCCACCGCGGCGAGGGTGGCCTCGGAGTCACGCCAGGCGCGTCTTCGCGCGGACGCCGATGTGGAACTCGCGGCCCAGGGTCTCGTCGCGGGTCTGAACGCGAAACTGTCGCAGGCCGCGGCCGAAGAACTGGAGAGCCGGGCCAGAATCGAGCAGGAGCGCCTGAAACTGTCGACCGACTCTATCGAGGCGCAGATCGCGGTTCCGAGGTCCACGGTCGAGCAGCGTCGCGGCACCGCGCGGATGCGGCGCGCCCAGCGTGACGCCTTGCGGGTGCGGGCCGGCATCAACGGTGTTTTGCAGTCCGTCCCGGTTGAAGTGGGACAGCAGGTTTCCCCCGGCACCAACCTGGCCCGCGTGGTCGAGCCCACCCGTCTCAAGGCGGTGATCCGGGTGGCCGAAACCCAGGCCAAGGACCTCGCCATCGGCCTGCCTTGCGAGGTCGATACCCGCAACGGTGTAGTGAAGGGCAGAGTCGTGCGCATCGATCCCGCGGCCCAGAACGGCACTGTTGCCGTCGACGTTTCGCTCGAAGGCGATCTCCCCAAGGGCGCCCGGCCCGATCTCACCGTCGACGGCACCATCGAACTCGCCCGTCTCGAAGACACCCTCTACGTCGGCCGGCCCGCTCAGGGAGCGGGGGAGAGCACCATCAGTCTCTTCCGGGTCGATGCCGCCACGGGTGAGGCGCATCGGGTCCGGGTCCGTCTTGGCCGTGCCTCGGTCAACAGCGTGCAAATCCTCGAGGGTCTCAATCTGGGCGATGAAGTGGTCCTCTCGGATGCTTCGGCCTGGGATGCCTTCGACCGCATTCGCCTCAAGTAGAAGTTTCTCGATCACCACGACGGCTTTGAAGCGTCAAACCTCAAACTACCCGGAACATAAAGCCCGCCCGAGACGTTGAATCAGGAAGAACCCCTTTAGGAGCTTAGAGACCATGACCGATACCCCTGCCTTGATCGACCTGTCCGGCGTGACCAAGGTCTTCCTGACCGATGAGGTCGAGACCCACGCCCTGTCGGGCATCCACCTCAAGATCCAGAAGGGTGAGTTCGCGGCCATCGCCGGACCCTCGGGCTGCGGCAAGTCGACGCTCCTGTCGATTCTGGGGCTGCTCGATTCGCCCACCGATGGCGAGTACATCCTGAACGGTCATCCCGTGGCCAAGCTCACTGCGGCCGACCGTGCCCGGGTGCGCAACCGCGAGATCGGTTTCATCTTCCAGAGCTTCAACCTCATCGGCGACCTCACCGTCTTCGAGAACGTCGAACTGCCGCTCACCTATCGCGGCACCAGCGCGGCCGAACGCAAGAAGCGGGCGATGGAGTCGCTCGAGCGGGTGGGCATGGGCCATCGCGCCAAGCACCTGCCAAGCCAGCTTTCCGGTGGTCAGCAGCAGCGTGTGGCCGTGGCCCGCGCCCTTGTGGGTTCGCCCGCTGTCCTCCTCGCCGACGAACCGACGGGGAACCTCGACTCCAAGAACGGCGATGCCGTCATGGCCCTGATGACCGAGTTGCACCAGGGTGGGGCCACCATCGTGATGGTGACCCACGATCCGCGGTTCGCGCGTTACGCCGATCGCACCATTCACATCTTCGACGGCCGTATTGTTGAAGAGGGCGCCATGCCCGAGGCCGCGCAGATCGCCTAGTCGTCCGGCAACAACCTGGAGCAGGGAGGCTACGGCCAATGAGCGGTTTGATGGGTGACGTGCGTTTGGCGCTGCGGCGTGTGATGGCGAGCCCGGGGCTCACTCTCTTGATCGTGGCCACCTTCGCTTTGGGCATCGGCGCCAACACCGCGGTGTTCTCGCTGTTCGATCAGGTGCTGCTGCGCACCATGCCGGTGAAGGA
>JAGNNV010000270.1 GCA_017990495.1 Vicinamibacteria bacterium
CGCGCCACCGCGTCGAAAGCGGATGTGGATTGGGGGCTCGAGATCGAAGACCCGCTGCCTCCGGTCCTCGCCGATCGCGCCCAGATCGAACAGGCGTTCATCAACATCGCCAAGAACGCCATCGAGGCCGCAGATGCGGGGGGGCGGGTGCGCGTTCGCGCGCGTGCCGAAGGGCCCACGGTCGCGGTGGTGATCGAAAACACCTCGCAAGGGATCGACGAGGAGGTGCAGACGCGTCTCTTCACGCCCTTCTTCTCGACCAAAGCCGATGGCCGCGGCCTCGGCCTGACCCTGGTGCGCGAGATCCTCGTTCACCACGCCGCCCCGTTCTCCCTGACCGGCCCACCCGGTGGCCCCACCCGGTTCATGTTCTCGCTCAGGGCCGCAAATTCGTAAATTCCGACGCT
Organism: Vicinamibacteria bacterium; assembly: GCA_017990495.1. Classification (GTDB taxonomy): domain Bacteria; phylum Acidobacteriota; class Vicinamibacteria; order Fen-336; family JAGNNV01; genus JAGNNV01. The sequence goes on from JAGNNV010000270.1 coordinate 408, forward strand.
TCCCGGAACCACTGCCGGCCCACCAACGTCTCACCCCGTAACAATCATGAATCTGAATGCCACCGATCGTGGACGTGTGCCCCAGGTCGGCGATCTGGTGGGTGAGAAGTATCGGATCACCGCAGTCCTCGGCCAGGGCGGCATGGGCGTCGTCTTTCGGGCCGTCCATCAGCACACGGGTCGGGAAGTGGCGCTCAAAACCATCAAACCGGCCCTGGCCCAGAGCCTCGATTTCCAGAACCGCTTCGAATCGGAAGCTCGCGCCATCGGCGCCCTCCGCCATCCCAACATCGTCGACGTCACCGACTTCGGCTACTCGGGGGAAGGCGACAACAGATTTCCGTATCTCGTGCTCGAGCTTCTCGATGGGTATCCGCTGGCCCAGACCCTCCAGAGCGGCCCCGGCCTTCCCTGGTTCTGGGCGATTTCGATCCTCGAACAGGTCTGTCAGGCGGTGGCCGAAGCGCATCGCGCCGGCGTCGTCCACGGCGACCTCAAGCCCGAGAACGTCTGGCTGCGTCCTCGCGCCACCACCGGCTTCGACGTGAAGGTTGTCGATTTCGGGCTTGCGCGATTTGGGCAAGCACCTCGCTCTTCTCCGGAGACCATCACGGCTGCTGCGATAGAGCCGGCTGCGGAAGACGCGTCCCTTCCCATCGAGGACCGCGCCACCCTGGTGCGACCGACGTCAAACGCCGGGATTGCAAGCTCCATCGCCGGAACTCCCGCCTACATGTCGCCCGAACGCTGGCGCGGCGAGCCTCTCTCTCCCGCCACCGATATCTACAGCCTCGGGGTCATGGCTTACCGCATGTTGACCGGCCGCCTTCCGCATTCAGGACCCGAGCCTCGGGCGAACGAAACGCCCGAGAACGTCGCGAAGCTGCGTCCCGATGTTCCCGCCCACGCGGCGCAAGCCGTGATGTCCGCACTCTCGCCCGATGCCAAGGCGAGGCCGGCCAGTGCGCGGGCCTTCCTGGACCTCCTTCATCGCCCAGCCATGGATGCGTCGCCGCGTCGCTCGCTCTTCCCGGTTCATTCTTTCGCGGTACTGACCCGGGCTTTGTCCCGGCGCCCCCTGCAGACCGCCGTCGTGGTTCTCACCCTCGCCCTGGGGATTGGCGCCGCCACTTCCGTCTTCAGCATCATGAACGGCGTCCTGTTCCAGGCTCTGCCCTTCAAGGACCCAGAGGCGCTCGTTCGCGTTTATGACACCCAGCCCGCCTGCGCCACGTGTCCCGCCAGTGTGGCCAAGCTCGATGACTGGAAGCGCCGCAATCGTGTGTTCGCCGCGATCGGCGGGGTGACCGTGACGCCGCGGACCCTCACTGGCCTGGGAGATGCGCGCCGCATCAGGGTCGCGCGGACAACCGCGTCGATGGCGGACGTTCTGGGCGTTCCTCCGCTGATCGGCCGGTGGTTCACCGACGCCGAAGACCAGCCGGGCGGGCCAGCCCTCGTGCTTCTCTCCTTCGAAACCTGGACCAGCGCCCTGAACCGCGATCCTGGAGTGGTTGGCCGGAAACTGCTGCTCGATGGCCTGCCTCACGAGGTAGTTGGCGTGATGCCCGCAACCTTCACTCTCCAGCGAGCGGATGTGTACGTGCCCCTTCAGGAGGCTGTCGATCCAGCGAAGCGCGGCAACCACTTCATCCCTGCTTACGCGCGGCTCAAGGCCGGGGTGGGAATCGAAGAGGCCACGCGGGATATGCGCTCGCTTGGCGAAACACTCGCGAGGGAGTTCGGCCACAACCACGGGATCGACGTGCAGTCGCTGCAGGAATCAATGGTGGGGGCGGTGCGCCCGCAGCTTCGCATTCTGGCCGTGGCTGCCTTTCTCCTTCTCGCCATCGCCTGCGCGAACGCGGGAAGCCTCTTGCTGGCTTCAGGGCTCGCCCGTCTGCGCGAACTCTCGATCCGGGTGGCCCTGGGCGCCACCCGCGCGGGGATCACCGGTCTCCTGGTGGTGGAAGGGGTCGCGATGTCATTGATCGCCGGGGCCCTCGGGGTGGCCCTGTCGTGGCTGGTAACCACTCGATTCCTCGACCTGGCCGCGAACCAGCTTCCCCGCGCCGCGTTCGTGCGGATGGACATCCAGGTTCTCGGGTTCTCGTTCCTGTTGACCCTGCTTGTCGGGATCTTGTGCAGCGCCTGGCCCGCCTGGGCGCTCGGACGTCGCGATCTCGCCGGGGCCATCCGTGAGGGCGACACGCGCAGCGGCACTCGGGCCGGAAAGCTCGTGGGCGGCGGCCTGGTGGTGGTCGAGGTGGCGCTCGCCTTCGCCTTGATCGTGGTGTCGTCGCTGCTCATGAAGGACCTGAGCCGGCTCCGGAGCCGTGATGCGGGCTTCAACGCCGAGCGTGTCATCACCTTCGAGGCCCAACCCACCGGCGCCGCGTACCCTTCGGAGAAAGAGAAGACCGCCTTCTACATCGAAATCGCGCGGCGCCTCGAGCGCATGGGCGGAGTCGAAGGGGTGGGGCTGACGAGCCATCTGCCCATGGTCGATTGGGGATGGAACAGTGAATTCCAGGTGGATCGCAAAGCCCCCTGGCCGGCCGACAAAGCTCCTCTGGTCGACTTCCGCTGGGTTCACGGCAACTATCTGCAGATGCTCGGAGTGCCGCTTCTGCGCGGGCGGCTTCTCGATGAGACCGACGGCGAGACCGCGCTCACGGTTGTGATCAACAAGACGATGGCCGAACGCTTCTGGCCCGGCGAGGATCCCATCGGTCGACGATTTGGCTCGGGCGACGATACGGCCACGTGGTTCCAGGTAGCTGGTGTGGTGGGAGACATCCGTTCGGCGGGACTCGTCCGGGCGCCTCTTCCAGAGTTCTATCGGACGATTCAACAGTCTCGCGGCCGGGCCATGACCGTGCTGCTCAAGTCGGCCGCGGCGGATCCCGCCACACTGATGCCGCAGATTCGTTCGGTGGTGGAGTCGATCGACCCGACCATTCCCATCACCAGCTTGCGAACCCTCGAGGATGCGGTGAGTTCTTCCGTCGGCCAGCAGCGGCTGGTCGGCTCGCTGACTGCGTTCTTCGGGTTCCTGGCCGCGGTTCTCGCATCTCTCGGCGTTTTCAGCGTGATGTCCTACGCGGTGCGCACGCAATTGCGCGAGTTCGCGGTGCGCCTGGCCATGGGAGCGCAGCAGTCGGACATTCTTCGGCTCGTCACTCGTCGCTCCGCGGCCCTGCTTGCCACCGGCATCACGCTTGGGGTGATCGGTTCCTTGAGCCTCATGGGTCTGCTTCGAGGCGTTCTTCACGATGTCTCGCCGGGCGACCCGGTGGTTTTCGCGGCGTGCATCGCGGCAGTGTTGGCCGCGGGTGTTGTGGCCACCGCCATTCCCGCCCGCACCGCCGCTTCGGCACAGCCGCTGCTACTGCTGCGCTCGTCCGACGATTAGGGCCGCCCCTACAACGGCTGCCGTTCGCGCTCTTTCGCTACTCGCATTCCTGCTCTCTCAATCGCAAGTTGCGCGGGCGATCCCGGCGTGGCCGCGGGGTTGGTGTGGTTGAGGTGCATGAACACCACCTTCGCGCGCTGCGCCTCCGGTAGTGACGCAAAACGTGTGAGGGACTCCGCGATGAATGGATGCGGCACCTCGGACATGGCGCGGCCGGGCAGTTCCCCTCCGTCGAAGAACGTGCCGTCGACATACGCGACATCAACGCCGCGGATGACGTCCTCGATGCGGGAATCCCACTTCTCCCATTTGTCGATATCGGGCAGCCAGAGGATCGAGCGATTCGGGCCGTGGACGATGAAGGCGAAAGTGTCGCTGTACTCGTCGCGATGCGGCACGGCGAGGGGGGTGATGGAGACGCGCGGATTGAGCTTCACCGTCACGCCCGACTCGATCTTCTCAATGCGGATGTGATTGAGCTTCACCAGCAGGTCCCACGGCCCGTTGGTCTCGAGGAATCGGGCAAAGCGGGTGGAGGCCAGAACGCGTTGTCCCGAAGCTCCGTAGATCTCGCGGCCGAGGTGCATGAGGCCGGCGTAGTGTCCGACGTGGGCGTGGGTGAGGGCTATCGCTTCGAACAGGGGAGGACGGGACGCGGCCGGCGCACGCGGGGCCACCTCATTCGCGATCTCCACCTGGCGCGGCAGGTCGGGGGTGGCGTCGACCAGGAAGCGCTCGCCCGAAGCCGGATCGACGATCAGCAGCGAGGCGACAAGACGTCGCCGGGCCGGATCGCGCCGCGCCGCCTCGTCCTCTGCGGCTGTGCCACCGAGCTGGGGAAGCCCGCCATCCTGGGCGGTGCCGAGCACCATCACGAACGGCGCGGCCGTTCCCGAGACAACGTCCGCGGCGGCGCGGGTCTGGCCGTGAAACCAAAGCAGGCCGGCCAGAGCGACGAACGAGACCGCGACGGCGCGGCTTCGTCCGCTCGCTCTCATCTCAGAACTCGACGAGATGCCGGATGGCGTCCTTGATGTTCGGGATCTGGGGCAAAGTCGCGTTCTCGAGCGTCGGGTGATAACCCACGAAGCAGTCGAGAGCTCCAAGCCGCCTCACCGGAGCGTCGAGATACGAGAACAGTTCATCGGCGATCTTCGCCGCGATCTCCGCGCCGTACCCGAACGAGATCTGATCCTCGTGGGCCACCAGCACGCGTCCCGTCTTCTTGACGCTCTTCGC
>JAGNNV010000271.1 GCA_017990495.1 Vicinamibacteria bacterium
ACCCCACGCTGTATTCAAGCGACCCCCTCGTGGCCACGGGCGACCGCTTCCCGACCCTCTTTTACCGACTCATCGCCGTCTTCCTGCCGTCGACGGACTGGGTCTCCTTCGCCTACTTCGCCCTCTACGTGATCTCGATCGCCCTCACCTACGCCGCGGTGTACCGGATGGGTGTGTGGGCGAGCGGAGGAGATCGCTCGGTGGGTGTTCTGGCCGCGCTCCTGGCCATGCCCGTGCGCACCGGCCTTGCGGGCGAGGCCCTTTACCGCGTGGCCTTCTCCCATTCGCATCTCGCCTCGGGACTCGACCTGATGGCGCTGGCCCTCTTCCTCGAAGGCCGGCGGGTGCTGCCTCTGCTGATCCTCTCATTGGGCGTTTACAACCACGCGCTCTATTCGCTCTACCTGCTCGTTCCGTTCACCCTGATGATCTTGTGGGAATCGACCACGGTACCTCGCAAGACCACGATCAAGCACCTGGCCCTCGGCTGGCTGCCTGTGATTCCCTTCCTCGTGAACGCGATCGCCACCGGGAAACCGATGACCCGCGAGTGGCTCGAGCTCCTGATCCTGCGTTCGTCCCACCACTCGTTCCCCGGATACTTCGGCGACGCCCTGCCTGATGCCGCCATCTGGCTGCTTCTCGGCGTCGTCGCGGCGGTGCGGTCGCAGCCGGATCGGCTCAAGAACCTGAGCGCCGTGGTTTTCGCCACCGCTCTGCTCTTCGTGGTGGGGACGATCTTCACCGAGTTCATTCAGATCAAAGCGTTCCTGCAGTTCCAGCCCCATCGGATCTGGCGCTTTCTCTCCGTGGTGCTGCTCGCCTTCATGGCCGCGGACATCGTGCGCTTGTGGCGGATCTCGTCGCTGATGCGCTTGCTCTCCGCGTTCTATTTCCTCGCCATCTTCGCGAACGGTCTGGAACCTCTTGGCCCGCTCGTCCTCGTGGGCGTGCTCGCCGCGAATCGTCCCGCTCTTCCCGCGTGGCTCCGGCTCCTGGGTGCGCTGGTGCTCGTCACTCTCGAGTGGCCGGAACGAACGGTGGTGTGGACTGACTACATCGTCGAATTCCTCCGGCGGCTTCAGAACGGCCCGATCTTCGCCGTCCTTGGGGTGGCGCTGCTGATCGCCCTGGCCCTGGCCGAAGAGAACCGGCGGCGACGCCAGGCCCTTTCACTCGTCGCCTTCTTCCTGACCGTGGGACCACTGGCCCGGAACAACTTCCTCTGGCAGGAGCACCGGTTCGAGCAGGGCTCTTTCCGGGCCGCCCAGAACTGGGCCCGGGAGAACACACCCAAGACCGCGGTTTTCCTGACCCCGCCTAAAGAAGCGGGCTTCCGCGTGTTCTCCGAGCGCGCCATCGTGGGCGAATGGAAGGACGGCACGCAGCAGTACTTCGACGACGGGTTCGCCAAGGAGTGGGGACGCCGGATGGAGATCGTCATGGCCCAGGAGTTCGGCAAGTACACCGACGAAGAAATCGTGTCGCTGGCCCGCCAGTTCGGCGCCGACTACATCGTGGGTCAGGGCCGTCGTCGCAAACTCCCTGTGGCCTTCAACGGGGGCAGCACCATCGTCTACTCGCTGCCCTGAGGGAGGGGAGTTCTTGGGTCGCGGTCTCTAGAACGAGACGGACATCGAAGCAATGAAGTAGTTGGCCGGCCGGGCGGGGCCGGTGATCGCCGCGGGGTTCGTCTCAATAAGCTGACTCTTGGTCCAGTGGTACTCCGCCTTGATGACCACATCGGGGCGGGCGGCGAAGGAAGCTCCGAGGGTCTGGTCCCGGTAGAACTTGTCCACGTCGAGACGAAAGCCGGGCGCGGCAAGGAAGCTCAGTGTGCAGGTGTCGAATTGAGCGTGAAGGACCAGACGGGGTGTGACGTTCACGCCGCCGTAGACGTAGTAGTTGTCGAACTCGGATTCAACCGCGGTCGTCCGGGTGCGGCGATACTCGGAACGGACCTTGACGCGCTCCCCCGCGTATTCCGCGGAGGCGGAGAGGTTGTTCCAGCGGTCCTTGCCAGAGGCAGACTGAGCGAGCTCCATGCGCATCGCACCGACGCCGAAGCGGAGCCCACTGAGGGGAGTGTTCAGCCACACCTGGGCGCCGATGCCTTTTTCGGCCCTCGTTGGGCGAGGTCCTTGAGCCGTAGTCTCGAACATCGTGAAGCCGCCGCCGTAGGCCGATACCTCCGCGTTCCAGCTGGAGTCAGGCGAGATGGCGTGCCCGATCATCGCGCCGTCGATCGTCTCGGAGGTGAACGACCCTTCCTGGTAGAAGTTGTAGGGAGCCCGATAGAAGGGAAGCAGGGTGCCGACGTATCGGGTCTCATTGTGAATGCCCAGGGGTTGCGGAAGGCGCCCGACCCGGAGCGAGGTATTCGCGCCGAGGTCGCGCGAGTAGAAGGCCCAGTCGAGTTTCACGTCGGGCTCCTGGCTGGAGACGGGACTGAGGCCCAAACGCCGATGCGCGAGCTGAATCACCAGTGAGTCCTTCGGGGTTGGCGAGAAGCGCAGCAGGACGGCGGCCCGCCGGTAGTCGGTTGTGCCTTGCTTGCTGATGCCGAGGATTTGTTCACCGTCCGACTTTGCCCAGGCCTGGGTCAGGTAGCCGTGAATTGAGAACTTTTCGACGACCTCTTCGGTGGCTTCCTGGGCCACGAGGGGAGAGGCGAGAGACAGGAGACTGAAAACGATGAGGTTCTTCAACGGTTCGTCCTTTTAGGTGACGGAGGGGAGAGTGCGCGCCACCCGGCAGGATCGGAGGCGCGTGCAAGCGTGCGCCTCTGCCAAGCAAGGGCCGGACCACTGGCCCGCCTCAGGCTACAAGTCGCTTTCTTCCATGAGCCTACGGGCTTGGCCTACGGGGTCCGTGAGTGTTCGGAAACCGTTCAGGTGTCCAAAAGTCGGACGAAGACTCCGCGCTCGCCGGTGTCCTCGCTCGTGGGTTTACGGAGCCACGCGCCGGTAAATCTGGTACTCGGCGGCCTGGCCCTCGTCGGCATTCACCCACTCGTAACGCGGGTCCTGGCGTAAGTCGAAGCGCATGGTGCTCCGCCTATGGATCACCACGAAGTCGAACGGAGCCTTCACGTACAGGCGATTCAAGGCGCCCATGTCGTTCGCCCCGCTCCACACAACTTCGACGGGGAAGTTCCGGAAGCCGTACTGGAAGTAGCGCCCGCCCACCACACGCCGGGGGGCATAACGACGGGTGCGTTCCTCGATGAACCTGGCCGCGCGCTCCTGGTCTTCCAGGTTCGTGGCCTTGTAGCGGTTGAAGAACGCGATCTGCCACGAGTTCAGAAACAGGCTGGTCGAGACGAGGGCGACGGCGAAAACGCCGGTTGCCACCCTTCCCACCTTCAGGCCGCAGAGGCCGATCACGAAAAGCGGAGCGAGCGGCATCAGCGCCCGCACCCCGCCCCAGACGCCGCCACGTTCCCGAACCACGTAAACCACCACCATGGCCGCGAAGAGGAGCAGTGTGGTGATCGCCGTGCCGCGAACGAAGGTTTTCAGTCGTGGCTCGAGCCCTGAACTCGCGACCAGGCTTGAAGCCCCCAGCAAGAGCAGGAAGAGCAGCACCGCGTCCTCTGCCCGTTCGATGGGATTCGAGGTGAAGAGAAGTTCGAGGTTCGTGCGGACGTTGTCGGTGAACGCGTTCACCAGGCTGGCCACAGGTTCGGGGCTCTTGAGCGCTTCGCCCACCACGCTCGGGTAAAGCGCGTTTGGATGGATGGCGCGCCTGGCCGACAAAGGCGGCATCACCGTCACGAGGGCGAGCAGCAGTCCGGGCACGAAGAAACGCACCGTCCTGGAGAAGCCCAGCAGCGCGCCGAGCAGCGGAACCGCGAAGAGCAAGGTTTCGCGGAAGAGGAGTGAGATCCCGAGGCCAAAACCAAGCACGAACGCCCCAGCCCTTCCCCTGGTCCAGGCCGCCGCGGCCGCCAGCACCATCAGCGCCGCCGCCGTTACGTGCTCCGGATAGGCGATGGCGAGGTAACCCGGATAGGGAGGCAGAACCGCCACCAGGGCCGCGGCGAGCAGGCTGCGCGCGGGGGAGAGGAACGCGCGGGCCAGGATGAATGCGCTCAAGACGGTCAAAGCGAAGCAGAGGATGTTCAGGTCGATGGCGCTGGCGAGCGTGTAGCCACGCCACGAGCCGACGCCGGCGAGAGCCAGGGCGTATCCGGGGAGGTGGACGTCGCGGTGCGGATAACCGAGGGCCTCGATGCTCGAGGCGATGTAGAAGTTGGTGTTGAGTGTGCTTCGCTCTGCGATGTTGCGGGCCAGAGTGAGGTAGATCCACTCGTCCGGCCAGCCGAGTTCAGGCAAGGCGCGGGCGAGGGCCACTCGCCCCACGACCCCGACCAGCAGGACCAACACGAGAACCGCGCCCACATGGCGCAGGCGGCTCCGGGCCAGCGGACTCATGCTCATCGCAGGAACCGAAGGGTGTCGGCGTGGAAGCCGTAGTCACGCACCCGCAAGAAAGCTGCGGCGGCCAGAGTCACCACGCTCAGAACGAGGCGCAGGGAGCGCGATTCGATGCGTGCGATCGCGATGGCGATGAGGAGGGCGAGCGAGGGCGCCACATAGAAGTCCTCCTTGGCCCAGCGCAGGGGCTGAGGAAAAGCCCATGGTTCCTTGAGCAGCATGATTCCCGCCCACGCACCGACCCAGGCGAAGAGAAAAGAGCGCGTCAGGCTGGACACCTTGCGGAACACCATCACCGCCGCGGGAAGGGCGGCGAGAAAGGGCACGAACAAACCCAATCGCCACAGTCGCAGGCTCTGCCGGGATTCATTGTGAAAGATGAAGAACGTCCGGCCCGGGAAAGGATCGGACAGCAGGCCCGGATGTCCTCCACTGCGCACCAGGTCGGGAACGTAGTGGCCGTAGAAGAGGGCGAGACTGGCGACGCCGCCGGCGACCAGGGCCAGAGCCACCGGGCCCAACAACCTTCGATCCGCGGAGAACGCGATCAAAAGCAGGAGAGCGATCCCGAACAGACCGTAGAAGAGGGCGGT
>JAGNNV010000272.1 GCA_017990495.1 Vicinamibacteria bacterium
CTCCTGACTAGCGTTGAAACGAGTATGACAACTTGGCGAAGAACTGGCGCCCGGTGCGCTCGAGCCGGTCTTCGTCACCCAGCGCACGTTCGTCGCCGTAGCCGATGAAGAGAGCGGTCTGCCAGTTGATCCGGTAGCTGAACAGCGCCGATCCCGAGAAACCCGCATCCTTGAATTCGGAGGCGCGCGAACTACGCCGGCTCGAGGTGTGCTGAGCGATCAGGCGAAGGAAGGCGCGGGCCGACGCGTTGTAGGTGGCCTTCACGCGCCCTATTTTCGCGGAGAAAAGGCGACCGTCTCCCTCCTTCGCATCGAGCCAGGATGTGGAGGCGATGGCCTCGATGGTCAGGTGTGGTTCGGGGCGAAGCGTGGCGATGGCCGTCACCTCTCCTCCGTCCCCCACCCGCGCGGTGGCGAGGTCGATGTCCTCACCCAGGTAGCCCTGCAGGGCGATGCGGGTGAACCGACGCGAAGGGTCGACTTGGGCGAGGTAATTCACCCGCTTTCGCGTGAGCAATTCGGGACCCGTACGGTAGGAGCCGACCGAAAAACCGGCGAAGGCCTGGAGATTCTTCTTCCCGAAGACCAGGACGCCGAGCGGTGTCGCTTCCCGGGAGATGACCTCCCCCTCGTGATCGACCACGTATTCACCCGAGGCGTAGACCCTCGCGAAGCTGAGGACGCCACTCGGGTACATCTTGTAGCCCGTCTCGATGTCGAACTGCTGGTAGCCGACCTGGGGCACGAAGCCGAGGTCGGCGCGCAGACGGCTGCCGAGGTCCTTGAAACGCGTGGAGAAGTCGTACCGCGCGGCGCTTCGACCCCAGCCAAGCAGAAAGCCGCGATCGTTCAGCTTCTGACCGTCCCACTCCGGAGCGAAGGTGGGATAGACGGGGGTTTTGGTTCGGGAGATCAGGGCCTGGCCGAAGACGCGGTCTTTCTCGTTCGGTCGCCACTGGAAATCGACACTGAGCACGCGATTGAACGAACCGCCCTCGTTCTCCTTGAGCGTGGCCATGGCCCCGATGAAGCTCTGTCCCATCTCACGACGCGCGCGGAGGACGCCCACGTTCGACTCGAAGTCCTGGGGCGCGAAATCCGAGCCGAGGGCGCCGGGCAGGATCACGCTGCCTCCACCCTCGTCACGGGCGAGCAGAGCGGTGTAACTGATACCCGAAGTGTTCCCGGTCACGCGAGCCCCGAAGCGGGGAGAAGTGATCGAGCGCGAATAGAAGACGGGAATCGACGTGTCCAGAAGATCCACGCCCTCGAGGAAGAACGGGCGCTTCTCCGGAAAGAAGAGGGCGAAGCGGTTGTTCACCGCGATCTGCGCGGTGTCGGTCTCGACCTGGGAGAAATCCGGATTGATGGTGAGGTCGATGGCGGTGCTCGCGAACGGCGTCCACTTGAAGTCGAGGCCGAAACTCGACTCAGCCCCTTCACCGGTGAGAGGCCCGCCGGGCCGCGACGCGCGCTTCACGTCCTGACCGCTCGCGTAAGGCGCCACCACCAGGTGGCGCGAGGTTGGCAGATCGGAGAGGCCGCGCAGATCGCCGCTGTTGCAGACGTAGCAGTTGGAGCCGCGAGGGATGGGCGACGAGTAGATCGCGTAACGCCGGTCGCGCGGGTAGTTCCGCCAGATCATGATTCCCCACTGATGCTCCGGAACCGGCTTGTAGCGCAGTGAGGAGAAGGGAATTCGCATCTCCGCCGTCCAGCCCTGGTCCGTGATCTTCGCGGCGGTGTCGTAATAGAAATCGGGCGAGAAGTCCTCGTTGCCGGAGGAGTCGTTGAACACCGCGTCGCCCTGAATGCCGCGGGGCGAGACTCGGAACTCCTGGGCCACGCGCTTGTCGCCCTGGGTGTCGATGAAGACCGCGACATTGTCGTCGGTGCCGAAGATCTGATCGCGATCGGTGTAAGGCGCTCGGATCTTCGCGGGATCAGGATCGTCGCAACGGAGCCCGACGTAGAGGTACTTCGCGTCGTAGGCGACGTAGGCCACGGTGGTGACATGCGGCGGCCGGTTATCGCCGAACACCGTCTCGAAGAACGTATCGACCCGACCCGCCCCCGCCCACTCGGCATCCTCGAGGACGCCGTCGAGTTTGATCTCACCCACCAGACGCGTCGCCGTCACCGGGACCAGCAGGGGAACGGCCGGCGGGTCAGGAGATGGAGCCTGGGCACGGGCGGGCGGAGCGAAGACAAGGCCCAGCGCGAGGGCCGCGAACACTCGTCGGGCGCTCCGCAGCATTCGGCTACCGGGGCGTCGACCCGATCGGGCCATAGGGTTTGACCTGATCTTCGATCTGCTTCCGGTCGCCCACCGCGACGATCGCGGTCTTGCTGTCGTCGATGTACTTGCGGGTCATCTCCTGAACCTGGCCCGGGGTGACGGCGCGGACCTTGCCCACGTATGTGTTGAGGTAGTCCGCGGGAAGGCCGTGGAAGTTGATGAACTCGAGCTGGGCGATGATGCCGGCGCGGTCGGAGTTGCGCAGCACGAACGTGCCGAGCATGTAGTTCTTCGCCGACTCGAGTTCGGCCTCGGTGGGAGGCTCGGCCTGGAGCCGGTCGATCTCGAAGAAGATCTCCTTGAGCGAAGCTCCGGTCACGGTGGTGGTGACGTCGGCGTTCTGGGCCCAGTTGGCGTCGCGATAGCGGTTCTGCACGGCCGAGAAGGGCGAGTAGGTATAGCCCTTGCTCTCGCGGAGATTGGCGGTCATGCGCGAGGAGAAGTAGCCGCCGAGCACGCTGTTCGTGACCGAGAGGGCGATGGCGTCCGGGTGCGAGGCGTCGATGGTGGGCAGGCCGACGATCAGTGTGGTCTGAACCGCTCCCGGCTTGTCGACGATATGAACCGCCCGCTCGGACCGCGGCTTCGCCACAGGAGGATGGGACATGGTCCCCTTCTTCCATGAAGAGAAGGCGGAGCGGATGGCCGCTTCCGCGGCCGCGGCGTCGAAACGACCGACCACGTAAAGACGCGCCCGGGAGGCCGCCCAGTTCGCTTCGTAGAACGCCTTGGCCTGGGCCAGCGTGTAGCCCTTCATCTGCGCTTCGGTCGGGAACACCCGGCCGTAGGGATGGTTGCCGTAGAGCACCTCGCGGAACTTCTCGGTCGCCATCTGCTGGGGATTGCTCTTGGCGATGGAGAGCCGGCGCAGATTGTCGGCCTTCAGACGGTCGAGTTCGCCGGCCGGAAACTTCGGGTGGAGCGCAAGATCGGCCACGAGCCTGGCGAGATCGGGAGCGAACTCCGACAGGGCCGAACCGGTGACGCTCGCGGTGTCGACGCCGACATTGATATCGACCTGGCCGCCCATGCGGGCGGCGGCGAGAGAGATCTCCGGCCCGGTCTTTGTGGCTGTGCCTTCGCGCATGAGCTGGGCGGTGAGATCTCCGAGCCACACTTCGCTCGCGGATTCATAGCTGTTGCCCGCGGCCACGTAAAGACCCACGTTGACCTTGGGCGTGTTGCCGTAATTGACCAAGGTAACGCGCAGACCGTTGTCGAGCACGAACTGCTTCGGCGCAGGCAGGGCAAAGTCGCGCGGCGGAGCGGGGGCGGGGGGCGTCTCCTTGACCGGAGACTGAGCGAGGGCCACGGCGGAGGCGAGGGTGGCCGCGGCGACGGCGAGGATTCTGAAGTTCTTCATGATGGGCTCTTTCCTCAGATTCCGACGCCGGGCTTCTGAACCTTGGGGGCTTCCGGCTTGCCGGGCACGGTCAGGATGGTGCGGTTGGTCTTGCGCAGGTATTCCTGCGCCGTCTTCATGATCAGCTCGGGCGTGACCTTCTCGAACTCGGCCTCGAGACTGTTGATCTTCCCGGGATCGTCGTCGAAGAGGGCGAAAGAGGCGAGGAGGTTGGCGCGGCCGAAGCCGAAGAAGTCCTCCATCTGCCCGTACAGCCACGAACGCGCCTTCACCTTGGCCAGATCGAGAGTGGCCTTGTCGATGGGCGTGGCGCGGAGCTTCTCGACCTCGGCGTCGAAAGCGTCGAGGATCGCGGCCGGCGGCGTGGTTTTGTCGTGGAAGAGGTAGGCCTGAAAGGCGGTGGGGCCGTTGATGTCGAAGAGATTTCCGAGGTCGGCGTTGATTCCGCCCATGACATCGTCGGTGTACCCCTTTTCCTGAACGAGGGCCTGATAGAGCCGGCTGTCTTTGCCCTGAAGCAGGATCTGATCAATGAGGCCCATGGCGAAGTACTCGGCGGTCATGCGCTTGGGCGCGTGGTAGGCGACCGCAATGGCGGGACGCGGGGCTTCGAGATACTCCTTCACCGCGCGCTTCTCCTGCTCCTGCCGGGGCTCGGAGATGTCGGGGCGGGGCGGGAGGGCCGAGGCCTTGATCGATCCGAAGTACTTCTTGATCCAGTTGAGGGTCTGCGCGGTATCGATGTCGCCCGACACCACCACCGCCGCGTTGTTGGGCGCGTAGTAGGTCTCGAAGAACTTCTTCGCGTCTTCAAGGGTGGCGGCGTCGAGTTCGGCGAGGTCGCCATAGAAGTTGTGGGCGTTGTACCAGTTCGTGTTCGCGGTCATGGGCATGTCGATCCAAGGGAAACCGCCGTAGGGCTGGTTGAGGACGTTGACCTTCACCTCGTTCTTGACCACACCCTGCTGGTTGACCAGGTTGTCCTTGTCGATGGCCAGGCCCTTCATCCGGTCGGCTTCGGCCCACAGGACGGTTTCGACGGTGTTCGCGGGCACTACCTGGTAGTAGTTGGTGAAGTCGAAACGGGTGGAGCCATTCATCACCCCGCCGTTCTTCTGGATGAGCTTCACGAACTCCATCTTCCCGAGGTTGTTCGACCCCTGGAACATCAGATGTTCGAAGAGATGAGCGAACCCGGTGCGCCCTTTCGGCTCGATGCGGAACCCGATGTTGTAGTACACCGTGACGGTGGCGGTGGGCGCGGTGGTGTCCTTCGAAAGGACGACCTTGAGGCCGTTGTCGAGCTTGTGATACTCGAAGGGGACCTTCAAGGCCTCGGCGGCGGCGGCGCC
>JAGNNV010000273.1 GCA_017990495.1 Vicinamibacteria bacterium
CACTCGGGAAAGTCGCTTCTTTCCCCGCCGCGAGATCGCGCACGACGAGGTCGGTCCCGAACTCTTTGCGGGTCACGCCGGGACGAGCCGGCGGCGTCGCCTCCTTCCCTTCCTTCGAATACGCAATCCACGCGCCGCCCCGACTGGGGACCTGGACGTTCTTCACCGACGCCACCATGGTCGAGGCAAACGTCGCAAGATCGACGATCACCAGGCCACCCTTGGGCATTTCCTCCGGCTTCTTCTTTTCCTTCTTCGCCTTGTCGGTGTCGGCCTTCGCCGGATAGCTGGTCGAGACCACGTAGCGACTATCGCCGGTGAAGGAGATGCGCACGTTGCGAACGGGCGGAGGCGCATCCGGATTCGCGTCGGGATCTGGAAGCGGAGGCGGCGGCAGGGCGCCCACCGGGTAACGCTGTTCCTTGCCCGTTTTGAGATCACGGACAACGAGGTCGCCATCCCCCTCCTGGGGCATGTACGAATACGCGAAGTACCGACCATCGCGAGAGAGAACGGGCGTCGCCACCTGACGCCAGGCATCGTAGTCGCGGTGCGCCAGGGGGCGTTTGGCCGGCGCCGCGGGAGCCGAGGCCTTCTGCCCCTTGGTGGAGCCCTTCGACTGGGGAGCCGATTCGAGGACGCCGGCAAGCAGGATCAGGGCGGCGGCGCTGAGTATGGGACGAAGATTCATGAGGGCTCCGGTCTTTAGTTGAGGAGGGACGACTACAAGGCAGGATCTTCGGCAGGCGGGTTCGGAACATCGCGCACGGTGACGGTGATGGAGGCCGAGGCGATCTCTTTCTCGCCCTTGCGCAGGACGACCCGCACGCGGTGCGGACCGGGGCGGCGGAAGCTCTGCTCTTCGACGAACGAGCGATCGACCCGGGTCTCACCGGGAACGAAAGGCGGACACTCCGCCTCGTTGAGGCTGGAATCGGCCTGTTCCTCCCAGACCCACTCGGTGCTCAGGCAGTAGAAGTCCTCCGTGTCCTGCGCGCCCGTAAGCAGGGCCCGAAACACGAAGACGGTCGATGGAGAGCCGTGGGTGGGGGCGACGCTCAGCGAGAGCTTCGTCTTTGGCTTTGTGGGAGTATCAACCGCCGAGGCCGCGGACAAGGTCGCGACCAGGAGAAGCACGAACCTCACGCGCCCGGAGCCACCGCCGCGCCCGGGAAAGTGAAGTGACGGATGCGCGCGAGATCCCGTCCGAGTTCGGCGCGGAAGTCGGGATGAGCGATCGAAATCAGCGCCTCGCCGCGCTGGCGGAGAGGCATGCCGTGCAGATTCACCGCGCCGTATTCGGTCACGATCCATTGCACGTGGCCGCGGGTGGTCACCACCCCGGCGCCCGCGGTCAACTCGCCGACAATGCGGGACAGAGTGCCGCCCTTGGCGCGAGAGGGCAGGGCCAGGATGGGTTTACCGCCACGGGACAGAGCCGCCCCGCGCATGAAGTCCATCTGCCCGCCGATGCCCGAGTAGATCCGATGGCCGATGGAGTCGGCGCAGACCTGCCCGGAAAGATCGACCTGAAGGGCCGAATTGATAGCGATGGTGTTGTCGTTGCGGCGGATGACCGACGTGTCGTTGGTGCGGTCGCTCGGGTGGAACTCGACGAGGGCGTTGTCGTCGACAAAGTCGAAGAGCTTGCGCGTGCCCGAGATGAAGCTGGTCACGATCCGGCCCGGCTTCACCTTCTTGAGCCGGTTGGTGACCGCCCCGCTTTCAACCAGATCGACAAGACCGTCCGAGAACATCTCGGTGTGGATGCCGAGATCCCGTTTGTCGTGCAGCCGGGCGAGGACCGCGTCGGGAATGGCGCCGATGCCCATCTGCAGGGTGGACCCGTCGACGACGAGACCGGCCACGATCTCGCCGATGCGCGAGGTGACCTCGTCGATGGGGTCGGGATTGTGCACGACGAGGGGGCGGTTGGTGTGGATGAGGGCAGTGATCCGGGACAACGGCACCGCGGTGTACCCGTGAGTGCGCGGCATCTGCTCGTTCACTTCCGCGATCACGATGCGTGCGCTGTCGACGGCGGCCCGGGTGGCGTCGCACGAGGTGCCAAGGGTGCACTGGCCATGGCGATCGGGGGGCGAAACCTGGATGAGAGCGACATCGAGGGGAATCACCCCGTCCGAGAAGAGCCCCGGGACATCCGAGAGGAAAACGGGCGCGAAGTCCCCGTGACCGCTCTCGATGAGGCTGCGCACATTGGGTCCGGTAAAGAACGAGATCGAGTGGAACCGCTCGGCGTGTTCAGGGCGGGCAAAAGGCGCTTCTCCCCCCACGTGAAGGTGGTACAGCGTGACGTCGTTCAGCCCGGGACGGGCCACCATGGCCTCGAGCAAGGGCGTGGGCGAGGCGCAGGCCCCGTGGATGTAGGCCTTCATCCCGCTCTTCATCAGGGCCATCGCGTCGTCGGGGGAAACGATCCGGCTCTTCCAGTCTGTGCTCATGGTGGGTCGATTCTATGGGGTCTTGGAACGCGTTCCGCCTGAGCCATTTGCACCAGAATGAATCAGCGCCGGACCGGCCTCGGTCGTGAAGAAGCAGGCCGACGACCGGTCGTGGCGGGCTCGGTAGGCCCGCTCCCAGGCTGTCTGGAAGGAAGATGCCTCGGCGCGGTTCACCAGGGCCCACACACTGCCTCCGAAGCCGGCTCCGAAGGCCGAGGCCGCGTGCGCCCCGAGCGATCGGGCCATGCGGGCGAGGTCGACCGTCTCCCTGATCTGGTTGCCGAGACCGATCTCCGCTCCCCGCTGCGAGCGATCCACCGCCCGGCCGAACCCCTCGAGGTCGCCCGACCCGAGGGCGTCGAATGCCGCGGGAATGAGGACGAGGGTCTCGTCGACGAACTGGTCGAGACGAGCGTCGAGATCGGCCCGTGCGAACTTCCCCGCTCCGCTCGACCGAATCGTCTCGCGCAGCCGCAAGGACGCCTCCGGGCTCGAGGTCACCGCTTCAAACAGCGTCGCATCGCTGCGCGAGGTGGTCGAGCGCCAAAGGTCGAGAAGCGCCCCGGAGAGCTCGGCCGCGCGGTTGTAGGACTCGCGCGCGCCCGCGGTCTTCTCCGCCGCCACACCGCTCACCGCGATCACGAAGATCAAGTCCCGCGACAAGGCGGCGCAGCCTTCGATCCGCGGCGGCGCATAGCCCACCTGAATGATCCGGCCTGCTTCGCTCGCCATGATGGCCGTGTGATCCTGACTGCCGCCCGAGGTGCCAACGCCCGCCTCGCCCCCGAACCTCCGGAACGGCCGGCCGCTTTCGACGCTGCCGAGATAGGCCGCGACGTCGAGCGTGCCCGGCAATGCGGCGCGGAATTCTTCGCGCTCAGCCAGACCGTTCGCGAGACTCAGCGCTTCGAAGGTCGCGATCAGCAAAGCGCTCGAACTGCTGAGGCCTGATGAGGGAGGAAGGTCGCTCGTGAAGACGATGTCCGCGCCGTGAAGGGGTCGATGGAAGTCTCGAGCCAGGCGCCTCACCACCGCGGCCGGATAGATGGCCCAGGCCGGCGCCGCCGGAGTCGCCGCAGCGGGATCGAACGAGAGAAACCCCTCCTCGTCGCGATCGACCGCCATCAGGCGGACGGTGTCATCGATCCGCGGGGCGCTGACCACGCAGAAGCCCCGCTCGACCGCGGCCAGAAGGCTCCGCCCGCCCGCGTAGTCGGTGTGTTTACCCAGGACTTCGATGCGGCCGGGCACATGGATCCGATGCCTTGGCCCAGCCCCCAGTGCGCGCAGCGCCTCTTCGGCGCGCTCGAACATCGCCGCCCGCGTCACCGCTGCGCCCTCGCTCAGCCCCGCAGCGACGAGTTCGTCGACCAGAGGGCTCACAACTCGACCTCTTCGCCGCGCAGCCGGCTCAGCACCGCGGGTATGTCGCTACGCTTGGAAAGGTCGAGCACGCCCTCCTCACTGGTCAGGACACGGAGGCGATGCCCCGAGGCGATCAACGCCGCCACCGCATCGGTGATCTCGTATTCCCCGCGCGGCGAGAGACTCAGGCCGCGACAGGCTTCGAAAACCGCGGGCGGAAAGCGCCAGCAATTCATGCTGACCAAGCGGTGCGGACCGAGCGAAGCCATGGCCGCCGCGTCCGGCTTCTCGATGAGTGCGTCGAGCCCGCCGTCCGCGCCCACCTTCCCCACCGCGAAGCCTTTGATCCTCTCGGGCTCGATGTTGGAGTGAGCGGCGAGGCCCTCCGGCGTGAACAACACCGTGCCCGGCCGTCCAAGGTCCACCAACGCGCCCAGGGCGCTCGTCGGGTATCGGTTGTCGCTGTTGATCATCAGGAACTCCTCGCCCGCGGCAAAGGCCTCGGCCGCGAGAACCGCGTCCGCGGTGCCACGCGGTTGTTCCTGGATCACGAAGCGGATGCGAAAACGACGGGGCGGGAGGGTCTTGGTGTAGCGATCGCGGATGACGTCGTGTTCCGGGCCGATGACGACCCCGATTTCCGAACAACCCGCGTCGGCGAGAGAGGCAAGGACGTAGTCGAGGAACGGCCGGCCCTCGAGCGGAACCAGCGCCTTCACTCCGGTGCGGGCCATCGCGGCTTGGTCGGAGCGGAGAACCGCGTCGTCGGTCTCCGCTTTCATCCGCGTGCCGAGGCCACGGGCGAGGACCACGGCCTTCACGGGCGATCAGCTCTCATCGTCGGCGTACCAGTCGCGGTGCTTCGACCAGACGTGGCAGCGCGGGCATTGCGTGTCGGTCCACTTCTGATCGCAGGCCGGACATTGCCCCCCGGTATCGAACGTGTTCCATGAATGACCGCACGTGCAGCTCCAGTGATCCTCGCGCTGCGGTTCCCAGGCGCACGCAGGACAACGGATCCGCGGAGGCCTCGCGCGTTTGCCCGTGCGGTCCCGAACCTTGGGAGGGCGCAGCCGATCAGGGTCGCCTTTCAGGAACAGGGCCGGCGACTCCATCGCGCGTTCGTCGTCCTACCAGCCCGTCCAGATCGGCCCGTCGCCGAAGTCCCACAGGACATA
>JAGNNV010000049.1 GCA_017990495.1 Vicinamibacteria bacterium
CGCGGCTCGGAGTGGAGAGACCGTACTGGTTGTTCTCGATCACGAAGAGCACGGGGAGTTTCCACACCGCGGCGAGGTTCAAGGCCTCGTGGAAATCGCCTTCACTCGTCGACCCATCCCCGGTGAACGTGGCGGCGACCCGGCCCGTGCCCTTCAGCCTGCTGGCGAGACCGAGGCCACAGGCCACCGGCAGCATGGCGCCGAGATGGGAAATCATGCCCACGATCGACTTCTCGGGCAGACCGAAGTGAAAAGTCCGGTCGCGCCCCTGGGTGAATCCGCCGCTTCGGCCGAAGAGCTGGCGGAAGAGGCGGAGCATGTCGACCTGGCGCGTGGTGAACACGCCCAGATTGCGGTGCATGGGCAGAATCCAGTCGTCGGTCCGCAGGGCCGAGGCGACGCCCACCGCGATCGCCTCCTGGCCTATCCCCGAAAACCACTTGGACAGCCGGCCCTGGCGCAGCAGGACCAGCGCCTTTTCCTCTATGACTCGAGGCAGGAGGATGGCCCGGTGCAGGGCGCGCAGTTCCGCGGGAGGCAGGAGGGCTCCGGGGAACACCTCCCCCGTGCCGAGTACGACAGGTCCGGAAAGGCCAGTATCAACGCGCTCAGCCGCCATATTCGCGGGAGTTTATCAGCGGGTCTTCATGATGACCGCGGCCTGGGTGTGGGGTCGCTGAGGGCTCCGGACAACTAAGATCCGCAGCCACATGAGCCTGATGCGAGCGGCGGTTTATCGAGGGAGTCCCAGACTCGAGGTGGAGGAGATCAGTCGTCCCGAGCCGGGGGTGGGCGAGATCCTCGTTCGCGTCGATGTCTGCGGCGTTTGCGGGACGGACGTCAAGAAGATCGACCATGCCCTCGTCCCACCGCCGCGTGTTTTCGGCCACGAGATCGCGGGAGTGGTGGATGGCCTCGGGCCGGGCGTCACTCGGTTCAAGGAAGGGGACCGCGTGGTGGTGCACCACCACATTCCCTGCCTCGAGTGTTTCTACTGCGAGCGTCGGCTCTACGCGCAGTGCGCGGTCTACAAGCGCAATGGCACCAGCGCGGGCTTCGAGCCCTCAGGCGGCGGCTTCGCCGAGTACCTCAAGGCCGAGCCTCACATTGTCGAGCGCGGCGCCATCCTCATTCCGGCGGGTGTGAAGGCCGAGGTGGCGTGCCTCGTCGAACCCGTGAACACCTGCCTCAAGGCGGTCGATCAGGCCGGCGTTCGCGAAGGCGATAGCGTGCTGGTGGTGGGGCAGGGCCCGATCGGTTCGATGCTGATGCAGCTCGCCCGGGTGCGCGGCGCGCGGGTGTTCGTTTCGGATCTCTCGCCCCTGCGTCTCGATCTGGCCCGCCAACTCGGGGCCGAGGCCTTCGATGCGCGTGAAGGCAGCGTGGCCGACTGGGTCCGCGGCGAAACCTCCGGCCGCGGCGCCGACGTGGTGCTGCTGGCCGCCACCGGTCAGCGGGCGCTGGACAGCGCGCTGGAATCGGCCCGCCCGGGAGGACGCATTGTGCCTTTCTCGGCCACGTCGAAGGGCGAGGTCTTCCAACTCGACCTCGGCCTGCTCGCCGCCGCGGAGAAACAGGTGGTGAGCGTCTACAGTGCATCGGTGGACATCCAGCAGGAAGCGGCGGATCTGGTCTTCTCCGGACGTCTCCGTCTCGCGGAGTTGCTGACCGACGCCTTTCCTATCGCCCGGGTGAACGAAGCCATCGACCTTTTCCGAAAACCCGCCCCGCAAACCCTGAAGATCGTCATCGATATGAGGCTTGCTTGAAGGCCGCGGTTCTTCATGGCCCCGGGGACGTCCGCTACGAGGACATGCCCGATCCCAGCCCGGCTCCGGGAGAGATCGTTGTCCGCACCCTGGCCGCACTCACCTGCGGCACCGATTTGAAAGTGGTCCGGCGCGGTTATCACGCGCGCATGTTGAAGCCGCCCTGCGCGTTCGGCCACGAGGCGGCGGGGGAAGTGGCGGCGGTGGGCGAGGGTGTCACTGCGTTCAAGGCGGGCGACCTCGTGGTCGCGGCGAACTCCGCGCCATGCGGTGAGTGCCGCCCGTGCGTTCGGGGCCACGAGAGCCTGTGCGACCATCTTCTCTTCTGGAACGGCGCCTTCGCCGAAGCCTTCACGGTGCCCGCCCGTGTGGTGGCGAAGAACGTCCTGCCTCTGGGCGACGTGCGGCCCGCGGACGCAGCCCTCACCGAGCCGCTCGCCTGCTGCGTCAAGGGCGTGGCCATGGCCTCGGTCCGCGCGGGGGATCGCGTGCTCGTCATCGGCGCGGGGTCGATCGGCCTGATGCTCCTCCGACTGTGCGTGCTCAAAGGGGCGGAAGTCACCGCGGCCGCCCGCCGCGAGGAGGCCCTTGCCACCGCTCGCGCCCACGGCGCGTCCGAAACCGTGGCGATCGTTTCACGCGCGGACGGGCTCCATCTCGATCTCGATGACTCCCGCGAGGCCACCTTCGACGTCGTGTTCGATGCGGGCGGCGCGGCGGAGACCGCCGCCCTTGCCCTGCGTTCGGCGGGGCGGGGAAGCACGGTCAGTCTCTTCGCCGGTTGCCCTGCCAACACCCTGATTGATCTCAACGTCACCCGCGTTCACTACGAAGAGATCCGGGTCATCGGTAGTTTCCATCACACCCCGGCCGCGTTTCGTGAGTCATTCCGGTTGATCGCCACTGGCGCGGTCGACCCCTCGAAGCTCGTCACCGCGCGCAAGGAGCTGAGAGACTTGCCCGCGGCCCTGGTCAACGCGACGCCGGGCGCGCTGAAGACGCTGGTGGTGTTCCCCGAAAGTGTGGTGCCCGCATGAAGTCACGGCTCGTCGTTCTTCTGGCTCTGTGGGGAACCCTGGGCGGGCGCTCGGCCATGGGGGCGGAACTCAAGTGCCTGCTTGAGCGAGCGCCCTCCGCCCTTGCCGGCATTCCCGAGGCGAGCGGCGCCGCTGTCTCGCGAAAGACGCCGGGCGTCCTGTGGTCCCACGGCGATTCCGCCACCACCACTCCCTATCTGTTCGCGTTCGACGCGCGGGGAACGGCGCGGGGCCGGGTCCGGCTCGAAGGGACCAGGGTCACCGACTGGGAAGACGTCGCGGTCGGGCCCTGCGGCGGATCGAGTTGCGTCTACGTCGCGGACATCGGCGACAACCGCGCCGCGCGGGCGTCCATCAGCGTCCACCGGTTTGTGGAGCCGAGTCCCCGCGACCCCGTAGCACCCCTGCTGGACAGCTTCCACGCCACGTACCCGGACGGTCCCCACGACGCGGAGGCCTTCTTCGTGACCCAGGCGGGCGAGATGTTCGTGGTCACCAAGGGCGAAACGGGCTCGATCGCGCTCTACGGGTTCGGGCCTTCACCCCGGGCGGCGGCCACCACTCTCCTCCGGCAAGTGGCGGTCATCCAGTCCGGCACCGTGTCCCGCAATCGGCGGATTACCGGCGCCAGCGCTTCTCCCGATGGCAAGTGGGTGGCTCTGCGCACCCGCGACGCGATCCTCATCCATGAAACCGCCCGATTGGTGCGCGGCGATCTCGCCTCCGTGCGGTCCTACGATGTGAGCGCGCTTCGTGAACCGCAGGGGGAAGGCATCGCCCTCGGGCCGGGCGGCGCCGTGTTCCTCACCGGAGAAGGCGGCGGCAAAGGCGCGCCGGGGACACTGGCCGCCGGAGTCTGCAGTTTTCGTTAGCAGCTTCCCCGACGATCAGGAAGTTCAGTTCAGCGCGCCGGGGGTGGCCAGACCGAAGGGCGCGATCATGGCCTGGAAGCGGGATCCGTCGGCCGCCACCATGTTGTAGTGGCCTTCCATCGTGCCGAACGGGGTTTCGAGGGGACAGAAACTCGTGTATTCGAAGGACTGGCCGGGCTGCAGCACGGGCTTCTCGCCCACCACACCCGGCCCCTCCACGGTCTCGATATCGCCGTCCGCGTCTTTGATGATCCACTTGCGGGACATGAGCTGGACGGGAACCGACTCGGTGTTCGTGATGGTCACGGTGTAGGCGAAGATGAACTTGTTGGTCTGAGGATTGCTTCGCTCCTCGAGAAAACGGGTGCTCACCTGCACCTTGACCCCGTTCGTGATGGTTTCGCTCATGGCGTCAAACCCTGCCCGATCGAGCCGCCCGAGAGATCACGCTTCAAGCGGATGAACCAGGATCCCCGAGGGGATCTTCGGGTGGAAGAAGGTGCTCTTGGGCGGCATCGATTCGGTGGCGTCGGCCACCGCTTCGATGTGCCGCAAGGGGGTGGCGCGCATCAGGACCGCCACGGCTCCCGGATGAGCCGCGAGTTCGGTCTTGGCGTCGGCCAGCGAGTGCACGAACTCGACCTTGGGATCATTCATCCCGAGGTGCTTGAAGCCCACATGATGCAGGAAGTAGGTGTCGAGGTCCTTGAGGCACTTCGGCGCTTCTTTGGGAAGCTCGTCCTCCACGCCCGGGGCCGATTCGCATACGAGGGCCTGGCCGTCGGGCCACAACAGGGCGAAGGCGAAGGGCAGGGTGGAGCTAGAAACCTCACGCGCCGCAGCTTCGGCGCCTTGCACCTCGTTCAGCAGGTATTTCCCCTGCAGGCGCGTCTTCACGTCAGCGACCGCAGGCGCGTCGAAGAGGATGCGGTGGTAGGGAAGAACCAGGAGTCCATCATCGTTGGGGCAGAAGTAGCCGTAGGTGGTGGCGCCTTCCGGGCCGACTTCCTTGAGATATCGCTGGGCCGTGGCATAACGGTGATGGCCGTCCGCGATATACGACGGACCGCTGCCCGCGCTCCTCGCGAGGGCCTCGATGTCCTCGGCCTGCGTGATCGCCCAGACCGTGTGGTCGACACCGTCATCGTCCTTGTAGGCGCAGAGCACCGGATGATTCTGCCTGGCCTGCGCGACCGCCCGGGCGAAGGCGCCCTGGTCTTCGAAGAAGAGGAAGATGGGTGAGAAGTTCGAGCGAGTCGCCTTGAGGACGGAGAACCGATCCTCCTTGGCCGGACCGCGGGTCTTCTCGTGCGGCCGGATCACCGTCGACCCTTCGGGCTCCACCTTGAAGCGGGCGAGGATGCCCGTGCGCACGAAGTTGCGGCCTTCCCACGAAAAACGCTGCTCCATCAAATAGATCGCGGGCTCGCCATCTTGAACCAGCGTGCCATCGGCGCGCCACTTCGCGAAGGTCTCGCCGATGCGCGCATAACCGGCCTCGCCATCGGCCGGGTCCTTGAGGATCGCCCGCACGATGTTCGCCGGATTCCGTCCGATCAGGGTCTTCCGGTAGTCCTCCGAGATGACATCGTAGGGTGGGGCCAGAAGGTTCTCGAGCCGGTCGAGGGTTTGGGGATAACGCAGGGCGCGGAACGGGCGGATCTCAGTCATTGCCCGCGGAGTTTAGTGCCGCCGCCGCCAGGACGTCTAAAGCCGAAGCCTCAGGACTCGAGGTAGGTGATCTTGGTGCTGCCGAGCTGGATGCGGTCGTTGTGCTTCAGTTCGGAGCGATCGATGCGCGCGGAGTTGAGCAGCGTGCCGTTGCGGCTCTTGAGGTCGAGGATCACGCACTTGTCGCCGTCGATCTCCACACGGCAGTGGAAGCTGGAGATTCGCGGGTCCTTCAGGACCAGATCGTTGCGGGGGTGCCGGCCGACGGCGAAGGTGGCGACGGTAAGGACGATGTCTTCGGTCTTGTCGTCGCCGGTGATGCGGAGCATGCGCTGCGGCGCATCACGGCCCAATTTGAGCTTGGCCGTCGATTCCCCGCTGCGATTCAGGGCCTCGGGAATTCTCGGGGCCGCTTCGGCGACGGGAACGGATCCACTCTTGATCTCGGCCGGAACGGTGACGTACTTGCTGGTCGCGCCACCGCGTTCGACGGCGGCCGGGTCTGGCGGCGGCGGCATCGGAGGAGGGGGAGGCGGGGCGGGGCGTTCGGGCGCCGACTTCGAGACGCGCTGGGGCGGGAGCAGATCGGTGAGGTGCAAGGCGCAAAGAACGTGCATCGCTCCAAGCGCCTGCAACTCGTCAAGCCCTGAGCGCTTCACCAGTTCTTCGACCGTGCGCTCGCCATTCACCAGGGCGAGGATCACTCGTTCCGCGTCGTTCAGGTGGGCCGAGCTTCGCGAGGCCGAGCGGGTGCGCAGGATGCACTTGCGGGACACGAACTCCCGTTGCAGGCTCTCCTTGACGCACTGGCCGCGCAGCGCCTCGATGAGCAGGGCGGGGAAGTCGGCGGCAATGGTGAACGCCCAGGGTGGAGGAGTGACGCCGTCATAGACCGTGAATGTGCCCGCCGTCCAGGTGGCCACGTCGCGGAGGGCGTCGAGGGAGAGCGACTTGAGGTCGCGCTCGATGGAGGCCTCAGACGCGAGCTGTTCGGCGATAAGGGCCTGGGGAATCCGGTTCGAGCCGGCCTTCTGATTGGCGAGCGCCGTTTCGATGTCGCGCAGCTTGATCGCCCCCGCCCCGGCCAGCCGCGCTTCGATCTGGAGCTGGACTTTGGTGGACACGCACCAGACGGGATGGCCTTCCTGGAAGAAGACCCGGGTTTCCTGATCAGCCCGTTCGAAGGAGACCACCGAGGTGCGCTGGGTCTGGCTCAGGAACAGAAAGATGTCGGCCGCGCCGACGTTGTCTATCTGGCCTTCAATAGCAAACCGCATGGTTTCAGGACTCTACCGTGAGTTGGGTCGCATTTCAGCCCAGCCGGTTGAACCTCTCGTCACCCCCGGCGCGAAGCCTCCCAGAAGGGGGACGAAAGCGGGGGCCTAGCGCGACAGTCCGTTACCGACCGCGAAACCCGCGTCAATCCCGTTCAACAACACCGACTCACCGTGGAATATCGCCGCTCGACCGATTCGACATAGAACTCGCGAGGCGACAGGGGAGGCGCGCCCGTCCGCTTCGCCACCTCGAGATAACGCTCGTAGGCCTGATCGCCCATCACCGCGCGGACGTAGTTCCACATCGCCCGCGGCAAGGCGCGCACCCGGCGGATTGCGACCGCGCTCACAGCCGTCCCTCGGCCGGCCACTGGGTGGCCACGTAAGGCGTCTCGTGAAGCGTGGCCTCGCGCGTGCCCCGCAGCAGCCCAACCCACAACGTCAGCGCTTCGAAGATCAGGAAGAGGATCAGCCCCACGAGCAACGCGGTGACCCCGACGTTGAGGTAGTTGTTGAAGATGAGGTGCTGGGTGCGGGTGAGGGCCTCCGCCGGAATGGCGCCCGCGGCGATCTGCGCCTCCAGCGCATGAGCGTTGGCCAGGAAGCCGAGGCGCGGGCTCTCGTCGAAGATCTTCTGGTAACTCGCGGTCATGGTGACGGTGATCAGCCAGATCATGGGCAGCACGGTGACCCACGCGTACTTCCTCTTGCCCATCTTGAGCAGGATGGTGGTGGCGACCACCAGCGCGCAGGAAGCGAGCAACTGGTTGGCGATGCCGAAAAGCGGCCACAACGAGTTGATGCCGCCCAGGGGATCGATCACGCCCTGCCACAGGAAGTAGCCCCACGATCCGCAGATGAGGAAACTCGCGAAAAGGATGCTTCCGTAGGAGCCCGTGGCCCCGAGCGGTTTGTAGACGTGACCCAGCAGCTCCTGCACCATGAATCGCCCGACGCGTGTGCCCGCGTCGAGCACGGTCAATATGAAGAGAGCCTCGAACATGATGGCGAAGTGGTACCAGATGCTCAGAAGCCGCTCGCCGCCCAGAGTGCTGGCGAAGATCTGGGCCATGCCCACGGCCAGGCTCGGCGCTCCGCCCACACGATTGAGCAGCGTGGTTTCGCCCACGGACTTAGCGAGATTGTCCATGGTGGCCGCTTCGAGCGGATAACCCCATGAGGTGATGGTGGCCGCGGCCTGCACGGAGTTCGATCCGATGATGCCGGCGGGCGAGTTGATGGCGAAGTACACGCCCGGTTCGAGAGCGCAGGCCGCCACCATGGCCATCACGCCGACGAAGGACTCCATCAGCATCGAGCCGTAACCGATCATCCGCGCATGCGATTCGCGCTGAATCATCTTGGGGGAAGTGCCAGAGGAAATGAGGGCATGGAAGCCCGAGATCGCGCCGCAGGCGATGGTGATGAAGCAGAAGGGGAAGATCTTGCCCGCGAACACCGGCCCGGTGCCGTCGATGAAGCTGGTGAGGGGAGGCATGTGGATCTCCGGCTGCACGACGAGAATGCCGCAGGCCATGGCCACGATCGCGCCCACCTTCACGAACGCGGACAGATAGTCACGCGGGGCGAGGAGCAGCCAGACGGGAAGGGCTGAGGCCGCGAAGCCGTAAAGAATGATGGCGGCGGCGAGGGTGGTGGCGGAGAGGGTGAAGTACGGGGCCCAGGTGGGGGATTCAGCCACCCATTGACCGGAGATGACGGAGAAACCGGTGAGGGCGAGACCGATGGCCGTCGCTTCCATCACGCGGCCGGGGCGGACATAGCGAAGGTAGACACCCATGAGCATGGCCACAGGCACGGTCATGGCCAGGGTGTAAGTGCCCCAGGGCGACGACTGCAGCGCCTTCACCACCACGAGTGCGACCACCGACAACAGGATTACCATGATGATGAGCACGGTGACGAGAGCGATGAAGCCCGCGCGTTTGCCCACCTCTTCCCGCGCCATCTGGCCCAGGGTCTTGCCCCCGCGCCGCATCGAACAGAACAGGATCACGAAGTCCTGCACGCAGCCCGCGAGACAACCCCCGACGATGATCCACAACGTTCCCGGCAGATAGCCGAACTGCGCGGCGAGGGTAGGTCCCACCAGCGGACCGGGGCCGGCGATGGCGGCGAAGTGGTGCCCGAGCAGCACCCACTTGTTGGTGGGGACGTAGTCGCGGCCATCCTCCTTGAGCTCGGCGGGAGTGGCCCGACTGTCGTCGAGGGCCATGATTTTCGCGGCGATGAACGCGGAATAGAACCGGTAGGCGAGCAGGTAGGAGCACACCGCGGCCACCACGAACCAGGTTCCGGTGATGGGCTCGCCGCGGGAAAACGCGATGCCGGAAAGCGCGCCGGCTCCGAGAATCGCCACCAGAATCCAGCCGAGGGCTCGCGCGGTTGAGTTCATATTCTGTTCTTCTCTCTCTCCAAAAAGTGCCTCAAGGATAGGGCATATGCATCAGGGGAAGCCCTGAATCGCGCGTGCTATTCTCCGCGCGGTTTCAGTCAGGCGGAGATCTTGAGTTGCCCGGTTATCTACCCGTAGTTATCTTTCTCGCCCTCATCCTCGCCTTCGCGATCGGCGCCCTCGTGGCCGCCCGGTTGATCCGTCCCGCGAGGGGCTCCGCCTCGAAAAGCGAGAACTACGAGTGCGGCGCTCAGCCCATCGGTGAGGCCTGGGTTCAGTTTCCCGTGGGCTTCTACCTCGTGGCCCTTCTCTTCCTCGTCTTCGATACCCTCGCTGTCTTCATGTTCCCCTGGGTGTTGACCATGCGTGAGCTGGGCATGCCCGGCCTTGTCGCCATGTTCGGCTTCATCGGCATTCTCGGCCTTGGCTGGGTGTATGCGTACCGGGAGGGCCTGCTCGAATGGAAATAAAGCCGCCTTCCTGCCAGATCCCCCCTGCGAACTGGGAGGAGATGAAGGACCTTCAGGAGTGGAAGCAGCTCCACAAGGTGCGCCAGCAGAACGACAAGTTCTCGCCCCTGTTCGAACAGGTGACCGAAGGCATCCATTCCTTCCCCGGCGGCTTCGTGGTCACCACCGTGGCCGACAATTTCTTCAACTGGGCCAGGAAGTCGGCGGTGTGGCCGGTGAGCTTTGGCCTTGCCTGCTGCGCCATCGAGATGATGGCCACCTTCGCCTCCCGGTTCGACGTCGAACGCCTCGGCATGGTGCCCTGGGCCTCGCCCCGCCACTCCGACCTGATGATCGTGTCGGGCACCGTGACCATCAAGATGGCGCCCATGCTCGAACGCATCTACGAGCAGATGCCCGACCCCAAGTGGGCGCTCTCGATGGGCTCGTGCGCCAACTCCGGCGGCCCTTTCCGCCATGGTTATCACGTGGTGAAGGGCGTCGATCGCATCATTCCCATCGACGTTTACGTGCCGGGTTGCCCGCCGCCCCCCGAGTCGCTTCTCAACGGTCTGCTCCTGCTCCAGGAAAAGATTTCCCACTTCCACCAGACCGGCCGGCGCGCCGAGCCCACACCCAAGGTCGACTGAAGTGACCTCGGAACTAAATGCCACCGAGATGAACATCTCGCGAGCCCGCATGCTGCTCGAGGACATCCCGGGTGTCGTGGTGGCCGAGGGTGGCCCCGTGGTTACCGTCGAAGTCCCGGTCGACCAGTTCGCGGTGGTGGGCGCCATCCTCAAGGAAAAGCTCGGCTGCCTCTTCTTCGCCTTCCTTACCGCGATCGACCACAAGGAAGCCGGTCTCGAAGTGGTGGCCCGCCTCGACAATCTCGACTCGAAGGTCTGCGTGATGCTGCGGACGAAGCTCGGCGCGGGGAACACTCACTGCCCCTCGCTCTTCGCCGTCTATCGCGGCGCCAACTGGATGGAGCGCGAGGCCTTCGACATGTTCGGCATCATCTTCGATGGCCACCCCGATCTGCGGCGCATGCTGCTTCCCGAGGACTGGGTCGGCCATCCGCTGCTCAAGTCGTACGCCGTCGACACTCCGTACCCGCCGTACCGGTAATCCTGCATCCAAACCATGGCTGAAGTTCGCGCGATCGACTACACCGGCTCTGAGCGGCTGACCATGAACATGGGGCCGCAGCACCCGTCGGCCCATGGCGTGTTCCGCGCCATCCTCACCCTCGAAGGCGAGAAGATCGTGGGCGTCGACGCGGTGATCGGCTATCTGCACCGCTGCCACGAGAAGCTGGCCGAGAACCTCGCCTACGTTCAGTACCCGTCGATCGCGTCGAAGACCGACTACGTGGCCGCGATGTCGAGCGAACTGGCCTACGTGATGGCGGCCGAGAAGATCGCGCAGTTCGAAGTGCCCAAGCGCGCCCAGTACCTGCGGGTGGCGGTGAACGAACTGCAGCGCATCGCCTCGCACTGCTTGTGGCTCGGCACCTGGTGCCTCGACATGGGCGGCGCGCTCGGTGGCGGCACTTCGATCTTCCTTTACTGCATCCGTGAACGCGAGCTGGTCCTCGACCTGTTCGAGTCGCTGGTGGGCGCGCGTCTGCTCTATGGCTTCCACCAGGTGGGCGGCGTCCGTTACGACGTCCCCGCGGGCTGGGCCGAGCAGTGCCGCACCACCCTCAACACCATCGAACAGCGGCTCACCGAATACGAGTCGATGCTGCGCGACAACGCCTTCTTCGAGGCGCGCACCCGCGGCGTGGGCGTGATCTCGAATGCGGTAGCCCAGGACGTGGGCGTGAGCGGGCCGCTGATGCGCGCTTCGGGCGTCGACTTCGACCTGCGCCGCGATCAGCCCTACTCGTCCTACGAAGACTTCCAGTTCAAGGTGCCGGTCGAGACCGAAGGCGACTGCCACGCGCGCTACCGCGTGCGCATGGTCGAGTTCCGCGAATCGATCCGCATCGTCCGCCAGGTTCTCGACTCTCTGCCCGAGGGGCCGATTTCGTCTCGCCCCGGCGTCAAGTCGCTCGGCCAGGTGCGCGTGCCCAAAGGCGAGGCGTACGCGCGCGTCGAAGGGCCGCGTGGGGAAGTGGGCTGCTATCTCGTGGCTGATGGTTCTCAGAAGCCTTACCGCATGAAGTGGCGCGGCGCTTCGTTCTCGAATCTCGCGGTCCTGCCCTACATTCTGCCCGGAGTGACGGTGGCCGACGTGGTGGCCATCATGGGTTCGGTCGATCCCGTGTTCGGCGAGGTCGATCGATGATCGCCTCGTTGCCTCCT
Organism: Vicinamibacteria bacterium; assembly: GCA_017990495.1. Taxonomy (GTDB): domain Bacteria; phylum Acidobacteriota; class Vicinamibacteria; order Fen-336; family JAGNNV01; genus JAGNNV01. Next base: position 11,804 of record JAGNNV010000049.1, read on the forward strand.
CTCGTCTTGAGCTTCCTCATGGGCGCGGTCGTCCTGGCGTGTCTGACCGGCCTTGTGGCCTACGTGACTCTCCTCGAACGCAAGTTCGCGGCGCGCATGCAGTCGCGCGTCGGTCCCTATCGCGTCGGCCCGCACGGCCTGTTCCAGCCCATCGCCGACGGCCTCAAGCTCCTCCTCAAGGAAGACCTGATCCCCGCCGCCGCAGATCGGACCGTCTTCAACCTGGCCCCGGTCGTCTTCGTGGTGCCATGTCTCCTGATCTTCGCCAGTATGCCTTTCGCGCCCGGCATCGGTGTGGCCGATCTCAATATCGGCGTCCTCTTCTTCCTCGCCGTCTCGTCGATGGAGATCGTCGGCCTCTTCATGGCGGGCTGGGGTTCGAACAACAAGTACGCACTCATCTCGGTCATGCGCGCGGTGAACCAGATCATTTCCTACGATCTGCCCCTGCTCTTCGCCGCTCTCGTGCCGGTGATGCTGGCCGGCTCGCTCAAGATGTCCGACATCGCGGCGGCGCAGGAGGGTGGCTTCTGGTTCATCTTCTATCCGGTGATCGGGCAGCTCGGTTTCCTCGCCTTCATGATCGCCGGGGTGGCGGCCGAGAACCGGACGCCCTTCGACATCCTCGAAGCCGAGTCGGAATTGGTGGCTGGCTTCCGCGTTGAGTACTCGGGCATGAAGTTCGGCCTCATCCAGCTCGGCGAATACGCGCATGTGATTGGCACCTCCTTCCTCGGCGCGCTTCTCTTCCTGGGCGCCTGGGCCGGCCCCGGCCCCGCCTGGCTCGGCCCGCTGTGGTTCCTGATCAAGGCCATGCTGGTATTCCTGCTCTTCACCTGGGTCCGGTGGAGCTTCGTGCGCATCAAGGTCGATCAGATCCTCGCCGTGTCGTGGAAGCTCCTGCTTCCGCTGACCCTTGGCTTGCTCCTTGTGACTTCGTTGGTGGTCGTCCTTCGGGGGACCAATGGCTAACCCGGCCTCCCGCGGTTTCTTCGCCGAAGCCATCGCCCTCGCCGGTGCGGTGATCCGCGCCATGCGCATCACCGGGCTCAATCTTTTCCGCAAGCCGGTCACCGTGCATTACCCGGAGAAGCCGCGCGTTTATCCCGACCGGTATCGCGGACTGCTCGCGCTCACCTACGACCCCAAGACCGGGGAAGAGAACTGCATCGGCTGCCGCCTCTGCGAGTTCATCTGCCCGCCCGCGGTGATCAAGGTCGAGATGCTCAAGTCGACCGGCCGCAACTACGCGAAGAGCTTCAGCCTCGAGTTGTACGCATGCGAGTTCTGCGAGCTGTGCGTGCAGGTCTGTCCGACCGACGCCATCGTGATGACCAAGTCGTTCGACATGGCCACCACCGACCGCCGCGAGCTGCTGATGGACAAGGATCGGCTGCACGCGATCGGCCTCCAGCACCAGCAGTCGTGGGGCACGGGCAATCGTTTGCGCGACATGCAGGCCCCGCCCGCGCCGCCGAAGAAGCCGACGCCCGCGCCGACCGAAGGCGCTCCTGCGGCCGCTCCGACCGCGCCCGCAGCGGCGGCCCCCGTCCCCGCGGCACCCGTCCCTGCCGAGGCCACCAAGCCCGAGCCCCCCAAGCCTGAGGACGCCAAGGCATGAACCCCGAAGTCCTCGGCTTCTGGATCCTCGCCATCACGCTGATCGGCTCGGCGCTGGGCGTCGTGCTCACGAAGAACCTCTTCCACTCCGTCTTGTGGCTCGCCCTGGGCCTCGTCAGCACCGCCGGAGTGTTCCTTCTCCTCGACGCCGAGTTCCTGGCCGCGGTGCAGGTGTTGCTTTACGCGGGCGGCGTCATCACCGTGGTGGTGTTCGCCATCGTGGTGACGGAGAAGCTGGTGGGAGAGAAGATCGCACACACCAGCAAGCGCCTCCTTGGCGGAGGCATCGTGGCCGCCCTGATCTTCGCCATGATCGCCAGCCTCATCTCCCGCGCCGGCCTCGATATCGGCCGCCCCGAAGCCACCGCTGAGGCGACGCGTTCGATCGGCTTGCTTCTCCTCACCAAGTACCTGCTGCCCTTCGAGCTTCTGGCCGTGCTTCTGCTCGCCGGCCTCATCGCCGCCAGCTACTTCGCGAGGCCCGAGGATTAAGCGATGCCTCTCTCCGCTTATCTGACTCTCGCCGCGATCCTCTTCTCGATCGGTCTGTTCGGCGTGATCACGCGCCGGAACACGGTGGGCATCCTGCTCGGCGTCGAGCTGATGCTGAACGCGGTGAACATCAACCTCGTGGCTTTCAGCCGGTTCCACGACACCGAAATGGGCATGGTGTTCACACTCTTCGCCATTTGCATCACCGTGGCCGAAGTGGCGCTTGGCCTGGCCCTCGTCATCCTGATCTTCCGCTCGCGCAAGACCGCGATCGCGGACCACGTCGATTGGCTCAAGGGGTAAGGCAAGGATGATGAACGATCCCATCGCCCTGATCCTCCTCGCGCTCCTCGCGCCGATGGTGGCGTTCCTGCTGATCGCGGTGGTGCCGCCCCTTCGCCGCGCCGGCCGCCCGGCCGCGGTGGTGTCGATCATCGGAGTGCTCACCTCGCTCTTCTGCGCCCTCCGCACCTGGCAGCTTGCCGGCAGCGTGACCGAGCCGATCCGCGCGGCCTGGGACTGGCTGCCGGCCCAGGGAGGCGCCCTGGCCACGGTCGGCGTCCTCATCGACCCCGTATCCACACTGATGATGATCCTCGTCACCCTGGTGGCGACCCTCGTCCAGATCTACTCGCTCGAGTACCTCCACACCGAACCGCCGGCCGCGCTTGGCCGCTACTACGCATACCAGTCGCTGTTCGTCTTCTCGATGATGGGCGTCGTCATCGCTCCGAACCTCCTGCAGCTCTTCATCTGCTGGGAACTGGTGGGCGTGTGCTCGTACCTGCTCATCGGCTTCTGGTACCGCAAGCCTGAAGCCGCGCGGGCCGCGCTAAAGGCCTTCTGGACCACCAAGGCGGGCGACGTGGGCCTGCTCATCGGCATCGTTTTGCTGTATCGCCTCGCCGGTACGTGGGACTTGCTCGCGCTTCGCGGGATGGTGGAAAGCGGGGCGCTTTCGGCCACCGGCCTCGGCGTCATCACGTTCTGCCTCTATCTCGGCGCCATGGGCAAGTCGGCCCAATTCCCGATGCACGTGTGGCTGCCCGACGCCATGGAAGGCCCCACCCCGGTCTCCGCACTGATCCATGCCGCCACCATGGTCACGGCCGGTGTCTATCTCCTCGTCCGCACTGACTTCCTGTTTGCGCTGACCCCCGATGTGTTGGCCCTCGTGGCCTGGATCGGCGGCATCACCGCGCTGATGGCCGCCATCATCGCCTGCGTGCAGACGGACATCAAACGCGTTCTCGCTTATTCCACCGTCTCGCAGCTTGGCTACATGATGACCGCCATCGGCGCGGGCTTCGCGGGCGCCGGGTTCCTGCATCTGCTCACCCACGGCGTTTTCAAGGCTCTGCTCTTCCTCGGCGCGGGCGCTGTGATCCACGCCGTGCACAGCAATGAGATGAAGGACATGGGCGGCCTCTTCAAGAAGCTGCCTCAGGTGGGCATCGTGTTCATTATCGGAACCCTTTCGCTCGCTGGCGTGCCGCTCTTCGCCGGCTTCGCTTCCAAGGAAGAAGTCCTCGGCGCCACCCTCGAGGGCGGATTCATCGGGCCGTTCCTGATGTTGCTCACCGCCGCCTTCCTGACCGCGTTCTATATGTTCCGCGTGGTCTTCGTGGTTTTCTTCGGCCCAGCCAAACCCGCGGTCTCACAGCGCGAAGCTTCCCCCCGGGGAAGCGCAAGCCTGGCCTCGGGCCATGCCCACCACGCGGGCGGCGATCCCGGCTTCCTCATGGCCGGTCCGCTCTGGACCTTGGCCCTTGCCGCCCTGGCCATCGGTGGATACTTCACGCTTCACCATCCCGAGAGCGAGTTCACGCTCCCCGGCTGGCTCACCCCGGTGGCTGTGCTGGTGGCCCTCGGCGGCATCGTGATGGCCTTCCTGACCTATCAGCGTCAGGCTATCAGCGCCGACGGGCTCGCCACCGCGTTCGGCCCCATCCGCCGCGCCGCACTCGCCAAGTTCTGGATCGACGATCTCTTCGAGGCCATGTATCGCACCTTGCTGCTCGGCCTCGCCCGCGTGATCGGTTGGACCGACCGGTACATTGTTGACGGCGTCCTGAACGTGATCTCCGCCTGGACCCTCGACGGCGGCGACGCACTGCGCCGCATCCAGACCGGCCGAGTTGGCGACTACATCTTCGCCCTCGCCGCCGGGCTGCTGGTTCTGATGTTCTGGATGGGAGGGAGTTTCTAAGTGGACTTCCCGATCCTCTCCCTCATCACCTGGACGCCGTTCGTGAGCGCCCTGATCATCATGGCCTTCGCGCGCCATCGCCCCCTGCTGGTGCGTCTCGTGGGCACGATCGGCAGCAGCATTACGTTGGTCGGTTCGATCTGGCTCTACCTCAACTACGACCACGGCAAGGCCGGGTTCCAGTTCTTCGAGTGGTTCCCCCTGGTGCCGTCGCTCGGCATCCACTACCAGCTTGCCGTCGACGGCTGGGGTCTGGTTCTCACCCTGCTCACCGCCATCATCCTCTTCGCCGGCTCCTTCGCCTCGTGGACGGTGAAGGTACGGGGTCAGGAGTTCTACGCCCTCCTCCTTCTCCTCGTCACCGGCGTTTTCGGCGTCTTCGCCTCTCTCGATCTCTTCGTTCTCTTCCTCTTCTACGAGATCGCAGTCCTGCCCATGTACCTGCTCATCGCCATCTGGGGATCGAGCGGGGAAGTGCTGCCCCAGGGTGTGTTCGGCTGGGCCTTCAAGCGCACGGGTGTGGGCACCAAGGAATACGCGGCCATGAAGCTGACGCTCTACCTGCTTCTGGGTTCGGCGTTCATTCTTGTCGGCATGCTGGCGCTCTACACCGCGGCAGGTTCCACCTCCTTCTCGCTGCTGACTCTCCAGCAGGTGAAGTTCGATCCCGTGCTGCAGTCGTGGGTGTTCCTCTTCTTCTATGTGGGCTTCGGCGTCCTCGCCGGCATCTTCCCGCTGCACACGTGGTCGCCCGACGGCCATGCCTCGGCTCCCACCGCGGTGTCGATGCTCCACGCGGGCGTGCTGATGAAGCTCGGCGCCTACGGTCTGCTGCGCCTCGGCTTCGGCCTCACCCCCGACGGCGCCATGCAATGGGCGTGGCTCGTGGGCGGAATCGCCTGCATCAACATCGTCTATGGCGCGCTCTCCGCGATGTCGCAGAAAGACCTCAAGTACGTGGTTGCGTACTCGTCGGTCTCCCACATGGGCATCGTGATGCTGGGCATGGCCACGATGACGGAGCAGGGGATCAACGGGTCGGTCTTCCAGATGGTGGCGCACGGCATCATGACCGGCCTCTTCTTCGCGCTCGTCGGCCTCGTTTACGAGAAGGCCCACTCCCGCGAGATCTTCAAGATGGGCGGCTTCGCCACGATGATGCCGGGCATCGCCACCGGCTTCGTGGTGGGCGGGTTCTCGTCGCTTGGTCTTCCCGCCACCGCGGGTTTCGTGGCCGAGTTCCTCACGTTCGTGGGCGCCTGGCAGTCGGCTCACTCGTGGTGGCTGTTCCCGGGCGTGATCGGCGCGTTCCTCACCGCGATCTACGTGCTGCGTGTGGTGAAGCAGATCTTCTTCGGCGTCAAGAGCGAGGATCCGCACTTCCAGAATCTGCCTGACGCTCAAGGCACCGAGTGGGTCGCCCTGGTGTTCCTCGTGACCATCCTCGTGGTGTTCGGTGTCTTCCCGGCCATCATCGTCGGCCCCATCGACACGGCCACTGTGGCCCTGCTGAATCACATGGGCCTCGAGATCGTGGGAGTGGCGCGATGAACCCGCTCGCTCCCCTCGGCCTCGAAGTGGGCCTCGGCCTGCTGATGCTGGTGGTGCTGCTCCTCGGCATCTTCCGGCCCCAGGTGCCCGACCGCCGAGCCGGCTGGGTATCGCTGATCGGTTTGCTTGGCCTCACCGCACTGTCGTTTGCCACCGGCCCGGCCGAAGCCATTCTCGGCGGCAGTTACGCCGTGGATGCGCTGGCCCTTTTTGCCAAGCGCCTGTTCCTGGTTTCGGCCGCGATCAGTGTGCTCGCCACCCTCAGCATGCCGAGCGAGAGGTTCGCCCGTCGTGGCGCCGAGTATCACTTCACTCTCCTTGCCTCGCTCCTGGGAATGCTGGTCCTCGCCTCCGCGCGCGACCTCATCCTTCTCTTCGTGGCCTTCGAGCTGATGTCGATTCCCCTGTATTTCCTCACCGGCTTCGAGAAGAAGCAGGACGCCGCGGGGGAGGGAGCCCTCAAGTTCTTCCTGGTGGGCTCGGTCTCCTCGGCCGTCCTGCTCTACGGCCTCTCGTTCCTCTTCGGAGCCACGGGTTCCACCGACATAGGTGCCATCGCGGGTGCCATCGCCTCGGGCAACGTGCTGGCGAAGTTCGGCCTGGTCATTGCCCTCGCCGGCCTCGGCTTCAAGATCGCCGCCGTGCCGTTCCACATGTGGGTGCCCGACACCTACGAAGCGGCCAGCACGCCGTTCGTGGCCTGGCTTTCGGTGGCCCCTAAGGCCGCGGGCTTCATCGTGATCTTCCGCCTCTACCTCGAAGGCGCCGGCGCGTCGGCCCTGGTATGGGTCCCGCTCGTTTCCACCCTGGCCGCGATCACCATCGTCGCCGGCAACCTGATGGCCATTCCCCAGACCAACGTCAAGCGCATGCTCGCTTACTCGGGCATCGCCCATATCGGCTACATGTTGATGGGCCTCGCCGCCACCTCGGCTTCGGGCGCGGGCATGGTGCTCTTCTATCTGGTGGCGTATCTCTTCGGCAACATGGGCGCCTTCCTGGTGGTGCAGGCGGTGGGCACATCGGAAGGCTCCGACAAGATGGACGCCTACAAAGGCCTCGCCCAGCGCTCGCCAGTGCTGGCGTTGAGCCTGCTGGTCTTCCTCCTCTCGCTTGGCGGCATCCCGTTTGTGGCCGGCTTCTGGGCCAAGCTCTTCATCTTCCGCGCCGTGGTCGACCAGCAGATGTACGCCCT
>JAGNNV010000050.1 GCA_017990495.1 Vicinamibacteria bacterium
GGTCACGATCCTCCGGTCGACCGGATCACGCTGGGCGGGTCTGGAGCCGGCGCCGCGTAGAACCGAGTCGAGGATGGCCGCGGCCGAAGGCGTTGCTTTGGCGGAAGGCATTCCCGCGAGAGGGGCCTTGAGGGGCCCGAGGCCTGCGTCGAGGAGAGGAAGATCCCCGCCCTTGAAATCGCGGGCGAGGTTGTTCAAGGCCTCCACCTCTGCGCCAGGGTCTACCGAGCGCACCATCAGGCGGCGGGTGCTGTCGGGGCCGGCCAGGGCCACATTGTTCCGGATCACGGCTCGGGCCCCATCGAGGTTTTCACGATTTCCCCGGGCGCCCATTCCGATGGCCGCCGAGCCCCAGTTGTAGATGACGTTCCCCTGGATCACGGCCTCGACGCCGCCTTTCAATCGTGGGTTCCGCTCACGATTGTGGGCAAAGAGGTTGCCTTCGAGCACAACCTCCCTGATCCCGTCGTGAACGAGCAGGCCCATCGAATGGGCCCCCTTGGCATGCGTAGAGTTCAGCAAGGCCTCCGCGATCAGATTGTTGCGGAAGACCACGCGATGGGCGGTGGCCTCGGGCCCATCCGATGGTCGGATGTCGCGGGGGCCGGAAATCGAGGCGTTCTCGTCGACCGCCCAGGTGGCGGAGCAGTTCTCGATCAGAACGTCGTGGACCGGCCCTTTGTCGCGCACGATGGTGATGCCGTCCGGTTCCCACGGGCGATCGGTTCGGACGCGCCCGTCCCCCGGACGGATGGCGATGTGGCGTACCACGACGTGGTGGGCCTCGATGACCAGGCCGCCGCGGATCAGGGTGATACCCGGCGCGGGAGCGCTCTCGCCCGCGATGAAGAGCATCGGCTCCTCCACGTTGAGAGAAACCCCGCCCAGATCGATGACTCCGCCCACCTCGAACACCACCAGCCTGGGGCCTGGTTCGCGCAGAGCGGCGCGCAGGGAGCCCTCCCCGTCGGACTTGAGACTGCTCACCACGATCACCCTCGCCCCCCCGAGCGGGAAGCCTCCCTCCGCCGCACCATGCGGATTGGATTCCCCTATTGGTCGGACCAATCGAGAATCATCGCTGGCCTTGCCTCCTGAGTTCTCAAGCGCGGAAGAAGCGCTGATCGTCGCTGCTAGTGCAATGATTATGAGATTCATGGGGCTTTCCTGGCGATTGTGCGGTAGGGGCAATGGTAATACAAGACTTGACAGATGACCAAAAGTGGTCCTATAAGCTCTCCGAACAACCCGACTGCGCATCTCGATTCGATTCGAGGTTCGCGAACTGAAAAATCGCAAACTGGTGTGGAGATTCAATCGATGAAGCTTTCTCTTCTGCGCAACCTCATCGCGGCGGGCGCGGTCCTCGGAGCGCTTCTCGCGCCCGAAACCGCTTTCGCCCAGGATTCTCGCGGCGTCATCCTGGGGACACTCACAGATTCAGGCGGAGGCCTCGTACCCGGGGCCAGCGTCACCGTCACCAACGAGGGCACGAACGTGTCCGTGAATCTCGTCACCGACTCGAAGGGGGCCTATCAGGCCCGCAATCTCAACTCGGGGATCTACAGCGTCACCGCCAAACTCGACGGCTTCAAAACCGCGGTTCGGCGGGGAATCGAGGTGCGGGTGGGCGATGTCATCGGCATCGACCTCACCCTCTCGACCGGCGGAATCTCGGAAGTGGTGGTGGTCACGGCCGAAGCGCCGATTCTCGACACCCTGTCTCCGATCACCGGCACCACGGTCGATTCAAAGCAGATCGCGGAACTGCCGCTCGGGGACGGCACGGCCTACATGTTGACCCGACTGGCCCCCGGGATCATGGACAACTCCGACCTGCATTTCTCCCGGCCGGCCGACAACGCCAATCTTGGCGGCATCGTCGCGAACGGCGTGCAGGGCGGCAACGAGTTCACCATCGACGGCGCGCCGAACATGTCCAACGCCCGCGGCGTCGGCTTCTCGCCGCCTTCCGACACCATCTCCGAGTTCAAGGTCCAGACCAACGCCTTCGACGCGCAGTCCGGCCACACCGCGGGTGCGGTGGTCAACCTGGCGCTCAAGAGCGGTGAAAATCGGCTGAAGGGCGCTTTCTCCTACTTCAACCGCGATGCCAGCCGCGCCGAGACCCCGCTGCTGACGGAGCGCGCGGGCGGCACCAAGCCCACCCGCACCTACAACCGCTTCACCGGCATGCTCAGCGGGCCCATCTTCAAAGACCGGACGTTCTTCATGATCGGGGCCGAGCACCTGCGCGACGTCCAGCCCGAACCCGCGAGCTACACGGTGCCCACCGCCAAGATGCGGGCCGGCGACTTCTCCGAGTTCTCGAACCTCGTCTACGACCCGCTCACCGCGACCAGCACGGGCACGCGCTCGCCCTTTGCGGGCAACGTCATTCCCGCGAACCGCATCAACCCGGTGGCCGCGGCGTATGCCGCCTACTATCCAATGCCGAACCGTCCCGGCACGGTGGCGAACTACTTCACCAATCAACTCCGGCCCTACGACTACAACGCGGTGATCGGTCGCATCGATCACAACATCTCCGCGGAGAAGAAGCTTTTCCTCACCGGCTACTTCAACAAGCGCCGCGAAGATCGCTACAACTGGGCGGCCGGCGCATCGAACGCCACCGGCGAAGGCGAGATCAACGGCTTCCTGGTCACTCAGGGCTACGACTACCGCTCGAACACCGGCGCCACCCTCGGTTACACCCAGCAGTTCTCGAGCACCATGCTTCTCGATGTCCGCGCCGCGTGGTCGCGTTTTGGCGAGTACCGTGATCCGGCCCAGACCTTCGATCCTTCGAAGCTCGGCTTCTCCTCCACCGCCCTCCAGCTCATGAGCGGGTATCAGTACCTGCCCTTCATCACTCTGGGCACGTTCAGCACCACCAACTCGAACTCGACCATCGCTTCCCTGGGCTCCCTCCGTTCCGACTTCAGCGAGGGCTTCAGCCGTCCGTTCAACAGCTACTCCCTGACTCCGAGCCTCACCAAGCTCTATGGCAGCCACACCGCCCGCCTTGGCTACGATGGCCGCCTGCAGAACTGGAAGATCATCAATGACGGATACGTGGGTGGACGCTTCGCCTTCAACGGCGCCTACACCCGAGCCTCCAACTCGGCGGCTCAGAACGATCGTGCCCAGTCCTGGGCCCAGTTCCTCCTCGGCCTGCCCACCGTGTCGAGTGGCGCGGTGGCTACCCCGGGCACGACCTCCAGCCAGTTCGATGTCGCGGTCGAGGGTGACTACAACCAGTGGTCGCACGCCGTGTACCTTCAGGACGACTGGCGTGTGAGCTCCAAACTGTCCGTGAATCTCGGTCTCCGTTTCGAACTGAACCCCGGCCTCACGGAGGCGGAGAACCGGAATCTGGCCGGCTTCGACACCACGGTCGCCAATCCCATCGCTGACGCCGCTCAGGCGAACTACGCGCGCAACCCCATCGCGGAAATCGCCGCGTCGTCCTTCGCGGTCCGCGGCGGAGTGAAGTTCGCGGACGGCGCGACCTATAGCACCCTCAAGAAGCCCCTTCCGCGCGGCGCCTTCTCCTATCTGATCAACGACCGCACGGTCATCCGCGGCGGCATCGGCCTGTTCAGCTACGACTATTTCTTCGACAACATCAACCAGCAGGGATTCTCTGTGGGCACGCCCGTGCTCACCACCAATGACAACGGGATCACCTTCACCGGGGCGAACCTCACCAATCCTATTCCCAGCGGGCAACTCAACCAGCCGGTGGGCTCGTCGCTCGGCTTCGCGAGCTCCCTGGGGCAGAACCTCGGCAACCTCGTTCAGTACGACCGCAAGAGCCCCTACTACACGCGCTGGCAGATCGGAGCCCAGCGCGACTTCGGCTCCGGCTGGAAGGTGGAGGTGATGTACGTGGGCTCGCTGGGCCGGAATCTGCCCACCACCCGCGCCTCCAATAACATCCCCATCCAGTATCTCTCGACCTCGCCCATGCGGGATACCGCGCGTGAGTCCTTCCTCACCCAGAACGTGACCAGCCCCTTCACCGGCCTTCTGCCCGGCAGCACCATCAACGGCGCCACCGTTCAGCGTCAGCAACTCCTTCGCCCGTTCCCGGAATTCGGCACGTTCAACCTCGAGGCCAATGTGGGATCCGACAGTTATCACGCCGGCACGATCAGCGCCCAGAAGCGCTTCAGCAACGGTAACTCCTTCAGCGTTCAGTACACCCGCTCGACCACGAGGGACAAGCTCAACTACCTGAACCCCGCGGATGGCGTGCTCGAAGACCGCGTGTCGCCGAACGACCGGCCCAACCGTCTCTCCGTCGGCACCAGCCTGCGCCTGCCCTTCGGCAAGGGCGAGAAGTGGGGCAGCGGCTGGAAGGGAGCCAAAGAGGCCATCCTCGGCGGCTGGCAGCTCTCGGCCACCTATCAGTATCAGACCGGATTCCCCCTCACCTGGGGCACGTCGATCTACTACAACGGCGATCCCACCAAGCTCAAGTCCACCATCGGCGAGAAGTGCTCGAGCGGCAGCGGCATCTCGGGCCTCGACTGCCCGGGCTGGGACACCACCGGCTTCTACATCAATGACGGAACCACCCAGACGAATGGTGCGGCGGATCCTGCGAAGCAGCGAGCCGATCAGCGTATTCAACTCGGCAACAACGTCCGCTACTTCCCCTCCACCATCAAGAACATGCGCGCCCACGACCTGCACCTCATGGACGTGGGGTTGTACAAGAACTTCTCTCTGCCCCGCGACATGAAGCTGCAGGTCAGGTTCGAGGCCATCAACGCCTTGAACTACACGGTGCTCTGGTCGCCGCAGCAGGATCCCCGGAATGCGAACTTCGGTCTGGTCAGCACCGACCGGAACTCGCCCCGTGACATCCAGATCGGCGCTAGGCTCACCTTCTAATGTTCTCCCCGCGCGCACGCTTCGGGACGGTTCTCCTCCTCACCGTCGCTGCCGATGTCCTCGCTCAGACCGCGCCGGCGCCGAAGCCCGTCGCGGTGACGCTCGCGGAGGTGGTGGTTCAAAACCCCGCCCCCTTCGCGAGGCGGGAGACCGTGGAAGTCGCCCTCAAAGCCCTTCCCGGGCTAAGCAAGGCGACGGACCTGCGCCGGGTTCGAGTGGCCGCGGAGGGGGCTTCGAAAGAAGTCCTCGCCCAGGCCATGGATACCGACGGCGACTACGACGACGACACTCTGGTCTTTCAGGCGGACCTCAGCGCGAACGCCACCGCTCGCTTCATGCTCACTCTGGGCGAGGCGCGCACCTATCGCATCGAAGACTTCCGCGTTTACGGCCGCTTCAACCGTGAACGGTTCGACGACTTTGTCTGGGAGAACGACAAGGTCGCGTTCCGCATGTACGGCGAGGCGCTCGAGACCTGGGTGCGAGAACCCCTTACGAGCAGCAGCGTCGATGCGTGGGTGAAGAAGACCGGCCGGCTGGTGGCGAACGACTGGTATCTCGTGGATGACTACCACAAGGATCACGGCGAAGGAGGCGACTTCTACTCCGCCGGCAAGACCCGGGGATGTGGGGGCAGCGGCTTGCTCGCCGACTCCCGTCTGTTCACTTCGAAGAACTTTCGTCGCTCGCGCGTGTTGTCGCGCGGGCCCATCCGCCTTTTGTTCGAACTCGAGTACGACGTCTGGGACGTGGCCGGAGTCAAGGTCAAGGAGACCAAGCGGGTGAGTCTGGATGCCGGGGCGAACTTCAACCGCTTCGAGAACCTCTACGCCACCGAGGACGGCGCGGCCCTGCCGGCGAACGTGCTCTACGCCGCGGGCACCAAGAAGGAGAAGGGCGCCGACATTCGCGTCGACCAGGGCGCCGGAGTGGTGCGAGCCTGGGAGGAACTGAACCGTTACGGTAAGGATGGCTTCATGGGATGCGCGGTTGTGGTCGACCCGACGCGCCTCGTTTCGACTTCGGAGACAGACGGCAACGTGCTCCTCGGATTCCGCGGCCCCGGCCCCTATTTCGCGGGAACGGGCTGGGACCGTAGCGGCGACTTCAAGTCCCTGGCCGACTTCGATGCCCACGTGAACCGCTTCGTGGCCCGCTTGGCTGCCCCGGTCTCCGTGCAGGTCAATCCGCGCTAGCCTCCGATCCGGTCGCGGCCAGCGCGCCTGGGCATGTCGATGTCAACTTCCTCCGGATCGAGCCGCGGCCATGACCGCCCGTTCCGGGTACCGCTCTCATACTCCAGTCCTTGAAGAATCCAGGAGTCCTATGCGCCCTTCACTTCGCCCCGCTCTTGCCCTGAGCGTCGGCCTCGCCGCCTGCGCGGTCGCCGCTACGGATACCGGCGCTCTCTCGCCCGCTTCCACTCCGGCCGCCGCGCCCGCGGCCTCCTTCGCGGTCCGCATGGCCGATTCGGTGATGACGCGCGATCCGAATCCGCTCACCCTCGACGCGGAGAAACCGAAGTGGGAGTACACCCAGGGTCTCGTGCTCAAGGGGATCTTCGCCGTTGGCGAGCGGACGGGAGACCCTCGCTACTTCGACTACGCCAAGCGCTACTACGACGAGATGATCGGGGCCGACGGCGCGATCCGGACCTATCAACTCTCCGAGTACAACATCGACCGGATCAATCCCGGCAAGGCGCTTTTCTCTCTGTATGAGCGGACGAAGGACGAGAAGTATCGGAAGGCTCTCACCCTCCTGCGACGGCAGATGAAGGAGCACCCACGGACGAAGGAGGGAGGCTTCTGGCACAAGCAGCGTTATCCGTTCCAGATGTGGCTGGACGGTCTCTACATGGGCGCGCCCTTCCTGGCCCAGTACGCGCGGGTCTATAACGAACCGGCCTTGCTCGACGATGTCGTGAACCAGTTCGTCTGGATGGAGAAACACGCGCGCGATGCGCGCACCGGTCTGCTGTACCACGGCTACGACGAGAGCCGCGCCCAGAAATGGGCGGATCCTGCGACCGGTCTCTCGAAGGAGTTCTGGGGCCGCGCCATGGGCTGGTACGCGATGGGTCTCGTCGACACCCTCGACTTCATCCCCGCTGATCATCCCCGCCGGGGAGAACTCGTGGCGATCCTGGGGCGGCTGGCTGCGGCCGTCGAGAAGGTGCAGGATCCGAAGACCGGAGTGTTCTGGCAGGTCCTCGACAAGGGTTCGCGCCCCGGCAACTATCTCGAGTCCTCGGCCTCAACCATGTTCGCTTACGCGTTCATGAAGGGCGCGCGGCAGGGGTCGCTTGACGCGCGCTTCGGCGCTCTCGGCCGGAAGATTCACGAGGGCGTCATCAAGGAGTTCATCACCACCGATGAGAAGGGCGTGATGAGCATCCATCGGGTCTGCCAGGTGGCCGGGCTCGGGGGTGATCCAAACGGCGGCTTCTTCCGCGACGGAACATTCGAGTACTACGTGAACGAGAAGATCCGCAGCAACGATCCCAAGGCGGTGGGTCCGTTCATCCTGGCCGCGCTCGAGTACGAGAGTGCAGGAAAGTAGGAAGCCATGGAGACACGCCGACTGGTTCATCCCGACCACTACCTCCGCATGAGCGGTGAAGAACTGCGCCAGAGCTTTCTGGTCGAAGGGCTGTTCACCAGTGGGGAAGTGAAGCTCGTGCACTGGGAAGGGGAGCGCACCATCATCGGCTCCGCCGTCCCCCTCGAGACGCCTCTGCCCCTCTTGAGTCCCGACGAGATCAAGGCCGATCACTTCTCCGATCGGCGCGAAATCGGCATCGCGAACCTCGGTGGCGCGGGCAAGGTCACCATCGACGGGACGTCACACTCCATCGCGTCGCGTGATCTCTACTACGTATCGAAGGGCGTTGCCGACATCGTCTTCTCCAGCGATCGTCCGGAGACTCCCGCCCTTTTCTACATCGTGTCCCACCCTGCGCACGCCGCTCACCCCTCGGCCCTCATTCGGCAAGCCGAGGCGGAGACAGTGGCCATCGGCGCGGCCGCCACCGCGAGTGCGCGCACACTGCGGCGCTACATTCACCCCCGCGGAGTCAGGAGCTGCCAGCTCGTCATGGGGATCACCGATCTCGAGACGGGAAGCGTGTGGAACACCATGCCGCCGCACACCCATACCCGGCGCACCGAGATCTACTTGTACTTCGATCTCGATCCGGGCGCGGTTGCCTTCCACTTCATGGGTCCGCCGGAACAGACGAGGCACCTTGTGGTGCGGAACTTCGAAGCCGCGCTCTCGCCGGCCTGGTCGATGCACTTCGGGGCCGCGACCAGCCGCTATGCCTTCGTTTGGAGCATGGGCGGTGAGAATCAGGAGTTCGAAGACATGCAGGGCGTTACTCTGGATCGACTGCGGTAGCGAGGCGACATGATCATCAAACACCGGCTCATCACCGCCACGGCCACGGTTTGCCTGGCCGGCGCTTTCGCTTCCTCGCAACCGACCCAGGCCCAGTCGAGCCCCGTCGCCGACCCCTGGTCGCGCCTGCCCGGCATCCTGGCCGCGATCAAGGCGCCCACGTTCCCCGCCCTCGACTGCCATCTCACGAAGTTCGGAGCGAAGCCCGATGGCCAGACCGAGGCGACCGACGCTTTCCGCCGCGCCATCGCCGAGTGCGCGGGGAAAGGCGGGGGCCGCGTGGTGGTCCCCCCGGGCGATTACCTCACTGGAGCGATCCATCTGAAGAGCGGCGTCAATCTCCACATTCAGAAGGGCGCCGTCGTGCGCTTCTCCACCGATCCCTCGCGTTACCTGCCGGTGGTGAAGACGCGATTCGAGGGCGTCGAGTACATGGGTCTCTCGCCTCTCATCTATGCGCATGGCCAGGAGAACATCGCGATCACGGGCGAAGGCACACTCGATGGCCAGGCCTCTGACGACAACTGGTGGAAGTGGAAGGGTCGGTCCACTCCTATGCCGGGTACGCAGCAGGCCGATCGCGAGAAGCTATTCCAGCAGGCTGAGGATGGGGTTCCGGTGCCCGAGCGGGTCTACGGCGCGGGCCATTACCTCCGTCCCACCTTCATCGAGCCCTACGAGAGCCGCAACATCCTGATCGAGGGCGTCACCATCAAGAACGCTCCGTTCTGGATCATCCATCCCACGCTGTCGAGCAACGTCACCGTGCGCGGCGTCACCGTGATCTCACACGGCCCCAACAACGACGGCACGAATCCCGAGTCGTCGACCGACGTCCTGATCGAGAACTCGGTGTTCGACACCGGCGACGACTGCATCGCTATCAAGTCGGGCCGGAATGCCGATGGTCGACGCGTGAACCGTCCCTCCGAACGGATCGTGATCCGCAACTCCACCATGCGCGCCGGCCACGGGGGCGTCACCATCGGCAGCGAGGTGAGCGGCAGCGTGCGCGACGTGTTCGCGGAGAAGCTGGTGATGAGCAGCCCCGACCTCGAGCGCGGCATCCGCTTCAAGACCAACGCCACGCGCGGTGGGGTCATCGAAAACGTGTTCGTCCGCGATATCGAAATCGGTGAAGTGGGCTCGGCCATCGACATCGATCTGCTCTATGAGGAAGGCGCCCGCGGAGCGTTTCCTCCCACCGTCCGTAATGTCTTGATCGAGCGGCTGACCGTCAAGAAGGCGACTTACGCATTCTTCGTGCGCGGCCTTCCCGGAGCGCCGGTACGCGGCCTCTCTGTGTCCGACAGCACCATCAGCGGCGTGGCCAAAGGGAGCCTGATCCAGGGTCTCGAGGATCTGGTTCTCCGCAACGTGGTGATCGAACCCGCGGATGTGAAACGGCCGGGCTCGCAGATGGTGAACCCGATCAAGTAGTCGCGCGCCCTCAGCGGGTCTTGAAGATCCAGGTCGGACCGGTGACCCGTCGCCCGGTTGAGGTGAGGGTGTCCACGCGCCATCGATAGGTGCTCCCCGGTTTCAGCGGCCCGGGGTCGAAGGACGCAGTGGGGACTCTTCGCGGCCCGCCCCTCACCCCGCGGCCTGCGAGGTGAACCTCATATGCCGCTGCGTCCCGCGCTGGCAGCCACCTCAAGGTGACTCCGGTGGCCGGCAGCACCGCGTTGTGCCGAGGTCGGGGGATGGCAGCTCCCGGCAGAACCGCGGGCAACGTTTCCTCCGGATCCCATGCCCCCGCGAAGGTCCAGCGCGCGTCGATCTCTTCGGCTCGGGGCGCGCCCTTGGCTAGACCCAGGTTGTCTGCCAGCCAGGCGAGCGGACCGCCTTCGCGTCGCGCGTTCCAGAAGTAGGCGCGCAGGGGCCAGCGGAAGGTCGAGGTGCCCGGCGCCTGGTAGATCGGTTTGTCCGCCATGTTCTTCGAGAAGAAGCTGTCGAGGATGAAGAACTGGCCGTCCCGGTTGTTGCGGCCGAGGGCGAAGCCCCGGACCCCGTCGAAGGTCGAGTTACGGATCACGAACTTCGCGTCTTCGTCGAGGCTGCCGTCGTGCCAGATGCTCGCCGACTCGTTGTGTCCGAAGAATCGACTGTCGGTGGCGTAGCACCAGCCCCGCGGGCAGACGAAGTCGACATGGCCCTCGAAGTAGCAGTCGGCGAAGTAGTACATCCCGGTGGCGGTGTTCCACAGGCTCACGGTGTCGCCCCCGTCGGCGATGGCGTCGATGGCGAGAAGAGACAGGCGAGTGGCCGATCCCATGCTGCGGATGGCGAACTGGTGATCGTGATCGCCGTGCAGCGATCCGTAGTTGTTGTGCACGGTGAGATTCGCGATCACCAGATCGGTGACGGCGTCGCCGATGTTGATCACCGCCGCCCCCCAGTCGTCGGGGTGGTCCTTCCGCCAGTTTCGTCGCAGCTCCGCGTAGACGATCCGGGTCTTCTTGCGATCTTCGCCAACGAGGGCGACTCTGGACTTGGTGATGTAGATCTTCTCCGCGTAGAGGCCCGGGCGGATAAGGATGATCCGCGTGCTCGGCGCGTCCTGGCTAAGAGAATCAAGGGCGGCCTGGATGGTCCGGAAAGCGCCGTGACCCCGGGCATCGACGACGGTCACGGTGGGGCCGCTCTCACTCAAAGCGTGAGCCGGGAGGGAACAAGCCAGCAAGAGGGCCAGGAGATGTCGTTTCATGCAGGGGCTCCGTGGGATGATTCTGATCGATGGCTGAACCACATGGCAACTCTTGAGAGGCGAGTGGTCCGACCACCGGAGGGAACAATGCTGATGGGCGGCAGGCCAGGCCGACCCGAAAGGATCCGGAACTTTTCTGTCGTGCAACCGGAGTTCGAGGCCAAAATATTGATAAATCCGGTACAATCTGCCCAGGCGCCTTCAGGGCGCCGGCCGGTCCATGGGCGATGCCGACGGATTGGGAGCTGAGTTAAGAAAAATGCCTGCAGTCACCAAAGGTAAGACCTCTAAGACCCTCCGGGCTCCCGAGCCCGTCTCCGAAGTTCCCGCCGCGGGGCAGGTGGTGGAGTTCGTGCGGCGTCAGATCGAAGCCGGCCGACTGAAGTCCGGCATGCGCCTGCCCGCCGAGCGCGATCTCGCTCAGGAAATCGGGGTGAGCCGTCCATCACTGCGTTCCGGGCTGCAGACCCTGCAAGCCCTCGGCGTCATCCAGTCGAGACAGGGAGCCGGCACCTTCATTGCCGACGGTCCGCCCCGGCTTGGCGGCGCGCCTCTCAGTTTTCTGGCCGCCCTGCACGGGTTCACGCGCGACGAAATGTTCGAGGCGCGGCGAGTGCTTGAAGTGGGCGCCGCGGGAATGGCCGCGGAACGGGCCACCATGGAGCGCATCACTGCGCTCGCCGATGCCGTGACCGCCATGTTCGCTTCCCTCGACGATCCCCAGGAGTTCCTGATCCACGACGTGCAGTTCCACAAGGCGGTGGCCGCGGCCTCGGGGAATCCGGTCCTCGCCACCCTGATCGACACCATTTCCGGCCTCGTCTACGAAACCCGAAAGCTCACGGTCGAACGCGCGAATGACCTGAAGGAATCGGCGGAGATGCATCGGCGCATCTACCGCGCCATCAAGGCGGGGGAGGCCGAGAAGGCCCGCGAAGAAATGGGCATGCACCTCGCGCTGGCCCGACAGGCCCAGGCCTCCGAGGAAGAAGGACGCCCGGCGAAGCGTCCACCGGCCGGAAGTAAATAGACCGGAAGGGAACAGGGAGGACTGGGGATGAAGGAGTTGGAACTGTCGGGGAGGGTGGCGGTGGTGGTGGGGGGGACGTCGGGCATCGGTCTCGCCCTCACCCAGGGCCTGGCTTCAGCGGGGGCCGACGTGGTGCCCATCTCCCGCCGCGTGGACATGGTGAATCAGGCCGCGGCCTCGGTTGAAGCGATGGGCCGCCGCAGCCTGCGTCTCACTGCCGATGCCCTTGACCGCAAGGCTCTGCAGGCGTCGCTCGACGCCACCTTGCAGGCGTTCGCGAAGGTCGACATCCTGGTGAACTGCGCCGGCATCACGAAACGGACGCCGAGTCTCGAAGTCTCCGACGAAGAGTGGGACTCCATCATCGCCACCAACCTCACCGCGACCTTCCGCTCCTCCCAGGTGTTCGGGCGGGCCATGCTCGAGAAGGGCTACGGACGCATCATCAATGTGGCGTCGCTCGCGTCGTTTATCGGCCTCTTTGAAGTGGCGGCCTATACCGCGAGCAAGTCCGGGGTGGCCGGCCTCACCCGCGCGCTGGCGGTCGAGTGGGGTCCGCGCGGCGTCAACGTCAATGCGATCGCGCCGGGCGTCTTCCGGACCGCGCTCAATACGAAACTCCTCGATGAATCGGGCCGCGGCCAGGAGTTCCTGACCCGAACTCCCCTCAAGCGTTTCGGGCGCGTGGAGGAGCTGGCTCCGGCCTGCGTGTTCCTCGCCTCAGAAGGGGCGAGTTTCGTGAATGGCGAAGTTCTCACCGTCGATGGCGGTTTCCTTGCGAGTGGTGTCAACCAGTGAAAATCACAAATCTTGTCGTGCGTGACATCCGTTTCCCCACGTCCGCCCAGGCGGACGGTTCGGATGCCCTCAATCTTGGCGACTATTCGGCGACCTACGTCGTCCTCGAAACCGGAACCGTCCTCGAAGGCCACGGTCTCACCTTCACCAATGGCCGCGGGAACGAGATCGTGGTGGCCGCGGTCCATGCTCTAAAGCATCATGTGGTGGGCCGACGCCTCGACGACATCGTGGCCGACATGCGGACGTTCTATCGCGACCTCACCGTCGACAAGCAGCTCCGCTGGCTGGGCCCGGAAAAGGGCATCCTGCACATGGCCACCGGCGCGATCCTGAACGCGGTGTGGGACCTGTGGGCGAAGCGCGAGCAGAAGCCGATGTGGAAACACCTCGTCGATCTCTCGCCCGAGCAGCTCGTTTCGACCATCGATTTCACCTACATCACCGACGTGCTCAAGCCTCAGGAAGCGATCGAGATGCTGCACGCGCGGCGGGAAGGACGTGAGGCCCGCGAGGCCGAGATGCGCGCCGACGGGTACCCCGCCTACACCACTTCCACGGGCTGGCTCGGTTATCCCGACGAGAAGGTGCGTCGGCTTTGCAAGGAAGCGATCGACCAGGGTTGGACCGCGTTCAAGATGAAGGTCGGCCAGAACCTCGAGGACAACGTCCGCCGCGCCGCGATCATGCGCGAGGAGATCGGCCAAGAGCGCAAGCTGATGATGGACGCGAACCAGTGCTGGGATGTGGACGAGTCGATCACCCAGATGAAAGCCCTCGCGCGTTTCGACCCCTGGTGGATCGAAGAGCCGACGAGTCCCGACGACATCCTCGGCCATGCCCGCATCGCCCGGGCGGTGGCGCCCATCGGTGTTGCCACCGGCGAGGTCTGCCAGAACCGGGTGATGTTCAAGCAGCTGCTTCAGGCCGATGCCATCAAGTTCGTCCAGGTCGACTCATGCCGCATGGGTGGAGTGAACGAGGCGGTGGCGGTGATCCTGATGGCGGAGAAGTTCAAGAAGCCGGTGTGCCCGCACGCGGGCGGCGTTGGCTTGTGCGAATACGTCCAACATCTCTCGATCTTCGACTACATCGCGGTCTCCGCGTCGCTCGAAGACCGGCTGTGCGAGTACGTCGACCACCTGCACGAACACTTTGTCGACCCCTGCATCGCGAAGAACGCCCGCTACGTGACGCCCCTGCGCCCCGGGTACAGCATCGACATCAAGCCTCAATCAATCGCGGAATACGAGTTCCCGACCGGCCGCATCTGGCAGAAGTTTGTGGCTTAACCCATGGCAGAGAAGATGTTCAAGTTCGGCCACGTCCGCTGGATCGTGTGCGCGCTGCTCTTCGGCGCCGCCGCGATCAACTATCTCGATCGGCAGATCATCGCGATCCTGAAAGGCACGCTGCAGTCCGAGTTCTCGTGGACGGAGCGTGACTACGCGGCCATCATCTTCAGCTTCTCCCTCGCCTACGCGATTGGCCTGGTGATCGCGGGCCGCGTGATCGACGGCATGGGCGTGAAGAAAGGGTTCGCGGTCGCGGTCGGTTTATGGAGCCTCGCGGCCATGGCCCACGGAGTCGCGGGGGCGTTCCCCGGCCTCCTTGTACCCACGGTTCTCATCAACCCGCCCTCCTTCGTCCTGTTGACCGGCGCGGCCGCGGGCTTCGCCCTGGCCCGGTTCGTCCTCGGCATCGGTGAAGCCGGCAACTTCCCGGCCTCCATCAAGACGGTGGCCGAGTGGTTCCCCAAAAAAGAGCGCGCCTTCGCCACCGGCATCTTCAATTCCGGAACGAACCTCGGCGCCTTGGGCGCCCCCATCATGGTTCCCTGGATCACCCTTCACTGGGGCTGGGAAGTGGCCTTCCTCGCGACCGGCGCCATCGGTTTTGTCTGGCTCGCCCTTTGGTGGATCAACTACGAGTCGCCGGAGAAGCACCCCACGGTCACCGCGGCTGAACTCGCTCATATCCGCTCCGATCCTCCCGAAGCGATCACCCACATCCCCTGGAAAAGCCTCCTGCCCCATCGCCAGACCTGGGCGTTCGCGATCGGCAAGTTCCTGACCGACCCCATCTGGTGGCTCTATCTCTACTGGATCCCAGACTTCCTCAAGCGCAACCACGGCATCGACCTGACCACCATCGGTCCGCCCGTGGTCGTGATCTATCTCGTGGCCGACGTCGGCAGCATCGGGGGCGGCTGGCTGTCGTCGCACTGGATCAAACGGGGCTGGACCACCAACAAGGCCCGCAAGGCCGCGATGCTGGTGTGCGCGCTCTGCGTGGTGCCGATCATGTTCGCCTCGCAGGTGAAGAGCCTGTGGCTCGCGGTCGCCCTGGTTTCACTCGCCGCCGCCGCGCATCAGGGCTGGTCGGCGAATCTGTTCACCTTCACCTCCGACATGTTCCCGAGGCGCGCGGTCGGTTCGGTCGTGGGCATTGGCGGCACCGCGGGGGCCATCGGCGGAATGCTGATCGCTCTCGTGGTCGGCGAGATCCTCACCCGCACCGGCAGCTACTTCCTGATCTTCCTCATCGCGGGTTCGGCGTACCTGGTGGCCCTCCTCATCATTCACCTTCTGATACCGAACTCAGAGCCCGCAAAACTCGACGCCTGATCGGCAACCCGGGGGCTTGATCCCATGAGCTTCATCAAAGACGACTTCCTGCTCGAGACGGATCTGGCCCGCCATCTCTTCCATGACGCGGCGAAGGACCTGCCCGTCATCGACTACCACTGCCACCTTCCAGTGGATCAGATCCGCACCAATCATCGCTTTCGATCGATCACCGAGATCTGGCTCGATGGCGACCACTACAAGTGGCGGGCCATGCGCGCGAACGGCGTGGCCGAGCGCTTCTGCACCGGAGACGCCACCGACTTCGAGAAGTTCGAGGCGTGGGCGAAGACGGTGCCGGAGACGATCCGCAATCCGCTCTACCACTGGACGCACATGGAGTTGCTCAAGCCATTCGGTATCGGCGAACTCCTCAACCAGGGCTCAGCGAGGTCGATCTACGACCGCACCACGGAGCGCCTGCAGGAGGATGGCTTCACCACTCTCGGCCTGCTTCAGCAGTTCCGCGTGGCCGCGGTCTGCACCACCGACGATCCCATCGATTCCCTCGAGCACCATCGTGCCCTGGCCGAACGGAAGGATCCGGCGACGCGGGTGTATCCGACCTGGCGGCCCGATAAAGCCCTGGCTCTCGACGACCCGGCCCGCTGGAACGCCTGGGTCGATGCGCTCGAGGCCGCGGCCGGGGCCAGCATCGGGACCTGGGGCGAACTGATGAACGCGCTCGAGCGTCGGCACACTGCCTTCCACGAGATGGGCTGCCGCGCCTCGGACCACGGTCTCGAGCGGATGGACGCCGAATCGTTCACCGAGGCCGAGCTGGCCCTGGCCTTCGGCGCACTGCGCGCGGGTCGGGCTCTGGATGCGGCTGCGGCCGCGCGATTCCGCTCGGGGCTTCTGCATCATCTGGCCGTGCTGGATCATCAGCGGGGCTGGGTGCAGCAGTTCCATCTTGGAGCGTTGCGCAACACCAACGCGCGGGCCCGGCGGACGCTGGGGCCGGACAAGGGCTTCGACTCGATCGGCGACTTTGACCAGGCGGCGCCCCTGGCCCGGTTCCTCGACCGCCTCGACGAGGCGAATCAGCTGGCGAAGACCATCCTCTACAACCTCAACCCGCGGGACAACGAAGTCTTCGCCACCATGATCGGCAACTTCCAGGACGGCTCCATCCCCGGCAAGATGCAGTACGGCGCGGCCTGGTGGTTCCTCGACCAGAAAGACGGGATGGAGGCGCAACTGCGCGCCTTGTCGAACCTCGGCCTCTTCTCCCGATTCGTCGGGATGATCACGGACTCACGCAGCTTCCTGTCCTATTCGCGGCACGAGTACTACCGACGCCTCGTCTGCAATCTTCTCGGGAACGACGTGCGTGCCGGCCTCCTGCCCGAAGACCGTGAGCTTCTGGGGAACGCCGTTCGCAACGTCTGCTTCGCCAACGCCCGTGCCTATCTCGGTCTCACCCTGGGGACTCTTGCCGATGGCGTCTGACCATCTGTTTTCTCTTGAGGGCAAGGTGGCCCTCGTAACCGGGGCCTCGCGCGGCATCGGCGCGGCCATCGCTTTGGCTCTTGCTGAAGCCGGGGCCGACGTGGCGGTGCACGGCAACCACACTCCGGGTTCGGCCACCGCGGCGCGGGTTCGAGGCGCGAGTCGGCGCGCGCTCGAAGTGGTGGGGGACATGGCTGACCCCGCCACTCCCGACCGACTGGTGCGTGAAACGGTGGCCGCGCTGGGCCGCCTCGACATCCTGGTCAACAACGCCGGCATCATCCGTCGCGGCCCCACCGTCGACACGTCCGACGAGGACTGGATGGCGGTGATCGACGTCAACCTGCACGGCGTCTTCCGGCTATGCCGCGCCGCCGGCCGGCACATGCTCACGGCCGGACCGGGGGGCAAGATCATCAACATCGCCTCGTTGCTGTCGTTCCAGGGCGGGCTGAATGTGCCCGCTTACGCCGCGGCCAAGAGCGCGGTAGCCGGACTCACCCGCGAGTTGTCGAACGAGTGGGCAGGCAAGGGGCTCAACGTGAACGCCATTGCGCCCGGGTACATGCGCACGGACAACACCGAGGCGCTGCAAAAGGACGAGACCCGCAGCCGCCAGATCCTCGAGCGCATCCCTGCCGGCCGCTGGGGTGAGCCCGCCGACCTTGGTGGAGCCGCGGTGTTCCTCGCCTCCCGCGCCTCGGATTACGTCAACGGCCACATCCTCGCAGTCGATGGCGGCTGGCTAGGCCGTTAGAGCCGCCCCGCCACTACCCTGCCGATTGGACCGCGCGTCGCCCCGGGCGAAGCCGACGGCCGAGATCTCTCCTGCCAATTGGACCTCTCGTCACCCCGGGCGAAGCCGACGGCCGAGATCTCTCCCTGCCAATTGGACCTCTCGTCACCCCCGGAGCAGCCACTCCGTTTGACAAGCGGATACCGGGGGCCTAGTGTCCCACGGCTCCTTCGGGCCGATCGTGTCGATCAGCGGCTTCAAAGAACCCCGGTTGAAAAGATTGGACTTAGGCGGAAGCCGCTTAGGAGCGCGAACGGTCCGTCCGCGACCGCGATACATCACCTCGCTCAACCCGCGAGCAGGTCGCGCGCGGTCATCACGATGATGAAGATGATGGCGAGCGGACAGACGTAGCGGATGAGGAAGGCCCACAGTCGCGCGGCGGGAAGGTGCTGCCCCTCCGCGGTGAGTTCGGCGATGGCGTTCTCCGCGCCCCACACCCAGCCGACGAAAACCGAGATCAGCAGGCCGCCGATAGGCAGGGCCCAGTTGTTCCAGACCGTCGCCATCAGGTCGAGGTACGACATGTTCACGATGGGAAGCTGGCCGAGCGCCGGCACCGCGCCTTGCGAGAGGACCGAGGGCACGGCCAGCAGTGCGATCAGAATGGTCAGGGCGGTCACCGCTTTCGCGCGCGGCCATCCGCGATCGATCAGGGCGGCGGTGGGAACTTCGAGCAGGGAGATGGTGCTGGTGAGGGCGGCGAGAGAGAGCAGGACGAAGAAGGCGGCGCCGAAGAGATGTCCGCCCGGCATGCTGTCGAAGAGGCGCGGCAACACGGTGAAGATGAGACCGGGGCCGCCGGCGGAAGGATCGAAGCCGGCAATCGAGAAGCCCGCGGGGAAGATGATCATGCCCGCGAGCAGGGCGACGACGGTGTCGAGGCCGGCGACCCACGCTGCGGAGTGGGCGATGTTGGTCCGGCGCGAGAGATAGCTGCCGTAGGTCAACATCCCGCCCATGCCCAGGCTCAGGGAGAAGAAGGCCTGCCCGAGCGCCGCGTTCAACACCTGAGGACTCGTCAGTCCGGAGAAATCGGGAGTCATGTAGTAGGCGATTCCCTGGGCCGCTCCCGGCAAGGTGAGAGCCCGCAGAGCGAGGGTGATGAGGAGGAGCAGCAGGGCCGGCATCATCACCTTGGAGGCGCGCTCGAT
>JAGNNV010000051.1 GCA_017990495.1 Vicinamibacteria bacterium
ACCGGGTGAACCAGGCCCTCGGGCGCATGCCCGCCGACGTGCGCACCAACGGCATCAGCGTGGTGAAGAACACCGCCGGCTTCATGGGCGGGCTCGGCTTCTTCTCCAAAGACAACCGATACTCCAGCCAGTTCATCAGCAACTACATCGACCTCTACATCCGCGACGCCATCAAGCGGGTCAAGGGTGTGGGCGACGTCATGATCTTCGGCGAGCGCAAGTTCGCCATGCGGTTGTGGCTCGATCCCGCCAAACTCGCGGGCCGAAAGCTCACCGCGGCCGACGTGCTCGGCGCCTTGCGCGAACAGAACGTGCAGGTAGCGGCGGGTGCTTTGGGCGATGCGCCTTCCGCGGCTGATCAGGCCTTCACCATCAGCGTGCGCGCCATGGGTCGCTTGTCCGAGGCCAGCGAGTTCGAAAACGTCGTGATCAAGTCCGGCCCGGGCGGCGCGCTCGTGCGGGTGAAAGACGTGGGACGCGTCGAACTCGGCGCCGAAACCTACGCTTCAAACCTGCGCTTCATGGGTCTTGAAGCCCAGGGCATCGGCGTCACTCTGCTGCCCTCCGCCAACGCCATCGACGTCTTCCGCGGGGTCATGGCCGAAATGGCTCGGCTCGAGAAGAGCTTCCCTCCCGGTCTCGAGTGGCGGGTGGCCTTCGACAACGTGGTAGTGGTGCGCGAATCCATCATCGAGGTGGTGAAAACCCTGGCCGAGGCCATCGTGCTGGTCATCCTGGTGATGTTCCTGTTCCTGCAGAACTGGCGCAGCACACTGATCCCCGCCATTACCATCCCGGTGTCCCTCATCGGCACCTTCGCCTTCATCAAGCTGTTCGGCTTCTCGATCAACACACTGACGCTGTTCGGCATCGTGCTCGCCACCGGCATCGTGGTCGACGACGCCATCGTGGTCATCGAGAACATCGAACGCCACATGAGCGAGTTCAAGAAGTCGGCGCGCCGCGCGTCCATCGATGCCATGCGCGAGGTCTTCAGCGCGGTCGTCGTTATCGGTCTGGTGCTGGTTGCGGTGTTCGTGCCCGTGGCCTTCTTCCCCGGCGTCACCGGACGGCTCTATCAGCAGTTCTCGCTGACCATCGCCTTCGCCGTGGTGCTCTCGGTGTTCAACGCGGTCACTCTCACCCCAGCGCTCTCCGCTCTGCTCCTCGACAAGGAAAGCCACACCCACGGCCGGTTCTTCAGCGCCTTCAACCGCTTCGTCGACCGCAGCACCACGACCTACGTCAATCTGGTGCGCCGCGCTCTCAGCATGCGCGCGGCCATGATCGTGCTCTTCGTGGGCGGCCTGCTCGCGACCTGGGGGGTCTACCGCGTGGTGCCTTCCGCCTTCGTCCCCGAAGAAGACGAGGGTTATTTCATGGTCCTGCTGCAAGCACCGGCGGGCGCGTCGCTCGAATACTCCAACAACATCGCCAAGCAGGCCGAGGCCATCATCACCGCCGATCCGGATGTCCGGGCCGCCTTCTCCGTGCTCGGCTTCAGTTTCTCGGGCGCCGCCGCCAACAACGGCATGATCTTCGTGAACCTCAAGGATTATGAAGACCGCCCCGGCGCCGAGCACTCCCTGAACGCCATCCTCAACCGGCTGCGCGGTCCGCTCTTCGGCATCCCCGGCGCTTTCGTGGTCGCCTTCCCGCCGCCTGCCATCCAGGGCCTGTCCACGTTCGCGGGCTTCCAGTTCGAGCTGCTCGACCAGACCGGCGCCGCGAGCGTCGATGGCCTGGCCGCGGCCATGGGCGGCATGATGGCCGAGGCGAATCAGGGGGGCAAGGTGCAGGGCCTGTTCAGCAGCTTCTCCGCCGCCGATCCCCAGCTCGTGGTCGACATCGACCGCGACAAGGCCCGCAGCCTCGGGCTGCCCCTGCAGGAGATCACCGACGCGTTGCAGGTCTTCCTCGGGTCGCAGTACGTGAACGACTTCGACTTCAACAACCGCGCCTACCGCGTCTACGTCCAGGCCGATCAGCAGTTCCGCAAAGACCCGTCCTCGCTCCGGCAGCTCTACGCGCGAACTTCCAGCGGCCAGATGGTCTCGCTCGACTCGGTGGTGAAGGTGCGGGAGACGACGGCCCCGCAGGTCATCAGCCACTTCAACCTGTTCCGTTCCGCGGAAATCACGGGCAGCCCCGGCCCCGGCCTCAGTTCCGGCCAGGCCATCGCGGCCATGGAAGACATGGCGAGCCGCCTGCCCGAGGGCTTCTCCTTCGCCTGGGCCGGTCAGTCGCTCGAGGAGATCAAGGCGGGTTCGCAGGCCGCGGGCATCTTCGCCCTGAGCGTGGTGCTCGTCTACCTGGTGCTGGCCGCGCAGTACGAATCGTTCGTGTTGCCCTTCATCATCCTGCTCGGCGTGCCGCTCGCTGTTCTCGGCGCCCTGTCCGCGCAGTGGGCGCGCGGCTTCACCAACGACGTCTTCTGCCAGGTGGGTCTCATCCTGCTCATCGGTCTTGCCGCCAAGAACTCCATCCTCATCGTCGAGTTCGCCGAGCAGTTGCGCGAACGCGGCCTGTCGATCGTGGATGCCGCGGTCGAGTCGGCGCGCATCCGCCTTCGCCCCATCCTGATGACCTCGTTCGCGTTCATCCTCGGCGTGCTGCCCCTGGCTCTTGCCACCGGCGCGGGAGCGGGCGGACGCAACTCGATCGGCACCACCGTGGCCGGCGGTATGGTGGCGTCCACCTTCCTGTCGATCATCTTCATTCCTGTCCTTTACGTGGTGATCCGAACCCTCGCTCCCGGGCGCGGTCGCCGCGAGCAGGACGAGACTGAAGGCACGCCCGAGAACGGCGCGCCCGAGGCCGGCAGTCATGGCCCCGCTTCCGCCACTATCGTCGGCCTCATCATTCTGTCCATGCTCATGCCCGCGAGCGCGCAGGCGCAGACGACGACCGGAGAGTCCCCCATCGAGGCGGTGACTTTCGAACAGGCGGTTTCGCGCGCGGTCGAGAAGAACCCCACGGTTCAGATTGCCGCCGCCAACATCCTTCGCGCCCAGGGGCTCATGCAGCAGATCCGGTCGAACTCGCTGCCGCGACTCACCGGCAGCGTCAACAACACCACCCTCGATCAGGCCTTCGGCTTCGACGGCAACATCGTCCAGCCGAAGAACCAGTGGACGTTTGGTCTTTCCGCATCGGTGCCGGTCCTCGCCGCCGCGCAGTGGGCGGCGAAGTCACAGGCCCAGGATCGCGTCGAGGTGGCTCGCATGGCCAGCGCCGACGCGAGGAGGCAGGTGGCGGTGAGCGCGGCCGCGGCGTACCTCGGCGTCATCACCCAGAAGCGCCTGGTCAAGATCGCCGAGCGGTCCCTGGACACGGCGCGGGCGCAGTTCGACTACAACCGGAAGCGGCGCGAAGGCGGCCTGGGCAGCCGACTCAACGAACTGCGGTCCGGCCTGGTGGTCTCAACCGACGAGACGTTCCTCGAGGCCTCGAAGCTCGGGCTACGCCGGTCGCAGGAGGCGCTCGGCGTCCTGCTCGGCGAAAGCGGTCCCGTGGACGCCCTGTCGGAGCCCTCCTTCGACGTCATTCCCACCGATATCGGGGACGACTGGATGACCAGCCGGTCGGACATGCTGCTCCTCGCCGCGGAACAGCGTGCCGCGCAGAATGTCCTCAAGGGCAGCTCGAAAGACTGGTGGCCGACGGTGAATCTGACCTTCGATCCCCAATACGTGACACCGGCCGGGCTCTTCCAGCCCTCGAAGACGTGGCGTCTGGCCTTCGAGCTGAAGCAGACCATCTACAACGGCGGCGAACGCGCCGGAGTCCAGAAGGTGCGGGAGGCCGAGGCCCGGACCACCGACTTCGCGGTGGCCCAGCGCCAGATCCAGGCGCGTTCGGAGATCCGCAACGCCCGGACCACGGTCGACGCCTACACCCGGGTGCTCATGAGCGCGCGCCAGGCCGCGGAACAGGCGAACGAGGTCCTCAAGATCACGATCGCCGCGTTCGACGCCGGCGCTTCCACCAACATCGAGGTGATCGAGGCCCAGCGCACCGCCCGCGATGTCGAGACCGCCCTGGCCCAGGCCGAGGACTCACTGCGTCAGGCCCAGTTCGATCTGCTGGTGGCCCTCGGCCGGTTTCCGCGCTGAGCGGCCGTTCACCAGGCGATTCCGTTGACGGAACGGAAGTAGGGAAACCCCAGGCGGCCCATGCCGACCTCGACGCTGGCCGTGCGGCCCTTACGGAGCGAGCGGTGGATCTCAACCGGAACCGTCAGCTGCGAAGGGAGGGTCAGCTCCCCGAGAGACGTGAGCCGGGCGTAGTAGTCAGTTCGCCTGCCCCCTTTCGTCGACTTCGTCGTGGTGCTCCACTTGTCATCAACGCTGGCCTCGACCATCACCGGGGGCGTGGAATCGAAACGGCGGTTCAGATCAGCGGCGGTCTGGATGCCGACCACCGGCAGGGATAAAGCAAGGAGAACCCCGCTCTCGACCAGGACGCGGTGCGAACGCGAGGAGCGCTGGAGGAACGCCAGAACCGCCCAGCCCAGCACGCCGAAGACGGGCACGCTGGCGAGACACCCCGCGGCCACCAGTCGAAAAGGGTCGAAATGCGGGCCAACATCTCCGAACATCTGGAGGGAAGCGACCAGCGCGTAGCCGGCGAGCGACCAGAGAGCCGTCTCAACGAGCAACACGCGGGCCGCGAAGGGGTCGGACAGTCGACCGGGCGAGCGCGACGCCGCGAGCTCAACCGCGCGGCCAAGCCGGGCGAGTTTCTGGACCCAGTGTTCCGCGGGCAGGGGCTGCCATGCAATCGCGAAGAGCCTTCGACCATCCGACCAGATACGGCGGAAGCCCGCGGCGAAGGCCTGCGCCACCACCTCACGGCACGCCGCGTCGTTCCTGAGGATATTGAGGAGCAAGGGGTGGTCGCTTCCCACATAGACGTTCTGGTCGAACCCCTCGTCTCCGGTCTGGAACTCCTCGGTCAGGCCGATCCGTTTCAACAACCGGTCTATGCCTTGCTCCGGCGTGAACACGAAAACCAGTCCGGTGTCGAGCGGCACACTGAGCTCGAAGCGAGTCACTCTCCCATTTTGGGTCCTCTTGAGCTCCGAATAGGCGATTCCGTGAATGCGATTGTTGTCTTCGCGCTTACGCGACCAGTTGAGGCGGCTAACCGCGAAACCGATTCCCATGGCGATCAGCCGGAGCAGGATCCACATGGGCAGATGCTAACTCCGGGCCGTACAGCCCAGGCGACAGCCTTTGCCCGCCGTTCAAGCGCCCGTGCGAAGATTGTCGCAACGATTTTCCGGGCGGAAAGCAGACGGCCTTCAACGGGAGTAAACCATGAAACCAACCAACCCAAAGCACTTCGACCAGGGCGTCTACGACCTCTTCGACAAATACGTTCACGGCGACATCGACCGCCGAGGTTTCCTCGATGGGGCGGGAAAATTCGCGGTGGGCGGCATGACCGCGACCATGATGCTCGACGCCCTCAATCCGCGTTTCGCCGAGGCGCAGGTGGTGCCGGCGGACGACAAACGCCTGACCGCGGAGAGGGTTGAATACCCGTCCCCGAACGGCAACCCGAAGATGGGCGGCTATCTGGTGCGGCCCGCGGGCAACAAGAGCAAGCTGCCCTGCATCCTGGTAGTGCATGAGAACCGTGGGCTCAACCCCCACATCGAGGACATCACTCGCCGGCTCGCTCTTGAGGGATACATGGCCTTCGCGCCCGACGCGCTTTTCCCCCTTGGCGGTTACCCGGGCGACGAGGACAAGGCCCGCGAACTCTTCGGCAAGCTCGATCGTCCGAAGATCAATGAAGACTTCCTCGCCGCGGTGACGTGGCTCAAGGGCCGCAACGATGGCACGGGCAAAGTGGCGGTGGTGGGCTTCTGCTTCGGCGGCTCGATCTCCCACATGCTCTCCACCCGCGTGCCTGACCTCGCGGGCGCCGTTCCGTTCTACGGCGGCAACCCGCCGGTGGAGGAAGCGGCGAACGTGAAGTGCCCGCTCCTCATCCAGTTCGCGGAAAAGGACGACCGCATCAACGCCGCCTGGCCCGCTTACGAGACGGCGCTCAAGGCGAACAATGTGCGCTACGAGGCCTTCGTCTATCCGGGGACCCAGCATGGGTTCAACAACGACACCACCCCGCGCTTCAATAAGGAAGCGGCCGACCTCGCCTGGAAGCGAACCCTCGAGTTCTTCCAGAAGCACCTGAAGTAGTCGGCTGTTCCGGTCCCTCGGTGATGCCGAGGGACCGCTCGTAGAACCTGCGGGCGAACGCAGAAACTGCGACCTCCCCGCCTCCTGGCCCGCAGAACTTTCCGGCGACGGGCCTCGCAAAAATTTCGTGCGCGAAGGCTCGACATCGTCCACGCCCTTGTCTGGAGCGGTCGCGAAGCGTCGGCCCTCCTACGGCCGAGCGACCTGGCACGAGCCCTGCTTTTGAGGGCGATCAAAGCGTTACGACCCGCCCTCTGATCGCCCCATGCCCACCCTCCTTCCATGCTGACCATCACGCTCTGTCTGTTCCTGGCAGGCATCGCGATGGGTGCTGCCTTCGCATGCGTCTGGGCATGGGGCGTTCGCTCGGGGCAGTTCCGAAACCTTGAAGACACCAAGAGCCAGGTCTTCTGGCCCGACCTCGCACCGGACCCTCAAGACCCCGCCACTGAAAACGATCTTCGTCCCCAGCCGAAAGGAAACGCATAGATGACCGGTTCACCCTCGGGAACAGTTATCCCCCCGGCCCCCGTGGGCCGCCGCGAAGCCCTCACCTGGACGAGCCTGCTCGGGCTGGCGGGCGCCGCCTTCGTGGCTGGTTTGTCGAACCTTCTCTTCTTCAGGCCGCGTGTGACCTACGGCGAACCCGCGCGCTTCCGGGTAGGCAAGCCGGAAACCTTCCCCTCCGGCACCAGGCTGCCCTTCACCCGCCAGCGTGTCACCCTCATTCGCACCGGCGCGGGCATCGCCGCCATCTCAAACACCTGCACGCACCTTGGCTGCGTGATCCAGACCACCGACATCGGCTTCGACTGTCCCTGTCACGGCAGCCGGTTCGACGCCGAAGGCACGGTGCTCGCGGGGCCGGCCCCACGTCCGCTTCCCTGGTTCCGCTGCTCACTCGCGCCGTCGGGGGACGTTGAGGTCGACACCTCCTCGGCGGTGGATCCCGGCACGTTCCTGAAGGTCTAAGGCGAGGACATCACAATGACCGCCGACCAGGGACTCCTCCGGAACCTCCTCGATCTGCCTACGAACGTCTGGCGTTCCATCTTCCGGAACCCCCTGCCGCATTCCGACCTCGGGCGCTCCCAGACCACGTTCACCAA
Organism: Vicinamibacteria bacterium; assembly: GCA_017990495.1. Taxonomy (GTDB): domain Bacteria; phylum Acidobacteriota; class Vicinamibacteria; order Fen-336; family JAGNNV01; genus JAGNNV01. Next base: position 7,319 of record JAGNNV010000051.1, read on the forward strand.
TCTCTTCCTTCACATCCATCCGGTCAAGACCCACGTCCATTCGCTGAAGCCGTGGTACACCATGGGTCTCGGCGTCATCTCCTTGAGCCTGTTCATCATCCTGGGAGCCACCGGCTTCCTGCTGATGTTCTATTACGTGCCCTCGGTGGACCAGGCGCACAACCGCATGCTCGACCTGTCGGGCACGGTGGCCTTCGGCACCCTCCTGCGGAACATGCATCGCTGGGGCGCGCACGCCATGGTGGCGGTGGTGATGCTCCACCTTTGCCGCGTCTTCTACACCGGCAGCTACCGGGCTCCGCGGGAGTTCAACTGGATCGTGGGCGTGGTGCTGTTCCTCCTGACCCTCGTGGCATCCTTCACGGGTTACCTGCTTCCCTGGGACCAGCTCGCTTTCTGGGCCATCACCGTGGGCACGGCCATCGCGGGTTACGCGCCTTTCGTGGGAGAGGAGATGCGTTATCTCCTGCTCGGCGACACCGTGGTCGGCCAGGAGGCGCTGATCCGTTTCTACGTGCTGCACGTGGCGGTGATCCCCGCGGCCATGACCATGCTGATCCTGGTGCACTTCTGGCGCATCCGCAAGGACGGAGGGCTGTCACGCCCGGAAGGCGCTGATCTCCCCGAAGCACAGGGACAGTTCCCGGAAGCAATCGAGGGCAAGCGCGAGGGCCTGGCCCCCCTCACCAAAACCCAGAAGACCCGGCAGTTCGGGGTGATGGGTCTGGTGCGCGGTCCCTTCACGAAGGTGGGCAACACCCCCGACAACACCGTCTATTCGTGGCCGAACCTGTTCATCGCCGAACTCTTCTGCTTCGCCCTGACCATCCTCGTGATCCTCCTGTGGTCGCTGGCCATGAACGCGCCCCTCGAGGCCCCGGCCGATCCCACCCATCCACCGAACCCGTCGAAGGCCCCGTGGTACTTCCTCGGACTGCAGGAGATGGTCTCGTACTCGGCTTTCTGGGGCGGCATCGGCGTGCCCACGATCTTCGTGATCATGCTGCTTCTCCTGCCTTATCTCGATCGCGGCACCCGCGGCACCGGCGTCTGGTTCTCGAGGCACCGCCTGCTCGCCGTCACCACCTTCACCCTCCTCCTGATCACGAATCTCATCTTCGTGATCATCGGCACCTTCTTCCGCGGCCCGAACTGGGCCCTTATCACCCCCTGGTAGCGAGTTGAGGCGATAGACATGCGCTCCGCCCTGGCCGTTCTCTCCGTAATCGTGTTCGTCATCCACGGCATCGTCTTCTACGACCAGTTCTTCGCCCGGTGGCAGGAATACCAGAGCGACTACTTCGCGAAGGCCTCCGCCGATCCCGAAGTCTCCGAACTGGTCAAGGAGACACTGCGGGCGCGGCGGCCCGCCATCGAGCAGACCATCGTGCGCAGCTTTGGCGGCGAACGCGTGGACCGCTGTCAGACCTGCCATATCGCCATCGACGATCCCCGCTTCAAGGACGCGAATCAGCCCCTGACCACGCACCCCGAGATTCCCGGCCACAAGTTCGAGACCTACGGCTGCACGGTGTGCCACGACGGGCAGGGGCGCGCGATTCTGGCCAAGGCCGCTCACGAAGGTGGTGAAGACTGGCCGTGGCCCATGCTCCAGAAGGAGATGATCCAGGCCAACTGCGTGCAGTGCCACGTCGAGCCGGGCTGGGAACACGCTCCGCTCGTGAATGAAGGTCGGACTCTCTTCTTCCAGCGCGCCTGTTACACCTGTCACACCATCGCCGGCTTGAGCTTCGGCTCCATTGGTCCGGAACTGACCGAGGAGGGCAGGCGTCGCCGGCCGGACTTCATCCTCGACAAGATCAAGGATCCGCAAGCCACGAACCCCACCTCGACCATGCCTCGGCAGGATCTGACCGATCATCAGCGCCTGGCCCTCACCACCTTCCTGAAGGCCCAGCAGGGTTCGCGCATCTCACGGGCTCCTCTTCAACAGTTCGTCTCCGCCCAGCAGGCGCGACCCGAGTGGCTCGAGGTTGGCGCCATCGCCGGCGCGGAAGCGGCCCGGGCCATGGCCAATCAGAACCTGGTGCAGCGGGGCGAGACCCTTCTCCCCAAAGCCGGCTGCCTCAGCTGCCACAAGCTCGGCGCGATCGACGGCCTGGTGGGTCCTGATCTCGAGTACGCATCCGTCCAACGCGACTTCCCGTGGTTGATGGCGCACTTCAAGGATCCGCGGAGCGTGGTTCCCGGGTCGATCATGCCCCCCTACCCGCTGCCGAACGAGGCCTTCGTGGCCCTGACCGAGTACCTGGTCAGCCGACCTGTCGGCACGGTTCCAGACGCCCCGGCCGAAGAGTACAAGGTCCTGTGCGCGCGTTGCCATGGCGAAAAGGGCCTCGGCGACGGTCTGATCTCCCGCTACCTCGATCCGCGACCCCGCGACCTGACCAAGGCCGCGTTCATGAAGAGCAAGACCAAACAGCGCCTCGTCGACAGCGTGATGAACGGGGTGCCGGGAACGAGCATGGCGCCGTGGGGCAAGGTCCTCGGCCCCGAGCGCTCGGCCCGCCTCGTCGACTATGTGCTCGATAGTCTTTCGAAGGGCGGCACGGCGCGGGTGGCCATCAACCGCAAGGTCCCGGTCACCAATCCCGTGGCCTACTCCGCGGAGAGCGCGGCCCGGGGCGAAGTCATCTTCCTCGACCGCTGCTGGGGCTGTCACGGCAAGAAGGCCGACGGCCATGGGCCGAACGCGGTGGACATCTGGCCGCGACCCCGCAACCTGCGCAACAAGCCTTTCGTCACCGCCGCCTCCTACGAGCGCCTGCACGAGGGCATCAAGTACGGAGTCCAGGGAAGCGCCATGCCCGCGGCCGGCTTCGACTTCAACCTTGACGACAAGGCGATCGGCGACGTCATCAACTACATCCACGGCCTGAACGGACTCGGAGGGGCTCCCCGCTCGATCGAAGCGGCGGCCGCTCCCAAACCCGCGCCGGCCACCACCACGACCACCGCAAAAGAGGGAGGCGAGAAGTCTCATGAGCGCTGAAGCCGTTAAAGGACCGTCCGAGATGGCGGCCCATGAAGACAAGAGTGCCTTCGGGTTCCTGATGGCGGCGGGTCTGTTCTTCGTGGTCTCCGGGATCTATGCCCTGGTGATCGCTGCGAAGCTCCAGTACCCGACCTTCCTCGGGTCCGTATCCTGGCTCACCTACGGCCGCATGCGCCCGGTGCACACCAACGGGATGCTCTTCGGCTGGCTCCTCGCCGCCGACATGGGCCTCATCTACTACCTTGTGCCGCGGTTGTGCGGGGTTAAGTTGTGGAGCGAGCGGCTGGGTCTGGCCACCCTGGTGTTGTGGATCACCATCATCCTGAGCGCGGTGGTGACGCTCTCCCTGGGCTTCAACCAGGGCCTTGAGTACGCTGAACTGCCCCTCTGGCTCGACATCCTGGTGGTGATCGCCTGGATCATGTTCGGGGTGAACATCTTCGCCACCGTGGCCATCCGGAAGTACCAGCAGATGTATGTCTCACTGTGGTACATCCTCGCCTCCATCATCTGGACGGCTTTCGTGTACCTCGTCGGCAACTTCGCCACCATCTTCACCTCGGGCGTCAACCAGGCGAACCTGAACTGGTTCTACGTCCACAACGCGGTGGGCCTGATCTTCACCCCTCTCGGCCTCGCCCTCGGTTACTACTTCATTCCCAAGGCCTCCGAGGCGCCGCTCTACTCGCACCGGCTGTCGATGATCGGTTTCTGGTCGCTTGCCTTCGTCTATGTGTGGACGGGCGCGCACCACATGCTGCACGGGCCCATCAGTCAGTGGCTGCAGACCGTTTCGATCCTGTTCTCGGTGATGCTGATGATTCCGGTCTGGTCCCTGGTCTGGAACTTCTTCGCCACCATGAAAGGGCAGTGGCATCAGTTGAAGGACAACGTGCCCATCAAGTTCCTGATGTCGGGCACGATCTTCTATCTCCTCACCTGCTTCCAGGGTCCGATGCACTCCCTGCGCTCGGTGAACGCCATCGTCTCGAAGACCGACTGGATCGTCGGCCACGCTCACATGGCCGTGCTCGGCGCCTTCTCGTTCTTCGCGGTGGGCGGCGCCTACTACGCGCTGCCGCGCATGCTGAAGACGAAGCTGCACTCGCAGTCGCTGGCTAACGCTTCTTTCTGGATGTGGCTGGTCGGCGGTCTCTCCTTCTTCGTCTCTCTGTGGATCGGCGGTTTCCTCCAGGGCCTGCAGTGGAACGACCCCACCATCCCCTTCATCGACACCGTCCGCTTCATGCAGCCCTTCTGGGCCGTCCGTCTGATCGGCGGAACCTTGATGTTCGGCGGCATCCTGCTTTTCTTCTGGAACATCGTGGCCACCTTCACCGGGCGGAATGACCGGCCCGTGGAAGTCGCCTAAGGAGACCGCCATGATCAACAAAGTCAACAAGAGCAGCATGATCTTCGCGGTGGCCGCCACCGTGTTCTTCTGGATCGGCGGCATCCTCACCACCGCGGCGCCCGCCCTGCTCGACAAGAGCTGGAGCAAGCCCGCGCCTGGCCTCAAGGACTACGCGACCCTGGCCAAGAACGGCGACGCCGAGGCCGCGACCATCATGGAAGGCCGGAACATCTACGTCCGCGAGGGCTGCTGGTACTGTCACACCCAGCAGACCCGCACCATCGAAGCCGACACCATCCGCTCGGGCTGGCGCGGGGAGAAGAGTCCCGTCTCCACTCCGGACGAGTTCGTGTACGACCAGCCGCACATGTTCGGCACCAGGCGCACCGGGCCCGACCTGTCGCGGGTTGGAGGCAAGTACGACGGTCAGTGGCACGCCGCCCACTTCCGCGATCCGCGCAGCCTGGTCCCCGGTTCGGCCATGCCGCCGTTCCCCTGGATCGCCAACGACCCCAAGGAACTGGCAGCACTGACCGCCTACATCCAGTCGCTCGGTCGCGCCAAGGACTGGCGGCCGGCCGGCGACTACGAGCAGTGAGATGAACGACTACACCGTCGTGTCCACCGTCCCCATGTACGCCTTCATGGCCTTCATGGTGGCGGGCGCCCTGGTGGCGCTTGGCTTCGCCATCCGGTCGGGCGCGGTCAAGGACGACGAATCACCCAAGTACCGGATGCTTCAGGACGACGAGCCCCTGGAGTCGTCCCGAAACCCTGGAGGCAAACATGAGTAACGAGCAGAAGGGCCCGGAAGAGATTCACGAACTCGCCGGCGGCTGGATCACGGAAAGGGCGGGCACACCCATCCCGACGTTTCTGAAGATGGCCTACGTCGGCTTCGCCCTGTTTGGCCTGGTGTACCTGCGGAACTACTGGCGCGGCGAGGTCGACAACGCTTCGCGCGGAGCCCTGGTCCAGCAGTTCAACACCGCCACCGGCGATCCGGGCGGGCTCATCTTCGCGGTGATCGCGGTCTGCGTGGCCTGCTTCGCCGCGGGGCTTTGGTTCTACGCCATCGTGCGCAAACCCACCAACGAGGACTGAGCCTCATGAGCGACGCGTCCCTCTCCTCCGCCTACCGCAGGCTGCGCATTCCCGACGAGGAGCGCTACTGGGTCGAGCAGGTCAAGTGCCGCGTGGGTTGTCCGGTGTTCACGGACGCCTGCGGCTACGTGACCGCGGTCTCCGAGGGTCGGGACGAGGACGCGTACCGGATCGCGCGGGCCACCAACCCCTTCGTCTCGATCTGCGGCCGGATCTGCGGCGCGCCTTGCGAGAAAGCGTGTCGTCGAGGCAGCGTGGACGCACCGGTGTCGATCCGCGCCATCAAGCGTTTCGCCACCGAGCAGTTCGGCACCGAGACGGGCAGCGACGCGCGTTACCACCGTTACGCCGACACCCGCATGCTGCCGCCGCCGGGCGACTACACCGAGAAGATCGCGGTGATCGGTTCGGGTGTGGCCGGACTCACCGTGGCTCACGATCTCGCTCGCGCGGGATACAAGGTGACGGTGTTCGAGGCGGGACCGGTGGCGGGGGGCATGTTGACGCTGGGCGTGCCTCTGTATCGCCTGCCCCGCGAGGTGGTGCAGAAGGAAATCGACGCGATCCTCTCGCTCGGCGTGGACCTGCGGCTCAACAGCCCGGTGGGCGTGCCCGGACGCACGGTCAGCGACCTGCGCCGCGAGGGATACAAGGCGATCTTCATCGGCGCGGGACTTCAGGGCAGCCGGCCACTGAGCATCCCCGGAGCCACCCTGCCCGGCGTGATCAACGGTCTCGAGTTCCTGAAGCTCGTGAACCTCGGACAGAAGGTCGATATCGGACCACGAGTCCTCGTCATCGGGGGCGGCAATGTGGCCTTCGACGTGGCGCGCTCCGCCCTGCGCGCGGCCGCCGGCGGTCCGGGCGACTTCCGCATGGCCGCCGACGTGGTGAAGACCGCGGCCGCGCGGGTGGGCGTGACCGAGGTGCACCTCGCTTGCCTTGAAAGCCACGACGAGATGCCGGCCGACGCCATCGAGATCGAGGAAGGCAAACATGAAGGGGTCGAGGTTCATGCCTCCCTCGGGCCGCGCCTCGTGTATGGCGAAGACCGCGCCCGGGGGGTCGAGTTCATCCGCTGCCTCTCGGTGTTCGACGCTTCGCGTCGGTTCGCGCCGCAGTTCGACGAGACCTACGTGGAGCGCATCGAGGTCGACACCGTGATCATGGCGGTGGGCCAGAAGGCGGAGTTCAACTTCCTCAAGCCCGAGGACGACGTTCGCCTGTCGGAACGCGGCCTCATCGAAGTGGATCCGGAGACCTTCCAGACCTCTCAGCCCGACATCTTCGCCGGCGGCGACGTGGTGCTCGGCCCACGCCTCTTCATCGACGCCATCGCCACCGGACAGCAGGCAGCGCGCAGCATCCACGACTATCTCCGCGGGACCACCACCACCACGAAGATCCGTTCGCACTGGGAACCCGCGACCTACGCCATGGGCGAAGCGTGGGAGACGAGGATGCGTCGTTTGCCCAACTCCAGGGCGCCGCGAGCCGACGAGATCGCGCGCGCCGGGAACGAACTGGTGGAAGAGAACTACTCCGCGGCGGAAGCAAGGTCGCAGGCCGAGCGCTGTCTGCGCTGCGACGTGCAGACCTGCTTCGAGGGCGAGAAGTGCATCGCCTGCAACGGCTGCGTCGATGTCTGCCCGGACGACTGCCTGCATCTGGTGGGTCTTGCCCAGGTGGCCGCGAACCCGGAAATGGCGGCCCTGGCCCAGCGCCAGCTCGGCATCTCCGCCCAGGAACTCTCCGCCTACACCCCGGTCGAGCTGAACCGGATGGGCGCGGTCATGCTCAAGGACGAGACCGCCTGCATCCGCTGCTCGATGTGCGCGACCCGCTGCCCCACCCACGCCTTCACCATGAAGCGGTTCGTCTTCCACCGGGAACTCGCGACGGAGGCGAAGACGAATCCGCGTCTTCAACGCGAGGCCCTCGTTCCGTGAAAGCGATCCTCCCCCACTGGACGGGTCATTATTCGAAACAACGTCGTCGTATCCAGTTCCTGTTCCTCGGGACCTTCGCGGTCCTGCCCCTGTTCGATCTCCTCCGCTTCGACTTCCAGACCTCGCGCCTGCTGATCCTTCGTCAGGAGATCGGCCTCGACGAATGGGCCCTCGTCTGGCTCTTCCTGATGTTCGCGATGTGGGTGATCGGGGCCATGTCGGTGGTGTTCGGCCGCGTGTATTGCGCCTACGCCTGCCCGCAGATGGTGTTCACGGAACTGGCTCACGACATCGAGGCTCTGGCTAAACGCCTGAGCCGGCCGTTCGCGCTCAAGACCAGGCCCAGGGTGGCTCGTGCGATTTCCCTCGCGCTGATCGCGGCCATGTCCGTGGTGTCCTCCCTCTTGTTCATGGCCTACTTCGCGCCTTTGCCCGAGGTGGCGAACCGACTGATGCGGCTCGATGTCGGTCCCTGGATCGGTCTGCTGGGAGCGACTTTCTCCCTGATCGCCTTTCTCGACTTCGTCTTCGTCCGCGAGAAGTTCTGCCAGACCGCCTGCCCTTACGGTCTGCTTCAGGGCGTCATCGAGGACGGCCGCAGCCTGCACGTAAAGCTGGATCCTCAACTCGGCACGTGCATCGACTGCGGCGCCTGCCATCGAGTCTGCCCCATGGGCATCGACATCCGCCAGGGCTCGTTTCAGATTGAGTGCACCCGATGCGGTTCCTGCGTCGATGCCTGCGAGGATGTGCTGGGACGATTGAAGCAACCCCGGCCCTCGGTTCTGGCCTTCGACTTTGGAGGGTTCAGCCTGAGGCGCTGGGATCCCAAACGCATCCTGGTGAGTGTGGCCACCCTCGGTTTCGCCATCGCCCTTATCGTGGCGATCGTGCGACGCGACGGAGTCACCTTGCGCCTCTCCCCAGACTATATGGACCAGGCGGCCACTCTCGCCACGAATGCGGGAGCCGCCGCGGACGAGGCCATCGAATCGCGCTATCTCTTGCGCGCCGCCAACCACACGCGTCAGTCCGTTGAACTCAAAGGGAGCGTCCTTGGCCTGCCCGCGTCGGCGCAGCTGAAGGGCCTCGAGGATGCACGACTTGCTCCGGGCGAAGAGAAGCGATTCACTCTGGTGGTGCGGATTCCTCGAGCGGATGCCCCGCCGGGAGCGACACCCTTCTCATGGGTGATCGAAGGCGGAGCCGAACCGCGGCGATTCCCCGCCTCGTTCTTCTCGCGCACCGCACGGAAAACATCATGACCACTCCCCGCTCGTCCTTCGCACCCGGCGAAGGGCGCCTGATCCAGGTCATCCTCTTCGCCACCATGGTTTTGTTCTTCCTGATCATGGGCGCCGCGTGGCATCTGGCGGAGGAGGCGAACCCCGTTCTCCTCGACCTCGAAACCGGCAAGCCCGTCGCTACCCGAAACCCGTGAACGCAACGGCTGAGGCTCTGCCCCTCGCGAGCGCCCGCTCCGCGGAGAGTCCCCGAGCCAACCGCCTCTGCGCTCACTGCTCGCTCCCGGTAGCGGGTGGCCCATCGGCGGGCGACGACGCGCCCGTCTACTGCTGCGGCGGATGCGCGCTCGCCCATCGGATCACCGGCGGCCTGGCCGGAGACAGCGCGGCCGCAGGCATGCTGATGGCCCTCGGCCTGGGCGCGTTCTTCTCGATGAACGTGATGATGCTGAGCTTCGTCCTCTACACCGGCGGTCGCGAAGCCGATCGGCTGGCCGGCGAAGCCTGGGTCCGCTGGGCCCTGCTCGGTCTGGCCACACCGTCGATCTTCCTCCTGGGCGCGCCCTTCGTTTCACGGGGATTGAGCCGGGGCCGGCTCCTGCTTCTCGACACCGATGTGCTGATCGTTCTCGGCGTGAGCGCCGCGTATTTGATTTCGGCGTGGTCGGTGGTCACGGGATCGGGGCCGGTCTACCTCGACACCGCCACCGGCATTCTGCTCTTCATGACCATCGGCCGATACCTCGAAGCCGCGACCAGAGCGCGCACCACCGACGCCCTCGGCAACGTGGCGCGTCGCATGCCCGTCGAAGCGTGGCGACTAGGCCTCGCGGGCGAGGAACGAGTGCCGGTGGCGAATCTCGAAATCGGAAGCCGGGTGCGGGTCCGCCCCGGCGAACGAATACCGGTGGACGGCGAGATCCTCGAAGGCGAGGCGGACGTGTCGGAGGCGGAGATCACCGGAGAATCGACACCCGCCCACCGGCACAAGGGCGATACCGTTTCGGCGGGAACCCTGAACCTCGACGGCGCCCTGATCGTGGAAGTGCGGCGACGCGGGGCCGACACCACACTCGCGCGGATCGTGCGCATCGTGGAGGAGGCGCGCCTCGGGCGTTATCCGCTGGCCGCGCTGGTGGATCGGGTGAGCGCGCGTTTCGTTCCTCTGATCCTGCTCGTCGCTTTCGGCACGTTCGCGTATTGGACGCTGGCGGTGGGTGTGGCGGCGGGGATCATGAACGCGCTCTGTGTTCTCCTCATCGCCTGCCCGTGCGCCATCGGAATCGCCACCCCGCTCGCCGCGGTGGCGGCATCGGGACGCGCCGCGGGTGCGGGCATCCTGGTGCGCGCCGGCGAGACCTTCGAGCGCCTGGCCCGAGCCGACCGCGTCTACTTCGATAAGACGGGCACGCTCACCAGCGGAGAGCCGCGGGTGACTTTCTTCGAGAGCATCGATCCCTCGAACGACGCTGCCCTCGCGCTCGCCGCAGGAATCGAGCGGCATTCGGAGCATCCGGTGGCGCGGGCCATTGTCCGCTTCGCCATGGAGAAGGGCGTGACTCCCGCGGAAGTCACGGGCTTTCGCGCTTTCCCGGGTCGCGGGGCGTCGGGCATTTCCAATGGCATGGTAGTTCGCGTGGGCTGTGCGGCCTTCGCGGACCTGCGCTCGCTTGTAGCGATTGAGGAAGCAGAGGGAACGCTGGTTCACGTCAGCGTCGATGACAAGCCCCTCGCGCGGTTCGTTCTGCAGGACACGCCGCGCGCTTCCGCCGCGATCGCGGTGAGCGAGCTGCGGTCCCTCGGCCTCACCCCGGAGATCCTCTCCGGCGACAACCCCGTCGTGGTGGAACGAATGGCTCGAGAACTGGGGCATATCGCCGGAGTCGGCGGGCTCAGTCCGGAGGAGAAGGTAGCTCGCCTCGCTCAAGGCCCGCACCGCGGAGCGTTGGCCATAATGGTGGGTGACGGCATCAACGACGCGCCGGCGCTGTCACGGGCCGCCGTAGGCGTCACCCTCGAGAGCGGTACCGACCTCGCCCGCGAGTTGGCGGATGTCACCATCCTGGGCGGCGACCTCGCCCGCCTTCCCTGGCTGGTGCGGCTGTCCCGGGCCACGTTGAGAGTCGCGCGCTGGAATCTCTTCTGGGCGTTCTTCTACAACCTGGTCGGGGTGGCTCTCGCCGCTTCGGGAATGCTGCACCCACTCTTCGGCGCCCTGGCCATGATCGTCTCTAGTCTGCTGGTGGTTCTCAACTCGCAAAGGCTCGACCGAAAGAGCCTGGTCTAAGGGAGGCGTTCCCCATGAATGAACTCTGGATCGCGGCCGCGCTCACCTTCGCGGCCTCGGCGCATTGCCTCGGCATGTGCGGCGGACTGATGGTGACGGTGGCGGCGCGCGGGGAGCGGCCGGGCGCCCTGCGCGACTTCCTGCTGCTGCAACTCGGCAAGGGCACCACCTACGCTTTTCTCGGCGCGCTCGCCGGCCTCTTCGGCGCGGCGCTCACCGGAGCCTCCTGGTTCGTGTGGTCCACCCGGGTGCTCACGGTGGTGGCGGCCGTGGCCCTCGCCAGCGCCGGGCTCACACTTCTCGGCCGCGGTCGCCGCTCCGCCAGTTCCCTGAGCGCGTTTCTCGCCCCCTTCTGGAGCCGTCTGTTCGGACCTCTGCTCGAAACCCGGCCAACAGGGTTTCCTCTGGTCGTCGGTCTTGCCATGGGGTTCTTTCCCTGCCCCCTCGTCTATGCCGGTCTCGCCGCCGCCGCAGTGACCGCCAGTCCCGGCCTCGGCGCACTCACTCTGGTGGGCGTGGCGCTTGGATCACTTCCCGCGCTCGCCATGGCGTCGTTGTTCACGAACTTCGCGACGCTCTC
>JAGNNV010000052.1 GCA_017990495.1 Vicinamibacteria bacterium
TGTCGACCAGAAGAACTCGATTCACCGAGGAGTGCTTGAGGACTTCGCGCACGGCCAGGCCGTCCCCACCGCCGAGGACCAGGACACGCCGGGCCTGGGGATTAAGGGCGAACGCGGGGTGCACCAGCGTTTCGTGATAGCGGTACTCGTCCGCCGACGAAAACTGCAGGTGGCCGTTCAAAAACAACTGGAATCCGCCGGGCGGGGTGCGAGTAAGTACGATCCGCTGGTACGGAGTCGTCCGGGCAAGAATCACAGGGTGCGGATACATCGCTTCCTCGGAGAGAGTCGTGAGCTTCTCTCCGTACGCGAAGGCCATCACGAGACAAAGGAGCACGACGACGGCTCGTATGCGGAGGGCCCGGACATTGGCGATCTGTCCGGCGAATATCCACGTCGACCACAACCCGACGGCGGCGTTGGCAATTCCAAAAAGAAGGGAGGCCCGTACCAGGCCGAGGTGCGGCAGGGCAACCATGGGGAACAGGATCGACGCGGCGAGCGAACCGAGGTAATCGAAGGTCAAGACCTCGGCCACCAGATCCTTGAATCCGACGCTCTCCTTCAGCAACCGCAACGCCAGCGGGATCTCGAGACCCACAAGCGTTCCAGTCACGAGGACCAGACCGTAAAGCGCCGGCCTGAACCAGCGCTCTGCCTGACCAAAGGTGACCATCAGCAGGAGCGCCGAGAGGCCACCGATCAGCGCCACGGCAAGCTCTGTTTCAACGAAACGGCGCGCGAGGCTCCGGTCGATGTACTTCGACAGGTACGCACCGAGGCCCATGGCGCTCAGGTAGGCCCCGATCACCGTGGAAAACTGCGTTACCGTGTCGCCGAGGACATAGCTCGCGACCGTGCTCGCCACCAGCTCATAACCAAGCCCGCAGCTCGCGACGACGAAGACGGTGAGATAGACGAGGGAAGGCTGGTTCAGCGAATCGCCGCCGAGATGATCATCGAGATGCCGATGACGAAGGAGCCCAGGATGATGCCGAGCCCCACGTTCTGATCTTCCGTGATTTCCTTCTTGATTGAGAATGGAAGCACATGCTCAGTCACCCAGAAGGCCAGGAGCAACACCCCGGTCCCTATGGCCGAGTACAGCAGCGAGTCCACGACCGGACGGGCGTGTTCCACAATCCATTGTTCCATCACTTTCCTCCTCGATAACTGCTTAGACCTTGGACGCCTCGGGGGCCGCGGCCCATGGTGTTACCCCACTCCCACCCCGCCACCGACGCCACTCCGTAGACCAGGGCCACAAGGACGCCGAACACCAGATAACCGGGACTCTTCTTCATAGACTAACTCCCCGCATGATCGCTCTCTGACCACCGTGCCGTCTCGAAACTCGAGCTCCGCGACGTGACCCAGGCGGGCCACAGGAAGATCAGAACCAGAGCAATCAGCAGGTACGAGGGGCGGGGCACGCTGCGCCGCACCTCTACTTGAAAGTCCTTCAGCACGCGCTTGCTGCGGCCGACGACACCCCACTGCGGGGCCAGGCGAAGGGTGTATTCCCCCGGGGGCACACCACCGAGGAAAGCGACGGCCTCGCCGCTCCCCTCGGACCACGCCCCATCCTGGTCGGCGCCCCGGTAGAAGCCAGCTTCCATCTCGAAGTCGCCCACCGCTTCGGCCTTGGTGTTTGCCAGGGTGCCGTCCAGATAGAGCCATGAATTGTCGAGCGGTGCGTAGACCTTCACTCTCACGTTCCCGGACCCAGTTACTTGGAAGGGCTCGCTGATAAACACGGCCTGAGGAGATCCGCTGACCGCGCCGGGAGGGAGCCTGACCGTGGTTTGGAACACCGTCCTGGACCTCGTTGCCGAAAACAGGAAGATGACGACGAGAACCGCGGACAGAGCCAGGAACCACAGCCACAACGGCCCCACCCGACCCTGGTAGGGATTGGGCTGCGCCGCGTGAACGCCCTCTTTTCGCGGCAGGGCCGGCGCTGCTATTCCAAAGGCCTGCGCGACGTCGGCGCTCTCGATGTACCGGCCCAGGGACAGGTTGAACTCCGTCGCGGTTGATTCCTCGGAAAGAATCAAGGGCGGGGCGATGTAGTCGGCCGCCTGCGTGATCTCGCCCCTGGTCACGGCCCACGGGAACTCGCCAACCAGGGAATCGACTCGCGCTTCGCTCGAAACGAAGTGGCGGAAGGTCTGGCCCCCGAAGCGTCGCTTGGTCCCCATTTCAAGGTCGCCCGCGTGCGCGTTGTCGACCACGGTCCAATGACCGCGATCCTCGACGAGCCAGCGAAAGCCCCGTATCGGCTCATGCAGCAGATACTCTCTCCAGGAGTACCGCGTGTAGTCGGAGGGGCCGCTCGAACGCTCCATCGCTCCGAGCACCACCCACGTGACCCCATCCAGTCGCGCCTTCGCACCGAGCTTGAACGCAGGCTCGAAGCTCAGTTTGTTCTGTTTGTCGGCAGCCTCGATGGCCTGGAGAGAACCTTCGACCGCGAGAAGGGTTCCGCAGTATGGGCAAGCCACACGCTTCGACAGGTCGGGAAGGCGCAAGGTGAGCGCCCCTCGGCACTCGGGGCACTGAAGCGCTTTGGCCGCGGCTTTGGCGAAGCCGGCCTCACGACCCAGATGGCCGAGGCCCAGCTGCTCCAGGGTGGCGGCTCGGCCGAGATACATCGCACGCGCCGCCTCACCATCACCGAAATCGATGGTGGCAAAGGCGCCCTTCGGACCCGCCAGATCGGCGTAGTTCCAGGTTTCACCGGGGCGAAGGTCCTGAGGCAGCTCGCCCTCGAGTGTCTTCACCGTGGCCACGCCGACATCGATGACCATCATGGCCGACCGCCCGCGTATGCGCTCGCCGGGGCGGCACTGGCTGAACGCGGGCAGGTCGCCTGGATCCACATCGAGGAGGAGATGGCGTCGGCCGAGGGATTCGGCAAGCCAGCCCAGGCGGCCATCGGAGAACGCGATCCGCCACTCGTCCCACAGGCCCGCCGGATGCTCGACCTGAACCCGGCCCACGATCTGGAAGGAGTCTCCTTGATAGCTGCCGGTTTCGCCCAGAAGCAGCAGCGAAGGCGTCGAAACGAGTTCGGCAACCAGGCCGGCGTTCTCGATTCTCGCCCCATCGCGGACCAGCAGAGAGCGACACGAGGAACAGACACGGATGATCGAGGCGTCGAACGCGAAGATCACCGCGCTCCCGCAGCTGGGGCATAAGACCTCGTAGCTCACAGCGCCTCCTCCACGCCTCGCAGCATTGCCCCCGTGCTCATTGCCAGGAGCATAAATGGGTTCCTGGCCGTCGCGGGCCCAAAGGAGCGGCTTCCGTTCCGACCATGTGCCGGATCCGCGGGCTGAAGAAACCAAGTCCCGGCCCATCCCCCGCGTTTAGACTTCGCAGCCACGATGTCCCTGCCCCAAGGCGCGAAGCTTGGCCCCTATGAGATCGTGGAGGCGGTCGGGACCGGGGGCATGGGTGAGGTCTACAAGGCCCGGGACACGCGGCTCGGGCGCAGCGTGGCGCTCAAGATCCTCCCTCCCACTCCCAAGTCGGTGGAGGCGACGCCCCAGCGATTCGAAACCGAGGCGAGGGCGATTTCGCAGCTTTCGCATGTCAACGTGTGCGCGCTCTACGACATCGGCGAACAGGACGGCATCCCCTTCCTGGTCATGGAGCTTCTCGAGGGCGAGACGCTGGCGGAACGCCTGAAGCGAGGGGCCCTGCCGATTCCGGAGGCCCTGCAGCACGGAGCCGAGATCTGCGCCGCGCTCGCGCATGCCCACGGCGCCGGCATCGTCCACAGGGATCTCAAACCCGCCAACATCATGCTGACGAAGCAGGGGGTCAAGGTCCTCGATTTCGGACTGGCCCATGCCACGACCCCCGCGGAAGCGGTCCCCGATCAGGGGGCGAAGTCGATCTCGAAACAGCTCACCATCGACGGACAGATCCTGGGCACGCCCCAGTACATGGCGCCCGAACAGATCGAGGGGAAGGCGGTCGATGCGCGCGTCGATATCTTCGCCTTCGGGCTGTTGCTCTACGAGATGGTGACGGGACGGCCGGCGTTCGTCGCCGAGAGCCTTCCCGCCATGATCACCACGATCCTCCGGGATACGCCCACAAAGGCCTCGGAGATCCGGTCAGACCTGCCGCGCTCCGTTGAACGGCTGATCGAAGCCTGCCTGAAGAAGAAGCCCGACGAACGCCTTCGTTCCGCCCACGACGTGATTCTCCAACTTCGCTGGATCAGCGAAGATCTGGCCTCGCCGTCGAGTCGGGCCTTCGCGATGGCGACCCGACCGGCGAACGTGATGGCGTTGCGGTGGGTGGCGGTCGGAGCCGTCGTGCTGGCCGTCGCTGCGACCCTGCTATGGCTGGGAGCGCGGCTTCGCGAAGACGAGCCCGCCTGGTCGCAGTTCACTCAACTCACCGATGACGCCGGTCTCGAGAGCGGCCCGGCCCTCTCGCCCGACGGCGGCTTGTTCGCCTACGCAAGCGCCACAAACGGCAGCTGGGACGTCTACACGCAGCGCGTGGGTGGCCGCACTCCGGTCCTCGTGGCCGGCGACCCTTCGGTCGACGAACTCTGGCCGGCTTTCTCGCCAGACGGCACTCAGCTCGCGCTCAGCCGGGGAGGCTCCGGCGGGATCTCCGTTGTGGGCGCGACCGGTGAATCGTTGAAGCGGATCACCGACTTCGGGTCGAATCCCTCCTGGTCGCCGGACGGTCGGCAGATCGTGTTCTGCACCGAACAGCTGAAGACCGGCTACGAACGGAGCGGGATGAGCGAGTTGTGGGTGGTTGATCTCAACGACGGCCGACCACGCAAACTCGATTCCGGCGACGCCATCCAGCCGGCCTGGTCCCCATCAGGGACGCGCATCGCGTTCTGGCAGAACATCGGCGGGCAGCGCGACCTCGTGACCATCCCCGCCGAAGGAGGCGCGCGCGTCCTCGCGACGAACGACGCGGCGGTCGACTGGGCTCCGACCTGGTCGCCCGATGGACGTTACCTTTACTTCGCCAGCGACCGCGGGGGCTCGATGGGCATCTGGCGCCTCGCGATCGACGAGAACACGGGTCGGGCCCAGGGCGATCCGCAGGCCATCGCGATGGGAGCGGATCTCTCTTTCGACCTGCCTCGCCTCTCAGCCGACGGTCGATCCCTTCTGTTCCGGTCGATGATCCAATCGGTCAATCCGGCCGCCATCGCTTTCGATCCCGCCACCCGGCGCGCCGGAGCGGTGCGACTGCTGCACAACCGCACCGGCAAGCTGATTCCCACCGACGTCTCGCCCGACGGCCGCTGGCTCGCGCTCAACAACCGCCCCGACCGCCGGCAGGACGTCTTCGTCATGCGCTCGGATGGCACTGAACTGACGCGCCTCACCGATGATCTGGCGCGCGACTCCCTTCCGCGATTCACCCCCGACGGCGCGGCTCTCGTTTTCCAATCGAACAAGGACGGCGCCTGGGACGCCTGGTCGATCCGTCTCGATGGCAGCAACCGAACAAGGCTCACCGAGATGGGCGACGCGTATGGCCCCGCCTTCTCCCCCGATGGCCGCCTGATGGTAACGGCGGGGCCAAGCGGCGACGACATCCTGATCGGAGCACCGCCCCTGCCTCTCACCCGCAAGTCCGCCACGTTGATCAAACCTCCGCAGGTCGGCGGCGGTACGTTCAGCGCCGTCTTCTGGTCGCGCGATGGACGATGGCTGCAAGGCGGCATCTCACCCTCAAACGGCGGGGTTCGTGGAAACGCTCTTTTCGACCTCGCCAAAGGCGTGGTCCGCCAGTTGAGCGACGATGCGGTCGGCTACGAGATGGCCTGGATGCCTGGATACGCGAGCGTGCTCTACTTCACGGCCAGCGGCAAGCTCGTGATTCAGGATATCGACTCTCTGAAGCGCGAGGAGATCGGAGTAACGCTGCCGTATCCACCCGACACCTACCGCAGTCTCGCGGCGTCGCCCGACGGCCGCACGCTCTATTACGGAGCGCAGCAGGTCGAAGGGAACATCTGGAAGGTGGAGCAGCCCAAACCCCGCTGATCCTCCAGGGCCGAGCTCCCGATAGTGCGATAGCGTCGTACTGCAATGAAGGTTCACCTCGTCGACGGGACGTACGAGTTGTATCGCGCCTACTTTGGCGCGCCGAAGGCGGAAGCCTCGGGGCGCGAGGTCGGGGCCACCCGCGGGATCCTCCGCTCGCTCTTGTCCCTCGTGCGCGAGGACGGAGTCAGCCACCTCGCGGTGGCGTTCGATCACGTGATCGAGTCCTTCCGCAACCAGCTTTTCGCCGGCTACAAAACCGGAGAGGGCGTGCCTGAAGATCTCATGGCGCAGTTCGCGCTGGCCGAACGCGCCTCTCACGCCCTGGGCATCGTCACCTGGGCCATGATCGATTTCGAGGCCGACGACGCACTCGCCACCGGTGCCGCCCGCTGGGCCACCGAGCCCGGCGTCGAACAAGTCCTCATCTGCACGCCCGACAAGGATCTGGCCCAATGCGTGGACGGCCGCCGCGTGGTGCGCCTCGATCGGATGCGCCGTCTGCTGCTCGACGAAGAGGGCGTGATCGCCAAGTTCGGGGTCTCGCCCGCATCGATTCCCGACTGGCTGGCCCTCGTCGGAGACTCGGCCGACGGAATCCCCGGCGTCCCGCGCTGGGGCGAGAAGGCGGCAACCGCGCTTCTCGCGCGTTTCGGCCGGATCGAGGCCATTCCCGGCGACCCGGGACTCTGGGGGGTGAACGTGCGGGGCGCGATGTCACTCGCGACCAGCCTTTCCTCTCACCGGCCGCAGGCCGCGCTCTACAAGACGCTCGCCACCCTCCGCCGTGACGTGCCGCTGAAGGAGACCCTGAGCGATCTTGAGTGGAAAGGCGCCCGGCGCGACGAACTCCAGGCGCTGTGCCTGGAGATCGACGACGCGGACTTCCCCGCCCGCGTGCCGCGTTTCCGCGACTGACGCGAGTGGGCACACCGCGATTCGCGCGTTACGTCGCGCTCGGCGACAGCACCGTCGAGGGCCTCGACGACCCCGACGGCCGGGGCGGTTATCGGGGCTGGGCCTCCCGCCTGGCCGAGCGGATCGCCATGGAGCAAGGTGACCTGCTCTACGCCAATCTGGCGGTGCGCGGCCTCACAACCCGAGAGGTCCTCACCCAGCAACTCGGACCCGCCCTCGAGATGAAGCCCGATCTCGCGATTGTGGTTTCGGGAACCAACGACATCCTGCGGCCCCGATTCGACGCGGAGCGCACCGCCCACGACCTCGAGCGGATGCAACGCGCGTTCATCGAGCAAGGCGCCACGGTGGTGAGCTTCTCCCTGCCCGACCTCACACCGGTGATGCCCCTGGCCCGGCCGATCCGCGGGCGCATCCAGCGTTTCGCGGCCGCGCTGGTCGCGGCCGGCGAGCGAAGCGGCGCTCGGGTGATTGACTTCACCGCCCATCCCGTGGCTTCGGATCCCCGCCTTTGGAGCGAGGATCGACTGCACGCCAATTCGCTCGGCCACGCTCGCATCGCCGAGGCATTGGCCGAAGTGCTGGGCCTTCAAGACGCGGACGCCGGCTGGGCGACGCCGCTTCCGGCGCCGGAGCCCCGCGGCGTTTCAGGCGCGCTCGCCGCCGAGCTTCGATGGAACCGCCGTTACCTTTGGCCCTGGCTCTGGCGGCACGCGCGCGGACGCTCCTCGGGCGACGGGCACGGCCCCAAACGGCCGCGACTTGAACCCGTGGTTTCCGCTCCGGCGACCACACCGTAGGAAGTTGTTTCCCGGCCCGATTCCAGCCGCTCGAGGGCTTGCCGCAGCTGACGGCCCGCTCGAGCCGCGCCGCAATGGCCTTCAGGGCGCGGCTTCGGCGGGCCAGTGGTCGCGCGTCATCCAACGGACGACGTCGGCGCGGCTCGCCACTCCGGCGAGGCGGCCGCCCTCCACGACGGGAACCAGGTTGACCTTCTTCTTGACCATCAGCTCCGCGAGGGTCTCGACGTCTTCATCGGGACCGATGGTGAGGACCTCCTCGGTCATCACGTCGCGCGCCTCCGTTCCCACCATGTGCCGGATCCGGCGGTCGAAGTGGCTCTGGGTCTCGAGAGGAATGCGTCCCTCGAGCAAAGGAAGGAAGGGCGGCGGATCGATCTTCGTGTTGCGGACGACGAGGTCGAAGTCGGTGACGATGCCGATCAGCCTTCCCGCGTCGTCGACCACGGGCACTCCGCTGATGGCATGAGTGTCCATGAGCTGGGCGATGCGCCCCACCGAGGTGTCGGCCTTCACGGTCACCACGCTCCCGGACATGATGTCGCGGACCCGGAGTCCCTTCTCCGCGTCCGTCTCCTTCGAAGCGATGATCGTCATGACGGCCTTCCTTTCATGAGGTGGGGGGAGCGGGCTCAGCCAGAGTGAGTCCGGTGGCCTGCGCTCCCGGCGCCTTGGGCTTCACCTTAGCCGGTCGGACCGTGAGGACCGGGCAGGTGGCGGCCCGGATCACGTGCTGGGCGTTCGAGCCCGACAACATCCGCTCGAGCAGGCTGTGGCCCTGGGCCCCGATGACGATGAGGTCCATTCGTTCGACCGCTGCGATTTTCAGGATCTCCTTGTAGGCGCTCCCTACGGCGACGCGCGGTTCAATGCGCGCCTCGGTGGGTCCGACTGCGGTCAGAGCGTGCTGGAGCCGTTCCCGGGTTCGGCGGTCGATGTCCTGTCGGAGCGACTCGACATCGACGAGAACGCGCGAGGCGGCCTCCGACATCTCGCTCAGGGTCTCCACCACGTGGAGGAACGTCATCTCCGAATGGTGCTTTTCGGCAAGAGCCACCGCGAGTCGCAAGGCCTCGGCGGAAGCCTCGGAGAAGTCGGTGGCGCACAGGATCCGGCCGATGAGGCCGGGGGCGGCCCAGGTTCGACCTTCCTCGTGAGACACCGTGAATACCGGACAAGGCAGACGCCGGATCAGCTTCTCCGCCACCGAACCGAGGAAGAGGTGATCGAGTCCGCTTCGTCCATGCGTGCCCAGCACCACCAGATCGGCGGGCATCTGTTCCGCAACCGCCACGATCTCACGCCAGGGATCGCCGTCTCTGATCTCGATCTCATGGTTGATGCGCGCCTCGCGGGCCGGAGCCAGGAAGTCGTGCATGTCCTTCTCGGCCTGCTGACGGAAATCGGGGGTTCGCAGCCAGGGCGCCCCGCCATAGATCGACTCGCCGCCCGGAAACAGATTCGGGATCACGTAGATCACCTTCAGCCGCGATCCGAATTGCCGGGCGATGGCCAGCGCATGCCGCAACGCCTGGGTGGAGAAGGGAGAGAAGTCGGTCGAACACAGGATGCGCTCGAAGTGGGCTGTTGCCATGACGTCACCTCTAGGCACAGGGTACAGCAATCGAGGTGCCATACCTCAACGGCCGGCGCGATGAGGGAACGGGCGAATTCGACGCGGCAGGCTTCGCCTCGCGCGAAGGACCTGCGTCGGAGTCCTCCTCATGAAGGAAACTTTTGCGCCGGCGGGGCATGCCTGGGACTCACTCGCCCGACCCACCCCGACTTCATTACCCGCCGAACCAATGAGTTGAGGGTGGACGGGAGGCCGATGGCACGCGTGATGCTCTCCCGACCATCGAGACACGCCCCGCAAGCGTGCCCAGATGGATTCGGAGGAACACCATGAAGTCCATCGCTTCGATGGTCACCACACTCTTCGCCGCGGCGCTGCTTTCCAGTGCCGTTTTTGCCCAGGAAGCGGCGGACTCAAGGGCGCGGGTGCGACAACTCGAGCAGCAGCTGGCCATGCTGGAAAAGGGCGCCACGCCGCCCGTGGTTGACGCTGCCCCAACCGCAGCGGTCCCTGCCGAGCAGGGCGCCGCCGATCTCGAGCGCCGCATCAAGGAACTCGAGATGAAGATCGAGGAACTTCTGGCTGCGCAGAAGGCCCCCGACGCGAAACTGATGAACAACAACGAACAAGAGCGCGCGCAGGAACCCGTGGGTCTGGCCGGCTTCTATGACAACGGGTATCTCGTGGCCTCCAGCCGCGATGGCGCTTTCAAGTACTGGCTCGACGGCAGGGTGAACCTCGACTTCGCCACCTATCGAGGCGCCGAGAACCGCCTGCCCACGGGCTTCGAGGTGCGTCGCGCCCGCATCGGGGTGAAGGCCACCGTGTTCACGGACTGGCTGGCCGAGGTCGATCTCGACTTCGCCGACAACCTCGTTGAGATCAAGGATCTCTGGGCCGGGTACGCCGGTTTCGAGAACACTCTGATCCGCGTGGGCAACCACAAGTCTCCCTACAGCATGGAGTCGCTGACCTCGTCCAAGAACATCCTCTTCATCGAACGGTCCTACACCGACTCGTGGGGCCCGGATCGCCTGCTCGGCCTGAGCATCAGCCGCTGGGGTAACCAGTGGCAGGCTTCCGCCGGCATCTTCGGCGAGCCCGCCGGCGCCTTCGACGACAAGGACAGCTACACGGGCGGCGGCGCGGGCACGAGCCAGGGCTACAACCTGGTGGGACGTGTGACCTTCGCTCCCGTCAACAAGGCCGGCGCTCTCTTCCACATCGGCGCAGCGGCGACGCGTCGCGAACCCGAGCGCGGGAAGCTCGCCACCAGCGGCGGTGATCTGCCCGACCGGGTGAACGCGGCCCGCATCCTCAAGCTCGACTCGCGCGCGGAAACCCACGTCAGCCGGGCCAAGTTCCTGAGCACGGGCGACATGAAGTACGTCGACCACTTCGTCCAGTTCGAGATTGAAGCCGCCGGCATCGCCGGCCCGGCGACTTTCCAGGGCGAGTTCCACCGCACGAATGTGCACCGGACCAACACCACCGTCGCGGTGGTCGATCACAGCTTCGACGGATTCTTCGTTCAGGGCTCGGTCTTCCTCACCGGTGAACGTCGCACCTACCTCGCCTCGGAAGGCGAGTTCGGACGGGTCGTGCCGAAGCGGGAGAGCGGCGCGGTTGAGGTGGGCCTGCGTTACAGCACCCTCAACCTCGACGACCGCACCACCGTGGATCCCATCCTCGGCGGCGAAGCCAAGAACATCACCGCGGGTCTCACCTGGTACATGAACACCAATCACAAGATCCTGGTGAACTTCACCCGGGTCGACCACAACGCCACCGCCAAGCCGGGCAAGGACTGGGCGCCCATCCCCGCAGGGTCGAGCACGGCCCAGACCGTGGTCTTTGGAGACGACTTCAACGTGTTCGCCGTCCGCTACCAGATCGCCTTCTGAGGACACCATGGCCACCGAAATCGAGCGTAAGTACCTCGTCAAGACGGATGCCTGGACCCCCAAGGGCCCAGGCGTCCACTTCCAGCAGGGCTACCTCAACACGCAGAAGGAACGGGTGGTTCGTGTCCGCATCGAAGGCCCGGTGGCCAAGCTGACCATCAAGGGCGTCACCCGGGGAGTGACGCGTTCGGAATTCGAGTACGGGATTCCTCTCGAGGATGCGGCACTCATCCTGAATCAGCTGTGCGAACGTCCGCTGATCGACAAACACCGGCATGTGGAGTATCACGGCCATCTGGCCTGGGAGATCGATGTCTTCCACGGCGAGAACGAGGGACTGGTGATCGCGGAGGTGGAGCTTCCCTCCGCCGACAGCAAGGTCGATCTGCCACCCTGGGTGGGACGTGAGGTGTCGGACGACCCGCGGTACTTCAACTCCAACCTGCTGAAGAACCCCTACCGCACCTGGACCGTCGCGTGAGCTTGTGAGCGCCGGGACAGCGCCATCCGCCTTCGACGAGAAGCGGCTCCTCGCCCTCCTCGACATGGAGAAGATGACGCTGTCCTCGGCGCCGCGTTCGGCCCAGGGCGCCTCCGAACGCTGGATGCGTTATCTGGGATTTCCCGGCGGCATCGCCGCCTTCCTGCTTCTCTACTTCCTGCCCTTCGGGCCCAGCCTGAGTGGCGCGGCCCAGGCGGGCATCGCCTGCTTCGTGCTGGCGCTCATCTGGTGGGTCACGGAGCCGTTTCCGACCTACGTCACTTCCCTGGCCCTGATGTTCCTGCTGCTCGTCACCGGCGCCTCGGGAGCCAAAGCCATCATGGATGTTCTGGGCATGGAGGTCATCTGGCTCAATCTCCTCGCCTTCATCCTGAGCGCGATGCTGGTGAAGACGCGGCTCGCGCGGCGGATGGCTCTGTGGCTGGTGGTGAAGTTCGGGGCCACCGCGTCGTGGGCCCTGTTCGCCTTCCTGCTCTTGCAGATGGTGCTCGCGCCCCTCATTCCCGCCACCGCCGCCCGCTGCGTGATGACCCTGCCCCTGATGCTGGTGGTGGCGGCGATCTACGGTTCCACCGAGGACTCCCCCAACGCCTTCGGCAAGAACCTGATGCTCCTCAATCTGATCGGCATCTCGGTGTTGTCCTCGATGTCGATGACCGGCAGCTCGGCGAACCTGATCGCGGTTGGCCTGATTCAGACCATGGCCGGCGAGAAGATCTACTACATGGACTGGATGCGTCTGGGCGCGCCCATCGCCATCGTGACCACCCTGGCCATGTGGTTCCTCGGCCCCCGCCTCCTTTTCACCATTCCCCCGGCCGAAGCCACCCCAAGGATTCCGGGCGGCATCGCGGTGGTGCGCCAGAAGTACGACGAAATGGGCCCACTTTCGGTGGGTGAGAAGAAAGCCATCGCCATCTTCGGCCTCGTTCTGTTCCTGTGGATGACGGATATCCTCCACTTGCGCTGGTTCGGAGTGGAGATCACGGCGCCCTTCGCGGCTCTTCTGGGCGCGTTGATCGTCCTGTTCCCCCGCTGGGGCGTCCTCCAGTGGGCGGAAGCCGACATCCCCTGGCATCTTCTGATCTTCAGCGCCGGCGCCTATGCCGGCGGCCTGGCCCTCGACGGCACGGGCGCGGCGGAATGGGCGGTCCGCCTGCTCTTCGGTCGGTTCGACCTGCACGCACTGCCCTTCGGCATCGCCTTCACCCTGATCATGGCCGTGATGATGTACAGCCACCTCCTCACTACCTCGAAGACGGTGCGGACCATGATCATGTTCCCGATCATCATCAGCCTCACCCGGTCGCTCGGCTGGGATCCGGTCTCGTTCGCTCTCCCCGCCGCTTTGTGCATCGACTGGGTGGTGGGCCTGCCCATCAGCGGCAAGCCCAACGTGATCATGTTCGCCACCAACCAGTACTCGGTCGTGGAGAACTTCAAGTACGGAATGATGACCTGCACCATCGGCCTCGTCCTGCTCGTGGGTTCGGCCGCCACCTGGTTCCACTGGCTGGGAGTGACCCCCTCCTTCTGGTCGCTGCCCCGGTGAAGGCGCACCCCCTCGCCAGGGTCTCGTTTGCGGCCTGGCTCGTCCTGACCGTTGCCGTGGCGCGGGTCACGGCTGAACCCACCGGCATCACGCGTTACGACCTTCGGGTGGACGCTCGATCCCAGGGCTCGGGCAAGGCCTCGCTCGAAATCGTCCTCGATCCGATCGACGGAGCGGTGGCGGTCATTCCATTCCCCTTCGCCGATGCCCTGAACCCCACACTCTCAGGAGTGCCGGGAGCAGGCCTCTCCACTGTCCCCGCGAATGGGCAGACAAACTTCATCGTTTCCCTGCCCGCGGGGACCGCCGCGCCCCTCACGCTTCGGTTCAACGCCGAGCTGGCGGAAGTCCTGAGCGGAACCCCGCCGACAAGCCGCGGCGTGCGCGTCGCGCTCCTCAACTCGCAGCCTGCCACGATACGGGATCTTCGTTTCGTGGTTGTCTTTCCCGAAGGCCTTCGCGGGCACGCGATCCAGGAGGCCCTCCCGCGTCCGGGAAAGGCCGAGATCGAGCCTCGCGCAAGTTTCGTGGCCATCGATGGCCGTGGCGGGGTCCGTCTGCAGGCCGGCGCGATCGCTCAGGGTGAGACCGTGCTGCTGCGGGTCGAACTCGCCGACGCCTCGCCTTCGTCCGGGTGGCTGCTCATCGGCATCCTGCTCGCGGTCTTCTACCTCGTGTCGTTCCGTGACCTCGTCGGCCGCGCCGCCCCAACACCTGAGAACCGAGGGACCCCATGAACACCCAAACCGCCCCCGCCGGGAACGTCGCCACTTCCGCTGAGGAGGCCGCGAAGATCGCGCCCCGCGCCGAGTTTCGGGTCTTCGGCCACGGCATCATCGAGCCTTTGAAGGGTCGTCTCTGGAACGGAAAGACCGTGCTGCAGCAGGCCCGCAGGATGCCCGCGGAGACCTACTTCGTGTCCCGCCGCACTCACGGTGTGAACGTCAAGGTGCGTGACGGCCTGCTCGACATCAAGGTCAAGACCGGGGAGACCGTCCAAGGCTACGAGATTTTCCAACCCCGCGGGAAGTTCAGCTTCCCGGTGGCCCAGGGAGATCTGATCACCATCCTTGGCGAACTGAAGGCGGCGGTCCCGAAGGAGTTGACCTCGCTCGAGACCTGTCCGTTCGAGGTCTTCCTGGCCGCGGTGCGGCGTCACCCTGATCTGGTGGCGGTCACGGTCGAGAAGATGCGATGGGGCTTCATGATCGACGGGATCATCTGTGAGTTCGCGCAGGTCTACATGAACGGAGCCCTGCTGGAATCGGCCTGCGTCGAAAGCGAAGACCACGCGGCCATGAAAGCGGTGGTGGACAGCCTCGGCCTGGGCGACCGGCCGAACACCAGCTATATCAAGGCGCTGGGCGCGCTGGTGGGAATCGACGCCGCCCCGTGACCGCGCAGCTGCTCGAGCCATTCCTTCTCACCCTGGCCGTCAGCTTCCTGATCGGCATCGGCCTGCGCGAGTACTACGAAGGGGAGAAGAAGTTCGACACCTTCGGAACCGTCCGCACCTTCGTGTTCGTGGGCATGCTGGGATTCGTGCTGTACCAAGTGCCGGAAATCGGCGCGCCCGCCTATCTGGCGGGCCTGGGCGCACTATCCATCTTCCTGGCCCTCTATTACTCGAACAAGGTTCAGGAAAAGAAGAGCCCGGGAATCATCGGCGTGCTGATCGCGATCCTCACGTACGCCATCGGACCAATCACCCTCCATCGGCCACTGTGGTTCCCGCTCCTGATCGCCATCTCGACCCTGTTCGTGCTCCATTCCAAGGGCAGGATCCGTGAGTTCACGGATCGCCTCGAGACCGGGGAGATCCTGACCGCGTGCAAGTTCATCGCCATCGCTTTCGTGGTGCTGCCCTTGATGCCTGCCGCGCCGGAAGCGATCGGGGGCAGGTTCGGACGCTTCTTCGCCGCCCTTCCGGTCACGCCCCGGCAGATCTGGCTCGCGGTCGTGATCACGACCGCCATCTCCTATCTCGGCTACCTCCTGCACACCTACATCTTTCCGAAGCACGGCCTGTTGATCACCGGCATCGTCGGCGGCATCTACTCGAGCACGGCCGCCGTTCTGGTGATCGCCCGCAAGTCGAAGGCCGCCCCCGAGGTCGCCACCGAAGCCGCGATGGCCATCGTCATGGCCGTGTCCATGATGTACATGCGCCTGCTCATCCTCGTCGCCATCTTCCGCGCCCAATCCCTGGCCGCCATCGGGCCCATGCTCCTCGTCCTGGCCGGCCTCGCCGCCCTCTATGCCCTATGGCTCAATCGTCGCGTCACGGCGCTGGTGGCGCCCAAACCGGGGCCACCCGAGACTCCGACGCCGCTCCACCAAAACCCCCTCGAGTTGAGCGCGGCCCTGCTCTTCGCCACCATGTTCGCGGTGGTCGCATGGGCCACGAAGTTCGCGATCGACGCCTTCCAGGATGCGGGCCTTCGCGCCATGTCCTTCGCCGTGGGCTTCTCCGACATCACGCCTTTCGTGGTCTCCGTGTTGCAGGGCGATCTTGGCCTCGGCGATCCGCAGGTGGTCCAGGCGCTGATCATCGCGAGCGCCAGCAACAACCTGCTCAAGGCCGCCTACACCCTGGGCGCGGGATCGCGTCGCGCCGCCTCTCTCGCCGCTCCTGCGCTGGTCGTGCTCGCCCTGCTCTCCGGGATCTACGTGCTGCTGGGCCTCTAGGAACGACAGCAGCGGTCAGCGGTAGGCCAGCCGCTCCTTGAGGCCGAGGAGCGGGCCTTCAACGAGCCGCCAGCTCATCTCCGCGATGACGAGCACCATGGCCGCCTGCAACGGAACGTAGGCGATGAGGTAGGGCCAGCTTGGCACACCCGGCCGCACATGACTCGCGGGGTCGAGGCCCAGCCTGCCGGCCACCTCGATCAAGGGCATGTGCCAGAGGTACATGGCATAACTCCGGCGACCCACGAACGAGAGCGCGGGCCAGCGGAAGAGGGCGCGCGCCGGATGTCCGTGATCGACGCCCAGCAGCCAGACGAGCCCTCCGCCCAGTCCAGCCGCCAGCACCAGGAATCCGCCCACGAGCTCCGCATGGCTCCAGGACCCCCAGTGGCCCCGACCCATCGATATCGCCCCAAAGCCGGCCAGCAGCCCGGCAAACCCGACATGGCCCCCGATCCGCGAAATCCGTGTCGGCGAAACGGCTTCGAGTCCCGTCACGGTGGCGAGCAAAGCTCCCACCGCCAAGGCGTCGAGGCGAGTGAAGGTGAGGACGTAAATCGCGGAAGTGCTCCATCCCAGAGTCAATCCGACGAAGCGGAGAAAGGCGCTTCCGAGAGCGATGAGAATGGTGACGCGGGCCAGATGGCGGTCAGGCACAGCCAGAATCACGAGGGGCCAGATGAGATAGAAATGCTCCTCGACGGCCAGGGACCAGAGGGGAGCGAGGACCCGATGCGGCCAGTCATCAACCGCAATGAGGAAGTTCGAGCCATACAGCCAGAACCACGGCGAGTCCTTGGCGCTTTCGCCGATGAGCGACACGCCCAGCGCGGGCGTCAGCCAGAAGAGGAAAAAGAGGAGCAGGTAGTAAGGCGGGAAAATGCGCAACGTCCGACGCGCATAGAAAACCCGCAGAAAGCCTGGCGACGACTTTGCGTCGAGGAGAATCCGTGTGATCAAGTATCCGGACAGGAGAAAGAACAGGTCCACGCCGATCCAACCGATGGAGGCTGCGGTCAGAACGAGCCGGTCGACCCATCCCGCGGCGGGAAGATCGCGGCAATAGTGATGTACAAGCACCAGGAGGATCGCGAGACCTCGCACCCCATCCAGTTCGGCAGTCCGTTGCGCGGGCTTCGTCCTGTCCACCGCAGACTCGGGGCCGACGAACGCGTCCTTCATGGGAGCGCGGGAGCTTAGTGGCAAGGGATGACGCGCGCCACCTCGCCCCGCGGAAGGGCAGGCAAACGTGGATGCGGACATTCTCGATCCAGTGCGCGATCGCCGCCCTCAGCCTGGGAGTGATCGAAGGCGCGTTGCGCCTCACCACCGCGCGACCACTAGGGACGTTCATGGGCTGGTTCCCTGGGGTGCGGGGGCTCTATCCCGAAAACGCCCGGATCCTGATGCCAGGTCCAGTGCCCTGGATGGTGGAGACCAACCGCTGGGGATTCCGCGGTCCCGACCTGGCGGTAGAGAAGCCTCCGGGCTTCGTCCGCATTGCCATGCTGGGCGATTCGGTCACCGACGGATTCTGCGTCGACAACGATGCAACCTTCCCGGCGATGGTCGAGGCGACGCTCCGGCGCAAGGGGGTTCGGGCGGAGGTGGTCAACGCGGCGAGCGGCGGAGCATCGATTGACCGCGAGCTGGCGGTCCTGCGCGACGCGGTGTCGAGGTTCAGGCCGGATATCGCCGTCCTCACCTTCGTCACGAACGACGTGGACGCCCTGAGGAACATCGGCGACGAGCAGCTTTACGGAAGCTCTCTCGAGCGGAGAAGCGCCCGAGATAGCCTGGTGCGCATGGGCGTGGTGGGCACGGCCCTCGGTGAATGGACCTTCGAGACCTATCTCCGCAAGGTCGCCCCGGGGTACGCCGCTCACCCCGGCTCCTTGGCCGTTCCCCTGCGGTCGGCGGACCGCTACCACATTGAGGGTGGGAGCGACTTCTCCACGAACTCGCGGCTCTTTCTCGAACGGTTCCGAACCGGCGATGCCATGATCCTGGGCGAAGTGCTCCCGGAGTCGATGGAAGTTCAGTTGCGCCGCTACCTCAAGGCCTGGGATCTCTTCATGGATCACGCAATCGCTCGAGGCATGCGCCCGGTGTTCGTCTATTTCCCCGCCTACCCGCAGGTCTACGACCGAGGCAGCCCCACGACGATCCGTGATCGACTCCGCGCGCACAGCGAGAACCGGGACATCCCGTTCCTTGACCTGACCACGGCCCTTCGGGCGCAGGATGCGGAAGTCCTCCACCTGGCCCCCGCCGATTACCACCTCAATCCGGAGGGCAACCGCGTCATCGGTGAGGCGCTCGCTGGTTTTCTGCTCGAACGCGGGCTGGTGCGGACCTCGGTCGGAGCGAGGTGAAGGCGCTACAATCTGCGCCCTTTCCCCCTGCGTGAGTACGGGCGTTCCGCCGCGCCCCATAGCCTGAAAGACCAAAGACTGCGTGACCTTGTCCAAGGTGAAGAGGTTCGTCACCCGATCTCTGCCTGAATACTTCAAAGCCTTCGCCCTGTCGAGCGCACCCTCGACCTACTCCGCTTTTCGCTACGCTCCACACTCGGCGACGCTGCATATCACCGACAACTGCTTCTTCAAGTGCGTGATGTGCGACCAGTGGCGAAACCACAAGGTAGGCGAGCTGTCGGCCCAGGAGTGGAAGGGAGTGGTCACGCAGCTCCGGGCCATGAACATCCGGCACGTGTCTTTCGCCGGGGGCGAGGTCTTCATGCGGAAGGACCTCTTCGAGATCCTGGCCCACATCAAGTCGCTCGGGATGACTTCGTCCCTCATCACCAACGGCTTCATC
>JAGNNV010000274.1 GCA_017990495.1 Vicinamibacteria bacterium
CCGAACTTCCTGGTTCTCGACGAGCCGACGAACCATCTCGACCTCGCCACCAAGGAGATGCTCGTCGGTGCGCTCAAGGACTTCGAGGGCACGATGATCTTCGTGTCACACGACCGCGCATTCCTGCGCGGCCTCTCGAATCGCGTGATCGAACTGGGCGGCGAGAGCGGCACCGAGACCGAGCCGCACATCTACCCCGGCACCTACGTCGAATACGTCGCCCGAACCGGTCACGAAGCTCCGGGCGTCCACAACTGACGCGCGCCGAAGTCCCGACCGCGCGCGTCATTGCGAGGGCCCATTGTTTGATCGTGGCCCGAAGCAATCCCCTCCCACCACTACCCCGACCGCGCGCGTCACTGCGAGGGCCCATTGTCCTGAGCCGCCCGCCGCAATCTCGTCCAACAGACCGCCAGCGACGGCTCGCCGGGTCCAACCTTCTGTATGCTCGCGGCTGCGTCTGGCCGAGGTCGTCTGCCTGGAGCCGGATGCCACAGGAGGCTCCCATGAAAATGCTCGCCCGGACGTCTTTATTGTCCCTGTTGCTGGCTGGCTCGCTTCCAGCTTTGGCCCAGGACCTCAGCTCCTTCGAGAAACAGGTGACCCAGAAGACCCTGGCCAATGGGCTGCGGGTCATCGTGATCGAGACGAAAGGCGCTCCCGTCTTCTCCTTCTCGACCCGGGTGATGACGGGCTCCGACCGTGAGGTGCTTGGCATCACGGGTCTTGCCCACATGTTCGAACACATGGCCTTCAAGGGCACGGACACGATCGGCACCACCAACTACGCGGCCGAGAAAGTGGCGCTCGAGAAGGTCGAGAAGACCTATGCGGCGTATGACACGGCGAAGCGCCAGCCCACCCGCGACGACAAGAAGGTGGCCGAACTCGAGAAGGCCTTCAAGGCCGCGGTGGCCGAGGCCGACGCCTTCGTGGTGAAGAACGAGTTCGGCGAAATCGTCGACCGGGAAGGCGGAGTGGGATTGAACGCCAGCACCAACGCCGACGAGACCCAGTACTACTACTCACTCCCCGCCAATCGTTTCGAGCTGTGGGCCTATCTCGAGTCCGAGCGTTTCTTGAAGCCGGTGATGCGTGAGTTCTATAAGGAGCGCGACGTGGTCAATGAGGAGCGCCGGATGCGCACCGACTCGCAGCCCGTCGGACGCCTCATCGAACAGTTCCTGGCCGCGGCCTTCACCGCGCATCCTTACGGACAACCCGTGGTGGGTTGGGCATCCGACCTCAACACCTTCTCGGCCACGGACGCCATGACCTTCTACGAGAACTACTACCAGCCCTCCAACATGATCCTGTCCGTGGTGGGAGGCATCAAGACGGCCGAGGTGATGCCGGTGATCGAGAAGTACTTCTCGAGACTGCCCACCAAAGACGCCCCGCCGCCACTGCGCACCGTTGAGCCACAGCAGCGAGCCGAACGCACGGTTGTTCTTCGCGAGGCCGCGCAGCCCTTCTACATCGAGGGCTACCACAAGCCCGACGTTCGCGATGCCGATGACGCGGTCTACGACGTGCTTGGCGATCTGCTTTCAAACGGCCGCACCTCCCGGCTGTACAAGTCGCTGGTCCGCGACAAGAAGATCGCGGCGGCCGCTCAGGGCTTCGCGGGTTTCCCGGGGAACAAGTACCCGAGTCTCTTCGCGTTCCTCGGCGTGCCTCTGCCCGGCAAGACCATTCAGGAGGTTCAGGCCGCGATCCGGGCCGAACTCGACAAGGTCAAGGCCGGCGAAGTCACCGATGAGGAGCTGAGCATCGTGAAGAACCGGGCGCGCGCCAACCTGGTGAGACGCCTCGAAGGCAATCAGGGCCTGGCCAACCAGGTCACGTTCTTCGAGTCCCGCTACGGCGACTGGCGCGCCATGTTCAAGACGGTGGACGCCATGCAGAAAGTCACGAAGGAAGACATTCAGCGCGTGGCGAAGAAGATCTTCACCGATGAGAACCGCACCATCGGCATCATCGAATCGACGACCAACGCTCCGGCGCGGAGGACAAACTGATGAAATCCACCCTGCTCGTCCGCCCCGCTTTTGCCGCTCTGGCCGTCGCGGCACTCGTCTTCCCTGCCTTCACCCTTCGTGCCGACGCTCAGGCCACGGACTGGAAGCAGATCGCCAGGCCGCCTCTGCCCGCGTTCAAGGCCGAGGCGCCCATTCGCGTCGCCTTGCCGAACGGGATGGTGATCTTCCTGCAGGAAGACAGAGATCTGCCGCTGATCCGCGGCACCGCCATCATTCGCGGCGGCTCCCGCGAAGATCCGGCCGACAAAGCCGGCCTCGCTTCGATCTTCGGCCAGACCTGGCGCACCAGCGGCACCAAAACCCGGAACGGCGACGCCCTCGATGAGTAT
The DNA here is from genome assembly GCA_017990495.1 of Vicinamibacteria bacterium. Taxonomy (GTDB): domain Bacteria; phylum Acidobacteriota; class Vicinamibacteria; order Fen-336; family JAGNNV01; genus JAGNNV01. Next base: position 2,372 of record JAGNNV010000274.1, read on the forward strand.
CTCGAGTCTCGCGGGGCCCGGGTGGAGACCGGAGCCCAAAGCGATTCCACGACCGTCTCCTTCGATACCCTCAAGGACAACTTCAATGAAGTCTTCGCGATCTTCACGGAACTGCTCCAGAGTCCCGACTTCAAGGACGACAAGCTCGCGCTGGCCAAGAATCAGTGGAACGCCAGCATCGCGCGCCGGAACGACGATGTGGCCGGAATCGCCGCTCGCGAAGTGCGCAAGCTCGGCTACGGCGCCGATTCGCCTCTCACCCGGGACCCCGAGTACTTCACGGTCGCGGCGGTCACGAAAGACGACCTGGCGAAGTGGCATGCCGCCATCGTGCAGCCCAACAACATCATCCTGAGCGTCATCGGCGACTTCGACGCGAAGGTGATGGAAGCCACGCTGCGCAAGGCCTTCGGCGCCTGGAAGAAGGGTCCGGCATTCCCGCGCCAGAAGTTCACGGTGGGTGATCCGAAACCCGGCGTCTATTTCGTTCAGCGCGACGATGTGAACCAGAGCCAGATCCGTATGGTCCACGCGGGAACGATGCGCTCGAACCCCGACTACTACGCGATCACGGTGATGAACGAGGTGTTCGGCGGCGGCTTCTCGGCGCGCCTGTTCACCAATATTCGCTCCAAGAAGGGTCTCGCCTATTCCGTAGGCGGCGGTGTGGGTTCGGGGATGGACATCCCGGGGCTCTTCCAGCTCTCGATGGGGACCAAGAGTTCCACCACCGCAGCCGCGATCGACGCTCTCTATGAGGAGATGGACAACCTCAAGAAGGTTCCTCCCACCGAGGCCGAACTCAAGGGGGCCAAGGACGCGATCCTGAACTCGTTCATCTTCCGCGTTGATACCAAGCGGAAGGTGATGATCGAACGCGTGAACAACGAGTTCTACGGACTGCCGGCCGACCTGCTCGATCAGTTCGTGCCCGCCATCCAGAAGGTGACGGTGGCCGACGTGAACCGCGCCATCGAGAAGTACATCCATCGCGACAAGGTGGCGATCCTCGTGGTGGGCAAGAGCCAGGACTTCGACCGGCCGCTGTCCTCCTTCGGGGCGGTGACTCCCATCGACATCACGATTCCCCAGACGAAGGCCGCCGCACCCGCCCCGGGCGGCGCGCCGGCGGCCGCGGCGGCGCCGGCTCCGAGTTCGCCGGAGGCCAAAGCCCTGTTCGCCAAAGTGATCGAGAGTCTGGGCGGCGCGGCTCGAGTGATGGAAGTGAAGAGCTACCGGGAGAAGGCCACCCTGGTCTCGAAGACGCCCATGGGCGAGCAGACGATCGAAGTGGAGGTCTGGTCGTGGGTGAACGCCCCCGACCGCCAGCGTCAGCTGATGAACGTCAACGGAATGACCATGACGCGGGTCTTGACCCCCGAGGCGGCCTTCATGGCCACCCCCATGGGAGTGCAGGACATGCCGGCCTCGCAGAAGGAAGGCGCATTGCGCGACCTGAAGATGAACACCCTGGCTCTCGCGCAGAAGGCCGATGACCCGAAGCTTGGGCTTTCGGTCGCGCCGGGCGAGAAGATTGGCGAGGTCGAAACCCGCCTCTTGACCGTGGCCCTGGACGGCACCGAGGTGAAGCTCTACGTGAACCCTGCCACCGGCCACATCCTGCGCCGGATGTCCCAGTCGGGCCCGACGGTTCAGAGCATCGACTTCTCGGACTTCCGCCCGGTGGGCGGCATGAACGTGGCGTTCAAGCGCACGATCTCCTCGGGCGGCCAGCAGGTGGGAAGCGTGACCCTGGTCGAGTACGAGATCAACCCGACGACCGATCCCAAGATGTTCGAACGTCCCGCGAAGTAAGCGAACGCCCACCCCCTTGTCTGCAAATCTCCGAACCCTCGCCGGGTTCACTCTGGCGGCGCTCGTCATTGCCCTCTGCCCGCGGGCACAGGCCCAGTCCGCGACGGAGCCCGCGGACACCGCGGCGGGCCGGCGGACCGTGAATGAGATCAATGAGGGACTTGCGAACTTGACCAGGGTCCGATTCGAAGCGAAGCGTCCGGATGTCGAGTACCGCAGCGAGGTCACGGCCTGGTCCGATGCCCAAGGCGTCCGCAAGCTCGCGGTGACCGATCGCGACGATTCCGGGGATGTGGTCACGGAGTACTACTACGCCTCGGGTTCTCTGGTGTTCGTTTACCAGGCGATCAAGGGCTACAACGACGCGGGGAAGCAGGTCACGCGCGGCGAGGAGCGCCAGTACTTCCGCGACGGGAAGATGGTGGTGTGGCTCAGCGGGATGTCCGACCGAACCGCGAATGGGTCGGCCACCAGCGAGTTCGCCGAGGAGGCGAAGGTTCGCCTGGCCGCCTCCACGTTCTTTGTGAAAGCCGCCGGTCAGGCCGGGGTGGTGAGCGCTCCGTCGGCCGATACGGTGGTGGTGGGCAGGGAGACCAAGAAGACGGTGGGTGTGGTCACTGGTCTCGAAGCCGGAGATGTCGCCTGTTATGTCTCCTTGAAGGATGACCGCGGCGTGGTGTTTCAGGAGATGGCCGACTTCTCGATCTGCGAGCAGGAATCGCTGGTCGGCAAACGCGTGACCCTCACCTACAAGCTCGAGAAGGTCCTTGCGGACTCATGCCAGGGCGATCCCG
>JAGNNV010000275.1 GCA_017990495.1 Vicinamibacteria bacterium
GATGCCGATCCGCAGAGGCCGGACGGGGCCTTGCGAGCGAGGCTCGCTCACGATCCCAGCACCTTGCGATAAAACGCCAGCGTCATCTCGGCGGTCCGGTTCCAGTCGAAGAGTTTGCTGCGTTCGAGGCCGAGAGTCCGCAGTTCGCGCGCGCGCTCGGGGCTCGTGAGGACCTTCTCGAGCGCAACCACGATGGCCTGCTGGTCGCGCGCATCGGCAAACTCTGCGGCCGTGCCGGCGATCTCGCTGAGCGACGAGCCTCGCGAGCAGACCACGGGCAGGCCCGCGGCCATGGCCTCGATCACGGTGAAGCCGAAACCCTCCTCCAGGCTGACCAGGGCCAGGCACGCGGAGGCGCTCATCAGGCAGCGGCTCTCGTGATTGGGCAGGTAGCCCGTGGCAACCACGCGCGGCCCGCCGGGCCGACCGCTCGAGTGCCCCGCGTGGGGGCCCACCAGAACAAGTGGCGCGATGTCCGGCAGCCTTGCGGCCAGGGCCTGATACGCGGCGATCAGACCATCGAGGTTCTTCCGCTTCTCGTCGCTCCCCACATAAAGAATGGCGCCTCGGCGGATCTTCAACCGATCCAGCACGCCCGACACCTCGGCTTCGGAAGGCGCGTGGCGGAACGCCTCGTCAACGCCGTAAGGCGTCACCGCGATGCGCTCGCGCGGCACGTTCAGCAGCCGTTCCACATCGCGAGCGGTGTGCTCGGAAGGGCAGATGATCCCCGCGGCCCGCCGAGCGTGATGCCCCACGAGGTCGGCGTAGTCGCGCCGAATCTCGCGTCCGGTCATCTCCGGGTGCTTGAAGAAGAAGAGATCGTGGATGCTGATGATCTGCCGGGCCCTTCGAGTGGGCGTCAGCAGGGCGTGGGGTGAGTGGGCGATATCGAACTCGCGGCCGCACAACATCTCGAGCGGGGGCCAGGAGAGGCGATTCCAGGCGAGGTTCAGAATCTGAACCGGCACGCGGCGATCCACGAGGTCGACGTTGGGGCCGGCGAGGGGGTGGGTCCAGCGTTCGCGAAGCGATGAGCTGAAGAGGGTGAACCGGGACTCAGGATCGAGCCTCGGAAGCAGGCCCGCAAGGGCGCCGATGTAGACGCCCACCCCGGTGGGACGGGAGAGCGCCGGCCGGACGTCGAGGGCCACTCTCATGGGCGAAGATGACAGATAAAGTTCGTGATACCAGAAGCTTATACACTGGGCTCAATCTGGAACAAGGGGGTCGCCGGGGCCGAAATGGGGAGGGACCACCCTTTGGTAAACTAAGGGCTCTCGTTCAGGCGTCGCACCGTGGGCGGTCACCGCAGGAGCCCGGGAATCCCGTGTCCTGCTCTTTAATCCGCGCCGCCCCATATCCAGAAGCCATAGGAAATCACAGGACCGCATGAAGATTGGTGTTGTCGGAACGGGTTATGTCGGTCTGGTCGCCGCCGCGTGTTTCGCCGAGAACGGCAACGCCGTCATCGGTGTGGACATCGACGAGGCCAAGATCAAGGCGCTTCTCGCCGGCCAGATCCCCATCTACGAACCGGGGCTCGCGGAAATCGTGGTTCACAACGTGGCCGAGGGCCGGCTCCGTTTCACCACCGACATCAGCGTCGCCGTCCGCGAGTGTGATGTTCTGTTCATCGCCGTGGGCACTCCGCAAGACGAAGACGGCTCGGCCGATCTGCAATACGTACTGAAGGTTGCCGAACAGATCGCCGACGCGATGAACGGCCCGAAGATCGTGGTCAACAAGTCCACCGTTCCCGTGGGCACCGCGGCCAAGGTCCGCGCCGCCATCGAAGCGCGTACCAAACATCCGGTCAGCGTGGTCTCGAACCCCGAGTTCCTCAAGGAGGGCGCGGCGGTGGACGACTTTCTCAAGCCCGACCGCGTGGTCATCGGCACCTCCGACCCTGCGGCCGAAGCGATAATGAAGGAGTTGTACGACCCCTTCGTGCGCACCGGCAAGCCCATCCTGGCCATGGACAACGTCTCGGCGGAGCTCACCAAGTACGCGTCGAACGCCATGCTCGCCCTGCGCATCTCGTTCATGAACGAGGTCGCGAACCTGTGCGATGCCGCCGGCGCCGACGTCGAGATGGTGCGCAAGGGAATGGCCACCGACTCCCGCATCGGCCCTGCCTTCCTCTTCCCCGGCCTCGGCTACGGCGGCTCCTGCTTCCCCAAAGACGTGAAGGCGATTGAACACACCGCGCGCGAGCACGGCTCTCCGATGGAGATCGTGGCCGCGGTCGAGCGGGTGAACGCCCGTCAGAAGATGATCATGCTCCCGCGCATGGAAAAGGCTCTCGGCGGACTCGAAGGGCGCAAGATCGCGGTGTGGGGCGTCGCCTTCAAGCCGCGCACCGACGACATCCGCGAGGCCCCCGCGCTGTTCCTGATCGAAGGCCTGATCGCGAAGGGCGCCATCGTCTCCGCCTACGACCCCAAGGCCATGGACCACGCGAAGGGCTCGCTGCCCGCCTCGGTGCGATGGGCGAAAAACGGCTACGACGCCCTCGAAGGCGCGGACGCCCTGCTCCTCGCCACCGAATGGAACGAGTTCCGCGAACCGGATTTCATGCGCATGAAATCGCTCATGCTCCGCCACCTCATCTTCGACGGCCGCAACATCTTCAACCCGAAGACGGTGAAAGCCCTGGGCTTCGAATACGTCGGCGTGGGACGTCGGTAGTTTGAAGGTCGCGGTCACGGGCGGAGCCGGCTACATCGGCTCGCATGCCACCGCCGAGCTTCTGCAACTCGGTCATCAAGTCACGGTCATCGACGACTTCTCGGCCGGCCACGTGGCCGCGGTGCCTCCTGCGGCGCGGCTGGTGCGCGGCGACATCGGGGACGTCGCGGCCATGACCGCGGCGCTCGATGGTCACGATGCGGTGATTCACTTCGCCGGCCTGCTTTCGGTGGGCGGATCCATGAAGGATCCTCGCTCCTACTTCGAGACCAACTTCGTGAAGGCCATGGCCCTGCTCGACGCAGCCCGCGTGGCAGGTGTGGGGCGGGTGGTCTTCAGTTCCACCTGCGCCACGTATGGCGTTCCCCAGGGCCCCCTCACCGAAGACCATCCGAAGGAACCGGTGAACCCCTACGGCGCCTCCAAACGGGCCTTCGAGCAGGTGCTCGAGGCCTATGCCCGTATCGGTCAGTTGCGCGCCATCGCGCTCCGCTACTTCAACGCCGCGGGCGCGCGCAAGGACGGGTCGCTCGGCGAGGACCACACCCACGAGGAACACCTGATCCCCCTCGCCCTCGATGCCGCGGCCGGACGTCGGGGTCCCTTGACCGTGTTCGGCGACGATTACGACACTCCTGACGGCACCTGCCTGCGCGACTACATCCACGTCGACGATCTGGCCCGGGCCCATGCGCTGGCCCTCGACGCGGTCGACCGCATCGAGACGCCCTTCATCGCCATCAACCTCGGCACCGGTCGCGGCACCTCGGTCCGAGAGGTCATCAACGCGGTGGAAAGGGTGACGGGCCTTAAGGTGCCCCACGCCACCGGCGCGCGTCGCGCGGGAGATCCCCCCGCCCTCGTGGCCGTGCCCCAGCGCTCCCGCGCCGTGCTCGGCTTCGAGCCCGCCATCACTTCGATCGACGAGATCGTGGAGACGGCCTGGCGATGGCGCGAGGCTCATCCCCGGGGATACAGTAGCCCACAATGAGACGCCCGAATCCCATACCCGACCCTCTCCTGTCGGTCATCATCCCGGTGTTCAACGAGAAGAACACGGTGGAGGAGATCATCGACCGGGTCAACGCGGTGCCGGGAATCCGCAAGGAGGTCATCATCGTTAACGATGCCTCCACCGACGGTTCGCGCGAGATTCTCGATCGGCTGGCCGGGCCCAAGGGCTTCAGGCTCTTCCACCAGGACCGCAATCAGGGCAAGGGCGCCGCGGTGCGCCGCGGCATCCAGGAAGCGACCGGCGATGTGATCGTGGTGCAGGATGCGGACCTCGAGTATTCGCCCGAGGAGTATCCGGACCTGCTCGACCTGATCATCAAGGGCAAGGCCGACGCGGTGTTCGGTTCGCGGTTCATCGGCCGCCACCGCTGCCACCTCTTCACCCACTACCTCGCGAACCTGTTTCTGAACCTGGTCACGAACATCCTCTACAACACGACCATGACCGACATGGAGACGTGCTTCAAGGCCATCCGCGCGGACATCCTCAAGCCCATGCCCCTGCACTCGAACCGTTTCGGCATCGAGCCCGAGATCACGGCCAAGCTCTTCAAGCGAGGCGCGCGGGTCTACGAGGTTCCCATCACTTACGACGGTCGCGACTATTCCGAGGGCAAGAAGATCACCTGGCGAGACGGCTTCCCCGCCCTCTGGACCCTCATCAAATACCGGTTCGTGGACTGATTCGACGCCCCACCGGCCTTTTGCGGAAAGACTCCCATGAAAAAAGCACTCATCACCGGCATCACCGGCCAGGACGGCAGCTACCTCGCCGAACTCCTCCTCGAGAAGGGCTACGACGTCCACGGCCTGGTTCGCCGCTCCAGTTCCTTTAACACCTGGCGCATCGACCACGTCCGCGATCAGCTCCACCTGCATTACGGCGACCTCATCGACACCTCGTCGCTGATCAAGACACTGCAGGCGGTGGGCCCCGACGAGATCTACAACCTCGCCGCCCAGAGCCACGTGAAGGTGTCGTTCGAGATGCCCGAGTACACGGGGAACTCCACGGGCACCGGCTTCCTGCGTCTGCTCGACGCGGTGCGTGAACTGGGCCTCAAGTCGCGCGTCTACCAGGCGGGCAGCTCCGAGATGTTCGGCAAGGTGATCGAGACGCCCCAGAAGGAGACCACGCCCTTCTACCCGCGTTCGCCCTACGCCGCGGCCAAGGTGTACGCGCACTGGATCGCGGTGAACTACCGCGAGAGCTACGACATGCACGTGTCGAACGGCATCCTGTTCAATCACGAGTCGCCCCGCCGCGGCGA